>JAISWH010000113.1 GCA_031271125.1 Dysgonamonadaceae bacterium
GGAAGTAATAAAGGCGGGCTGCATTTGCCCCGGCTGACTACAGCGGAGCGTGATGCCCTGTCCTTAAATGCAGATGCTGCCGGATTATTGATTTTCAATATTTCCACCAACTGTCTGGACATTTGGACGGGTTCTACATGGAAAAGCCAGTGCGATAATGTTCCTGTAGCCGGCGATGATATTTCCATTCCGGCCGTGCCTCTGGAACTGAACGGAAAATACAAGATATATGGTAAAATCTTGTTCGATGTAAACAATGGCGCTGTTTCCGACTATCCCGAACCTTACAAGAATTATCCAAGCGATTATCCACGTACTTGCGATTTGAGTTCAGGTGTGGAATATACTTACACACTGAAATCGTCGCCTGTAGGTGCTTATGCTTTTAGCGCCGCTCAGTTTATAGTAGAAGATCCGACCGGATTGTTGGCTTCGTACAAAGTCAACAGTCTCGCCGATACGGTTACGTTGACCTTCAAAAGTCTGGCCGAAGTGAAAACGGTAGTTGGCAATGCCGGTCGTACTAATGCAAAGAAGATTACCATCAAGGCATTGTTTTTGGATAACAACGGTGAACGAAAAAAAGCAGAATTGGTGGTTCGGGTACAGAATGCACCGGTAGGTTGTTCAGTGCGAAAAGTAGACAACCCGGCAATTTCTTCGCCTACGGTGAGCGGCTGGCTAACTTTTATGTGTTACAATCTGGGGGCTAATCCCGATTACGGCGACCCTGAGGCACAAAAATTATACGTTCCCTTGTCTAATACCGGCAGTTCAACAGACCGCACCGTTTACGGCGACTTGTATCAATGGGGCCGCGTGGATGACGGACATCAGCGCCGAGATTTGACACCCGAAAATATATGGCCTTCCGATCATATCGGCGAAACAGCCGGTTTTACGGAAAATCCTGTTCCTAATGATGTAGCTAATATCAATAAAACTACCGGTCAGGTTTTGGAAACGGACGTTCGTTTCGGTAAATTTATTCGCCGTCTGAACATGGGTTACGATTGGATTTCCGGCACAGGATATGACACTCGCTGGAATACCGGCACAGAAGAAGCTCCCCAAAAAACTCCTGCCGATCCTTGCCCCGCCGGTTGGCGTGTTCCTACCCGTACCGAATGGGCAAGTATTTACGGCACTACAACTAATTGTACCAGTGGTGATTGTTATGGCAGCGCTAAGGTTAATCAATGGGTACATAATTTTGCTGTTCCTCCTGCCGGCGATCCCGGTACACATGGCGTTTCGTTGACTCCTTCCAAAACAGGGGCAGACACCGATTACAACGATATACCTCCTACTTTTTTTCTTTCTGCCGGAGGTAGTCGTAATTACACCTCCGCTACTGTTTATGATAGCGGTACGTACTCTCGCTATTGGAGTAGTAGTACATATTTTGACACCTGGCGCTTGCTTTGTTACAGTACGAACGTGAGCCCTAGCAGCGTGGCCTCTCGGCCGCAGGGGTTTTCGGTTCGGTGCGTGGCAGGACCCGATTGATTTGACAATTTGACTATTATTTTTTCAGAGTTGGTATGCCAACTCTGAAAAATTTAAAATTTTTTTTTGAAAAAATGGGAATTTCCGAAAAAATAATCCATCCGGATGCGTTTCATGTTCATCTTTATAAAGAGGGCGTGTTTTGGATTGCTTATGAACAAAGCGCTTATTACTTTTGGTTATACTATGCGCGGCATGGTTTTGTGCATAAGCAAAATTAGTAAACGAGTAAACAAGTTGACGAGTAAACAGGGTATAAAAAGCAGTAACTCGTTTACTTGTCAACTCGTTTATGCACAAAACTATACCGCGTGAAGTATAATGAAAGGCTATAACCCCCCGCTCGGCTATGGGCTTTGCCTGCGTCGGGTTAAAAGCATGTATCCAGACATGCCCGCAAGCGGGGACGCTTGCTTTTAACACGACGAAGGCTGGAGCTTTCGCCGAGCGGCAGTAACTCGTCTACTTGTCAACCCTCAAACATCCTAAGACTTACAGCATTCTTATGCGCAATCAACTGCTCATTTTCCGCCAAAATCCGAATCGTTGGCCCCAGATTCCGTATCCCCTCTCTCGAAATTTCCTGAAAAGTAATTTTTTTCATGAAACTATCCAGATTAACTCCGCTATACATGCGGGCATAACCGTTAGTCGGCAAAGTATGGTTAGTGCCGGAAGCATAGTCGCCTGCGCTTTCGGGCGTGTAATGGCCGAGAAAAACCGAACCGGCATTGGTAATCCGATCGGCAATCTCTTGATAATCTTTCGTTTCGATAATCAAATGCTCCGGTGCGTAAACATTGGTCAGTTCGATGATTTCATCGCGGGTGCGTAAAACGATTATCCGGCTGTGAGCCAGAGATTTTTCCGCCAATTCTTTTCGTGGAAGCGCGTGTAGCTGGGCGATGACTTCCCGTGCAACGGATTCCGCCAATTCTTCGGAAGTTGTAAGCAAAATAACCTGACTGTCGGCGCCGTGCTCGGCTTGAGAAAGCAAGTCGGAAGCGACAAAAGCCGGATGAGCCGTTTCGTCGGCAATGACTTCCACTTCCGAAGGACCGGCCGGCATGTCGATGGCCACTTCTTTCAAACCGACTATTTGCTTGGCTGTCGTCACATATTGGTTGCCCGGCCCGAATATTTTGTAAACTTTAGGAACGCTTTCCGTACCGTAAGCCATGGCGCCGATAGCTTGTACTCCACCGATTTTGAAGATTTTATCCACGCCTGCCGCTGTTGCCGCAAAAATCACGGCCGGATGAATTTTCCCGTCTTTGCCGGGCGGCGTACAGAGAACGATTTCCTTGCAACCTGCAATTTTTGCCGGAACGGCCAGCATCAGAACCGTCGAAAACAAAGGCGCCGTCCCGCCGGGAATGTACAAACCGATTCGTTCAATGGCAACGGCTTTTTGCCAACAAATTACGCCCCGACAGGTTTCTATTTTCGGCAATTCCTGTCTTTGCGCCGCATGGAATTTTTCGATATGGGCTTTCGCTTGCAGGATGGCTTGCTTTAAGTCTTTGGTTAAACTATCGGCTTCCGACTTTTCTGCTTCGGAAAGGGATAAATCGTCCAAATTCACCTGGTCGAATTTCAGCCCATACATTTTAACCGCTTCATCTCCTTTTTGCCGGACGTCGTCCAAAATCCCGCTCACCACATCCGACAAACGGGTATCATCCATAGACGGACGGCGAATCAGCCCTTCCCATTCATTTTGAAGTGGATATTTAATTATTTGCATCGTTCTTATAAAATCATTTTTTCAATGGGGATAACCAGAATACCCTCTGCGCCCAAACCTTTCAGTTTTCCGATGATTTCCCAAAACCGTTTTTCATCAATAACCGCTTGAACCGAACTCCAACCTTCCTGCGCCAGAGGTACAACCGTCGGGCTGCGCATACCGGGCAAGATGTTGAATATTTCAGGTAAAACATTATTGGGTGCATTCAGGAGAATGTATTTTTTATCATCGGCTGTTTGTACGGCGTCAATCCTGAAAATCAACTCTTTGAGTATTTTTTCTTTTTCCTTGCTCAGTGATTTGTTGCCGATCAATACCGCTTCCGACTGCATTACAATTTCCGTTTCTTTCAAGTGGTTGCTCATTAAAGTGCTTCCCGAACTGACGATGTCGAAAATAGCGTCGGCCAGACCGATTCCCGGCGCAATTTCCACCGAACCGCTAATGATATGAATATCCGCTTTTATCGCATTTTTCTTCAGAAAATCGGATAGGATGACCGGATATGAAGTGGCAATTTTTTTCCTGTTAAACCAACTGAGATTTTGATAATCTTCGCTTTTCGGTATGGCTAAAGAAAGCCGGCATTTGCTGAAACCCAGTTTTTTTATAATTTCCGCATCTTTCTTTTTCTCCATAAACTCGTTTTCACCGACGATTCCCACATCGGCTACTCCGTCGGCTACCGCTTGCGGAATATCGTCATCCCGCAGGAATAGCAATTCGGCCGGAAAATTTTTTGCCGGAATCAGCAACGTTCTTTTTGCGGATGATAATTTGACGCCTGCTTCTTGCAGAAGATTCATAGTTTCTTCATTCAAACGTCCTTTGCCTTGTATTGCAATACGTAACATATTTCAGATTATTATTTTTTGGTCATAAACGTTTGCAAAAATACAAAAAAATTCATTAATTTAATGCATAAGTACAAAAAAGGCGAAAGAATTAATATTCTCTCGCCTTACTTCCTCCGGTTTCATAAGTTACTTTATTTCAAGTAAGCGGAAAGCATCCATATTTTTTTCTCAAAATCTTTGATACCATGATTGGCCAAAGAAACCGTAGCATGATCGCCGGCTTTAATAGCGATTGCATGAAGTTCGCGAAGTTCGCTTACAAAGAATTGTAAAGTTTCAAGTACATTGTTCACGCCTATCTGCCAATCGGAAACGCCCGATATTTCTTTTACTTTCGCTATTTTCAAATATTCTGTGAAAGTATTTGCAGGGACTTTTCCCAACATGACAATACGTTCGGCAACTTCATCAATTTTTTCGGCAAACTGGTTGTAGTAATCTTCATACAATTCGTGTAATTCATAAAATTTATCACCTTGTATGTTCCAATGAAATCCTCTCAAATTGGTATAAAATACCTGATAGTTTGCCAATAATTCGTTTAACTTTGGGATAACTGTATCCACGGCGGTCAATTCCAATCCGACATTGTTTTTTGTTGCTTCCATAATTTTCTTTTTTTTAGTCTGTTAATAATAAATTATTTATCTCGTTTACTCTGCAAATGTAAGTTAAAAATGAATACAAATCAAATCTAATAAAACTCTACGAACATAGATAAAATCTATCATCATTTTACTTAGGCATTAACGCGCTAATAATCAGCAATTTAATTTTTCAATAATTTGCCTGTCAATGTTTTTCCGCCAGATAGAATTTTAATAATATACATTCCAGGCTTTAATTCGGAAACATCTGCTTGATGGGCGTGGAACGATTGCGAAAGCAAAAGTCTGCCGGTCATATCGTAAATCGTAACAACGTCGATTTCGCCGGAAAAATGGATTGTATTCTTTGCCGGATTCGGATAAAAATGCAAGTTTTGTTTGTTAATCTCGTTAATTCCATTACTTTCACCTGAAGTATGGTCGGCAAGGAATTTCAATATTTCCTCCATATAATCCATACCGTCGCCTTTATCCTTTGCAAATATGTATGAATGTCCTGCTCCATCCGCTTGATAGTGAATTACTTCATGTTCCGGATGCGGATAAATGAATTTCTTGACTTTGATACCGTTGCCTTCCGGAAAATCTTCAACCCTTGCTTCGTTTGCCTCATTCTTGTTTACCCAATAATTGATGACTTCATTTTTATCTTTGCCTAACGAGACCAAGACCGGAAAAGTGCCCGAAAGAGTGTATGAACCGGTATAAGGAACCACTTCATCGGTCAGGCTGTGAAAATCGCAGATGGGAACCTGCACCTGATTTTCAAGTCCTTTTATCGCTGTTCCCATCGTACCGACAATCGATACCATGCCTGACAAACGGTTTCCGTACAGCAAAATATATTGATACGCCATGTAACCGCCCATCGAAGTGCCTATCAGGAAAAGATTTTCCGGATTAATGGTGTATTCGGATAGCGCATTATTGATTACCTGATCGAGGAATCCTGCGTCGTCAATTGTCTTGTTCAATTCGGCGGTTAATAATATTGACGCTGTGACTTTCAATCCGCAACCCCAAACGGAATTGAGTGCAATATCCTGTCCGGTAAGATTTTTCAAGAACGCTGCACTGCTTTTTACATCTTGACTTTGTTCGGGAAGCGCCTGTGGAGCGATAACCACATAATTCAGGGAATCGGCAATTCCCGACAGGTCAATATCCCTGAAAAAAACTTCCATTGAACTGTTAAAACCATGTAGTCCGATAACCAAACCGTTGTATTCCTGTGCATTTTTGGGAATATAAAGCAAATACTCCCGCTCGAATCCGTCAAACTCAAATGTTTTTCTAATGGGATTTTCCGCAAATCCGTGCCGAAACAAAAAACAAAGCAATAAACTTATTAAGATTTTCTTTTTCATGATTCAAAAATTACATGCCAAAAAGGTCACGTCCGACCGGCGCACTATAACGGCCGTGCGTACGGCTTCTCGGTTCGGTGCATTACAGAAACTTAATTCTTCTTATGGTGATGTACCGGCTCACCCGTAAAACCCTGCATTATAATTTTTTTAAGGTTATATTTCCTTTCGTTTTTGAAATCGTAAGAAATATAACCTTTTATAAATAATAAGATTTTTACTCTACAGAAGGAGTTTCCACAGCCGGAACATCCGCAACAGGATTTTCTCCGCCGGCGGCTTCCGTTTCCGCTATTTTTTTCGCTGCTGCTAATTCTGCTTTTTTGGCGGCCAGTGCTTCCGCTTTGGCTTTGTTTACCGCTTTTTCTGCGTCTAATTTTACTTTAGCGGCAGATCTTTGTGCGTCGTTCAATTTACTTATTTCCGTTTTGACGGCGTTTTGTTTTGTATTTAACCACGCTTCAAATTTCCGTTCGGCTTCCGCTTCCGAGAAAGCGCCTTTTTTCACGCCGCCCAATAAATGTTTTTTCAGGAGAACACCTTCTTTGGAAAGAATATTCTTTGCCGTATCCGTAGGTTGAGCGCCTACTTGCAGCCAATACAAAGCCCTTTCGAATTTCAAATCTACTGTAGCAGGATTCGTATTGGGGTTATAAGAACCAATCCTTTCGATAAATTTTCCATCACGTGGAGCTCTGCTATCTGCGATCACGATGTGGTAAAACGCGTACCC
>JAISWH010000121.1 GCA_031271125.1 Dysgonamonadaceae bacterium
ATGAAAGAAGAATGGGTTATATCTATCAAAAAACAATCTGAAAATCAAGATTCTGCATTTTTCTTTAAACAATGGGGAACTTGGGGCAGCGATGGTGTGAAAAGAAATAAGCACGAGAACGGAAAATTGATTAACGGAAAAATATATCAGGCTATGCCTGTTTAAACAGTAAATGATATGTGCAAAAGGCAGGATAAAAAAACAAACAATTTCTACTTCATCGGTATCGGCGGCATCGGCATGAGCAATCTCGCCCGTTATTTCCTCGCCAAAGGCAAAAAAGTGGCCGGATACGACCGCGTCGAATCGGAATTGACGAAACAATTAAATCAAGAAGGCATCGAAATCCATTACGAAGACAATGTCGATCTGATTCCACCCGCGTTCAAAGACAAAACGCAGACGCTGGTCGTTTGGACGCCCGCTGTCCCCAACGACCACTCCGAACTAACCTTCTTCCGCGAAAACGGCTTTAATCTCATGAAACGCGCACAAGTCCTGGGCGAAATCACCCGCTCCACACGCGGACTGTGCGTCGCCGGCACACACGGCAAAACAACCGTTTCAAGCATGATCGCCCACCTCCTGAAACAATCCAAAATAGACTGCAACGCCTTCCTCGGCGGAATCCTGAAAAACTACGACAGCAACCTCCTGCTGTCCGACACGAGCGACCTGACAGTGATTGAAGCCGACGAATACGACCGCTCTTTCCACTGGCTAAGCCCCTATATGGCCGTGATCACCTCCGTTTCGCCCGACCATTTGGATATTTACGGCACCGAAGCCGCCTATAAAGAAAGTTTCAGTTACTTCGCATCGCTAATCGAAGAAAATGGCGTTTTGCTGCTGGAAGCGGGAGTAGATATTCCGCTTAACCTTAAAGCAGGAGTAAAAGTTTTCCGCTACGCGGAAGACCTTAAGCCACTTAAGAATCTTAAGAAGGCTTTCCACGCCACAAACATCCGAACCACCAACGGCACAATCACCTTCGACCTTGTCACCCCCGAAAGAACAATCCCCAATATCCAATTAGGCGTCCCGGTAAAAATCAACATCCTCAACGGAATAGCAGCCATGGCAATAGCCTCCCTGAACGGTGTTTCCGACGATGAACTGAGAGCCGGAATGGCCTCCTTCCAAGGCGCCAAACGCCGCTTTGACTTCCACATCAAACGCGACGATTTGGTGTTGATAGACGATTACGCCCATCACCCCGACGAACTGCGCGAAAGCATCACTTCCGTCCGCCAACTCTATCCCGACAAGAAGCTGACGGTTATTTTCCAACCGCATTTATATTCGCGCACCCGCGATTTTTACAAAGGATTCGCCGAGTCTCTGTCTTTGGCCGACGAAGTAATTCTGATTCCGATTTATCCCGCGCGCGAAGAACCGATTCCGGGCATTTCTTCCCAAACGATTCTGGATGAGGTGAGAAGTCCCGAAAAACGCTTGTTAAGCAAAACGGAACTCTTGGAACACGTACAAAAAAATAAGTATGAAGCCCTTTTGGTTGCCGGCGCCGGCGATATCGAACTTTTGGTCGAACCCATAAAAAAAATTTTAAATGGTTAAGAAAATATTCACCGTCTTTTTTGCGGTTTTGTTACTCGCATACATAGTGTTTTCTGTGGTTTACCTGAATTTTTTCCACACATCCGAAGAAACGGTTTGTCAAAGAATAGAGGTAGAAATTGAAAATACATTGGGGCAAAACTATATTTCAGCCAATGACGTTATTTCCCGGATGAAAGCGGAAAAGATATTTCCGGTTGGGAAAAATATGAAAGAAATCAACACTTCCAAAATCGAAGAAAAACTCGCAAACAACGACCTGATTAAAAAAGCGGAATGTTTCAAAACCGTAGGCGGATATGTGAAAATAAAGGTTTACCAACGTATTCCGGTTTTGCGGATATTTTCGCAAAATGGAAGTTATTACGTTGATAATGAAAGAAATGTCATGCCTGTTCCGAACAACTTTGCGGCTTACGTGCCGGTTGCTTGCGGAAACTTTAACAGCGAATATGCAAAAAAACAATTGTACGATTTTGCAAACTATTTACAAAAGGATAAATTTTGGGATTCCCAGATTGCGCAAATCTATGTATTCGCCAACCAAGACGTTGTATTAACGCCGGTTGTCGGAAACTACCGGATTATTATGGGAAAAATAGAGGATTATAAACAAAATTTGGATAAATTACAGACGTTTTACGAAAAAGGATTGAACAAAATCGGATGGAACAGGTATTCGACGATTAATCTGAAATATGAAAACCAGGTCGTTTGTACGCTGACCGGCGCTGCATTGAAAGCGCGAAGCGAAATGTCCGATTTAACGGAACAATAATATATAAAATGATATGAATATGGAACAGTACATTGTTGCAATTGACCCGGGCACATCCAAAATGACAGCCATGATTGCCCGGAAGGAAGTCGGTGGGAAAATATCTATTTTACGCACCGAGCAAGTGGATTCGGAAAACTGTATCAAAAGGGGTTGTATCTATAATGGGGACGCCGCCGCTGAGAAAGCGGCCTATTTGATTAATCGGTTAAATGAGGATTATGCCATGCCCAAATTGAGTGCACCAATCAAACAGGTATATGTCAGTATCGGAGGGCAATCTTTGCATATAGAACAACATAGCATAAGAAAGCAAGTCGAAACCGAAACGATCGAACAACGATTATTGACTGAAATTGAGGATGAAATAAAGCAATACAAACCCGAATTATATGAAGTGCTGGAAATCCTTCCCGCCGAATATTATGTGGACGGACAACTAACCGACAGTCCGAGAGGCACTACCGCTTCTTCTGTCGAAGCGCGTTACCGGTTGATTGTTGTGAGTAGTCACAATTTGAAAATGCTAATAAAAAAAGCGATTCCCGAAAAGATAGAAATTGCAGGTTATATAGTTGCTCCTTTGGCTACGGCAGCTGCCGTATTGGACAAAAAAGAGAAAGATTTGGGTTGCGCTTTGGTCGAATTTGGCGCCGGGGTTACCTACATTTCCATTTATAAAAGCGGGAAACTGAAATATTTAGTCACAATACCTTTGGGCAGTTTAGTCATTACGAAAGATATTCGCTGCCTGAATGTCTCGGAAGATGAAGCCGAAAACCTGAAAAGGAAATATGGTAGCGCTATCCTTAATTGGGAAGATGTAAGTAAAATAACCCTTGATGAAGGATTGAACACGGAACGCAAAATTGAAGTCCGGAATTTAAATACCATTGTTGAGGCAAGAACGGATGAAATTTTGGCAAACGTCGTTCATCAAATCAACAAATCGGGTTATGCGGATTCACTGGCTTCCGGCATAATCATTACCGGTGGCGGCGCAACGCTTCAGCACTTGGAAGACTCTTTCAAAAATAAAGTAAATAAAAATCTTCGACTCGCATACCCTACGGCTAACGGAAAAAGTCAATCGGCCGAAGATTCTACGATTATCGGTTTGTTAACTCTGGCGAAATACGGATGTGTAGATGCTTCAGAGAAAAAAACCATCCGAACTCCGGATACTCCGGATACTCTGAATACTCCGGATACTCCGAAGATTATTAAGTATCCTAAGCCTCCTAAGCCGAGAAGATTTATTAATAGGCTCAATGGTCTGATGAATGATTTGTTTGACATAGAAAATGATAACATAGAAAATGATAATATAAAAAATGATAACATAGAAAATAAATAATCATGAAAGAAGAACTCATACAACCGGAAAACGAATTATTACAATTTGATTTTCCAAGAGAAATACCGTCCATCATCAAAGTGTTGGGCGTAGGAGGCGGCGGCGGAAATGCCGTCACCCACATGTACCGCGAAGACATCATCCGTGATGTATCTTTTGTTTTATGTAATACCGACAATCAAGCCATGCTGAAAAGCGAAGTGCCTATCAAAATACAGTTAGGTAAACAGGCAACCGAAGGTTTGGGCGCCGGCGGAAAGCCCGAAGTTGGACGGATAGCAGCCGAAGAAAGCATTGCCGACCTGGAACAATTACTGAGCGACGGCACCAAGATGGTGTTTGTCACTGCCGGCATGGGCGGCGGAACCGGTACGGGCGCGGCCCCCATTGTAGCAGGCGTTGCCAAGGAAATGAACATATTGACGGTGGGAATTGTCACGATACCGTTCCTGTTTGAAGGCGTGAAAAAAATCATACAAGCCCTGAAAGGCGTTGAAGAAATCAGACAAAACGTAGACGCCTTGCTGGTAATTAACAATGAACGCTTGCGCGAAATCTATTTTGACCTCGACATCCCGAATGCTTTCAAAAAGGCCGACGATACTTTAACAATCGCGGCAAAAAGTATTTCGGAAATCATCACCGTAGCCGGTTATATTAACCTGGACTTCGCGGACGTCAATACGATTCTTCGCGACGGCGGCGTCGCTATTATGAGTAACGGATTAGGCCAAGGCGAGAACCGCGTTTCGACGGCTATTAACAATGCCCTGCATTCTCCGCTGTTGAATAATAATGATGTTTTCAAAGCCAAGAAAATATTACTCAACATTACGTTTGGTCCCGTACAGCCCCTGATGATGGAAGAAATGAGCGAAGTCCACGATTTCATGGGAAAATTCGGTTCGGATATAGAAGTAATCTGGGGAACGGCTTCCGATCCGGAATTGGAAGACAGTATCAAAATAACAATTTTGGCAACCGGTTTCGGCATTGAAGACGTCGCTCCTATGACTGAAATTAAAAACGGCAGGACAAAGGCGCTCAATAATTCCGAAATCATCCGGAAAGCGGAAGAAGAACTGCAAAATACCGAAGAGGAAGAAGAATGGATTCGTTACCTGTTGAAAAAATATTACGGGGAAGACGTTTCGATAGACAGGATTAAAACAAACCGTCCCAAACCGTTTATCTTCAATCCGAACAATATGGATGATAACGAAATCATCGATGCGTTGATTAATTATCCGGCTTACAACCGCAATCCTCAGTTGATGCTCAATATTGCCCGAAAGGCGGAAGCGCGGAGAACGGCTGATTAATTAAGAGTTAAGAATTAGGATATTTATCTTGTGTCATGGGCTTGTATTTTTCCCCCGTCATCACATGGTAGGTTCGTTTATAATTTTTGAGGAAAGTTTTGGCTTCTTCTTTTTTTCCTAACTTATCGTAAGTTTTTATACAAATATTCAATATTTCTTCATTCAAAGGTTCGATGGCGAAGAAAGTTGCAGATATGGAAATTATTTTTTGATATTGTTTTTTCTTGTATAAATAAAAGATATATTCCTTAAGTAAGCGTTCCAGTTTTTCTTCTTCTTTTGATTTATACCGGTCGATTCCGGCGTCATGTATGCTTAAAAGGAACGAACCGTTACGGACAATGGCGTGAAGTTGTTCCATTAATAGAGGATACGATTCGCGGCCTGCATGTTGCAAACGGTTCAGCAAGCCGGTATACGCTAAGTAATCGCAATAAAAAGATCGGTCGAAAGTGAAAAACCATTGGGAGTTTTGATGAACCAACCGAATATCGCCAATGTCTTTCAATACATTACGCAACCGGTTTATTGCTATGCCGCGTGCGCTTTTGGCTTCGTTTACGCCTTTATCCGGCCATAGAGTCTGCGTGAGTTTTTCCGTAGAAATTCCGGTTTCATCTTTTGTATTCAAAAGCACAAGCGAAAACAAAACTTTTAATTGTGGCCTGAAACGATAGGTTATATCTACTCCTTTCCTGTCATAAACCGTAAAGGCGCCGAAAATATAAGCCGCCGATTGTTTTTGTACTTTCCCGTCATATTCATCTTCGCGAGGTAAACGGGATACTTCGGGTTTTTTGGTGATTGAGCTTGTTGAAATCACAAAAACGATCGCAACGGCAAGAAAAGCAATAAGAGCGGCTATTCCTGCAAGTATGCGGTAGGGTTTCGTCGAAGGGGCGGCATTTTCCAACTGCGATTTCGTAATGGACGGCGATAACAAAGAATAAACCAAAACACGGGTTTCGTTTTTGTCCGAAAAATCACGGATCACAACATAAAATTCGTGCATCTCTTTATTGTAAAACAAATTGACGGAAGTATTATTCATACCCTCCGACGAGAAATTGATGGAATCGCTTACGAGGTCGTACTTCCCGTTTTGCAAGTCGAAACGGTACAAATATCCGAAAGTCTTCGGTATATGATGCGCATAGCAAAAGGCATAGAAATATTTTTTATTTTCGCTCAGAATCAGATTGTTGCCCGGAATAAATTCTATTGCGGGCATCTCATGCAGCCGCCATAAATTGGTAATCGTCTTTTGTTTGAGGTTTAACGCATACAAATCGTAAAAGTTGTGTCCGCTGTGTTCCTGTTTTCCCG
Organism: Dysgonamonadaceae bacterium; assembly: GCA_031271125.1. Classification (GTDB taxonomy): domain Bacteria; phylum Bacteroidota; class Bacteroidia; order Bacteroidales; family Azobacteroidaceae; genus Azobacteroides. Next base: position 6,362 of record JAISWH010000121.1, read on the forward strand.
TTTCATTTCCGAATCCGCCGAAAATCAGTTTTTCGTCCGGCAAAACTCCGTCGCCTACTGCGGAATAAAAACGCGGCGTTATCCGGTCGCCTTTGAAATCGAGCGCTTCCCATTGCCGGGTTTCCTTGTCGTAACGGGATATTCTATCGGAATAAGAATGATTGCTGTATCCGCCGAATTGGTAACGGTCGCCGGCGGATGAGCAGAAAACGTTGCTGTGCAACAGATGCTGTTCGTCGACCGGAACAATCCTGGTTATTCCCGCGATTTCAACGCGGTCGTAGCGCGGGTAATAAGACAGCGCGGAATCGCCGCCGCTGATAACAATCCGGTTATCCGCTTCGTCGAAAGTTACGGAGGCCTTGCCGGACGTCCTGAACGATGATTTTTCCTGCCAGTAAAAATGTTTATTAATAATCCATCCGGGATTTTTTACCTTGGCTTTTATTTTACCTGTTTTATCGCAAGTAAATTCGCCTTTCGATTCTTCTAACGGAAAGAAAAAGGATTTGTCTTTTCCCTCTTGAATATGCAAGTTGCCGATTAACATTTGCGGCACGTCCAGATTCAAGCCGTACAGTCCGAATGAGAACTGTAGATAAGAGGGATTTTCCAGGCCGACAGGCGTGCAAGTATAGGTAGAGTCTCTTAGGGTAACGCTTGCTTTGTCTTCCTTTAAATCGAAACGAATATCGACATGTAAAGTTTTTTTCTTGTCGACGTCTTCTTTTGTAATGGGAATCCGGACGGATTTATGAGTAATCGGACTGTGGAAATCAAGGTACATGCTGTCTATTCCGTAGAAGTTGACAAAAACAAATTCGACTTCCTGTTTTTGCTTGTTAATCACGCGGAAAATATGTCCGAACTGGTTAGCGTCCCAAATCGACAAATCAAAACCGATTGTGAATGAATCTTCAAATTTTTGAAGTTTATCGCCGAAAAGGACAAGCGACGTCCTCTTATCTACTTTTTCCGCGCTCGAAGTAAATAAAATTCCGCCTAACGACTCTTCCGAATAAATATGCAAAGAGCAGATACAGAAAAAGATAATTGTATTTAATATCCTTATTATTTGCATAAATTAATCCGATTGAGAAATCAACTTGTCTTCCATCATTTTGATAAAAAAACCGCCCAGCACCGACCTTGCGCGAAACGACACATGTTCCGGACGGTCTGTCCAATACCAGTCGGACATGGGAATACGGTCTGTCGTTTCGTTTACAAAACAGTAAAGCGGAGCAATAAACTGCCGGAAATCGGAAGTGTTGCGCGACAGAGCGGCTGACCACACTATCCAGTCGGCTTTTGTGTAAAGTTGTTTACTGTTCAACGGCAATCCGTATTTGTTCTGTTTGGTCAGGTAATAGGCAATTTCTTTCTCAGGCACTTCGTGGGGAAAAACATTTATTTTCATAATCTTGTCCCACACTAAGTTGTACTTTTGGCTCCAAGTTCCGGGCTGGTCGAATGCAAAACGGTAATGGTCGCCGTCGTCTGCTTTTTTCACCCATTCCAAAGCCATTTTACGCGCCATCGCCGCATATTTTTGTGCGACATCGTTTTGTTTCAGCATATCGGCCAGGCGTCCGTAGGAAGCAATGCCCAGAATAGCTTTGATGGAAAGATTGGCATTGTGTGCAGAACTTCCGGTAAACACATCCGTATTTTCCTGGTAATCAGGGTCGAATCCTTCCTTTACAAGAAAATCAGCCCATTGCGACAATGTTTCCCAATGTTGTGAAGCATAACCGGCGTTTCCTTCCATTGTGGCAATAGCGGCGCAGAGTATCAGCATATTACCGGATTCTTCAACGGGAAGGACAGGTCCGGCAACTTGTCCTTCAGCAATGGGATAAATACCGACGTCGTGGGGAGCATAAGGATGTTGCCACCGTCCGCTTTCCACGTAATAAAAAACGGGGTTCAACATTCCTTTCAGTAAATCGACATTGTACAACAGGAACAAGGGCGAAGAAGGGTAGGTAACATCGACGGTTGCAATCGAACCGCTGCTGTAGTTTTCTTTCGAGAGAAACAGCAAATCGCCGTTAGGAGCTTGCAGTAACTTGTGGGCGGATACCGATTGCCGGTAAGCCAGCGCACACAGTTCGGCATATTCCTCGCCTCCGCAACGGACGGCTTCTTTCATCAGTTCGGCGTCGAATCTATCGCAGTCTTTTTTCAACGATTTATATTCTTTCGCCGCACTGGAGAAAAGTTCATAAATGTTCCTGTCACCCTTTCTGTTCCAATAAGGACGAAGGTTTTTGCCGAAATAGCGGATGGAATAAATATCGTCGTATCCCAGCATAAAGTAGCCGCTTGCCGTTTTCTTTACTTTTCCCAAAGAACGGATAAAAGCGAGCCTGTCCTGTTCATCGGGCGAAGCGGGATTATTTCCGGAAAAAGCGCCCGTATTGCGGAAATCCGCCCGCATGGCGTAAGGATCTCCTGTTGCCGATTGCGTCTGTTTTTTCTCTGCACACAAATAAAAATATCCCCAGTCAATGCATACTTTATCGCCTTTTTTTCCTAAAATATGCTGTTTTTTGCTTCCTGTTTTCAAATACAATAAATTGTCTTTTTCGAAAGTCTCGCTTTCACTTGGCTGGTTGAGCGCGTCCAATGCCCATGAAGGACTTGCTTCCAGATATAAATCGACCGTATGGGATTGGGAATCATTGGAAGAAATGCGGTAAGTGATGTAGTTGATCGGACGGGATAACAAGTCGAGATTGTCCATCAACAGGGGCGCTGTAAAAACCAGTTCCATGTCCACCGGCCCGCAAGTGAAACGATACCGGGTTTGGGTAGGAAGCACTTCGACGGAATTTTGCACTGCCGTTTCCGCATGGCTTTCAACGCCCATAAACCGGAATGTCTTTCCGTCGACGCGGATAACTCCCAGCAAAGGAAATTCTTTCCCCGTCCAATGGGATAATTGCTTATTGTATAAGGTATCGCCAAACAACCAGGCATTGGTATATGTATCAATGTTAATCAGGGGATACGCCGGCGCCCGCAACCGGCTTGAAATGCAGGATTCGTTTTGCTCCGCACACGCGCAAATAACAAGCATATACAGGAAAAGAATATTGTTTTTCATCGTACTGTATTTAATTGATTTCCAAATGTTTTTTGGAAATGGAAACATCATATTTTTGTATTTTTCCATCGGGAAAATTTTTCCACGAAGTCAAACCCATAAACGGTTTCTTGTGACTTGTGCGTTTAACAATCAATTCGGCAGCGGAACTGCGGATGGTGACCGGCTCTTTATCTACTTCGGCGCTGCTTTAGGCTGTGAAATAATTTGACTATTTCATTGTGTTTGTTTTTTTGTAAAAGAATATGGGAAATCGCCGGGCGCCGTTCCGCGTTGCGTATTGGGCTTGCCGTCCATCTCGAAAAGCAGTTTTGCGCCGCGTTTCAGCGTTTCGATTTCCAGATAGTTGTGTGTGTAATTCTTGCCGTTCAGTTTCAGGGTTTTTACATACACGTTTTCGTGGCTGTTGTTACTTGATTGTATTTCAATGGTTTTCCCGTTTTGCAAATGCAGGCTTGCTTTCGGGAAAAGCGGCGAGCCAAGCGCGTATTGTCCGCTGCCGGGACAGACGGGATAAAATCCGATCGCCGAAAATACATACCAGGCCGAAGTTTGTCCGTTGTCTTCGTCGCCACAGTAGCCGTCGGGCGCGGCGGTGTACATCTTGTCCATCACTTGGCGGAGGTGGTATTGCGCTTTCCATGGTTGTCCGGAATAATTGTAGAGGTAAATCATGTGCTGTATCGGTTGATTGCCGTGCGCATAGTTTCCCATGTTCATGATTTGCATTTCACGTATTTCGTGGATTACGCTACCGTAATAACTTTCGTCGAAAATGGGCGGCAGGGCGAATACCGTGTCCAACATTTGGTTGAATGTTTTCGCATCTCCCATCAGGTCGATCAATCCTTGCGGGTCGTGAAATACCGACCATGTGTAGTGGAGCGCGTTGCCTTCGGTGAAGTCGCCTCCCCACTTGAAGGGGCTGAACGGCTCGTTAAATCCGCCGTTTTCTTTTTTGCCGCACATCAGGTTGTATTTGGGGTTGAAAAGATGGCGGTAGTTTTGGCTTCTTTCGGCGTAGACGCTTATTTCGCTTTCGGGTTTTCCGAGCGCCCGTCCGAGCTGGTAAATACACCAGTCGTCGTAGGCATATTCGAGCGTGCGGGCGGCGCTTTCCCTGATGTTCACGTCGCACGGCACATAGCCCAAACGGTTGTAGTATTCATAACCCAGTCGTCCTGTTGAGGAAATATTCGGGTGAACGCTGTTGGCCGTTTTCGTGATTCCCTCCCACAAAGCGCCTGTATCCTGCACTTTAATTCCTTGCAGGAAAGCGTCGGCAAGCACGGAAGCCGAATTGTTTCCTACCATGCAGGAGCGATGTCCGGGGCTTGCCCATTCGGGGAAAAATCCGCTTTCCCGGTAGGTATTGACTAGGCCTTCCTGCATTTTTTGATTCATTTCGGGATAGAGGAGATTCAACAGGGGAAACAGGCAACGGAAGGTATCCCAAAATCCGGTATCGGTAAACATATAGCCGGGCAAGACCTGTCCGTTGTAGGGGCTGTAATGTACCACGCTCCCGTTTTTATCGTATTCAAAGAAACTGCGCGGGAAAAGTACCGAGCGATAGAGACAGGAATAAAAGGCGCGTAACTTGTCAATGTCATTGCTTTCGATTTCTACCCTGCCTAACACTTCGTTCCAACGGTTTTCGCCGTTTTTCTTAAGGGTTTCAAAGTCGTTGTTTCCGAGTTCTTTCAGGTTGAGTTCGGCCTGTTCAAAGCTGATGAAGGACGAGGCTACGCGGGCGTGGACGGTTTCGCCGCGGCGGGTGGGAAAACCGATGATGGCGCCGGCGTGTTCTTTTTTTGCTTCGAGCGCGTTTTCGTTAATTTTTCCATTGGAAACACTTGCTTGATAGACAAAGGCTTTGTCGAATACAACGACAAAATAATTTCTGAAATTATCCGGCACTCCATCGCTGTTTCTGACGGTATAGCCGATGATTTTGTTTTCTTCCGGAATTATTTTTACAAAAGAGCCTTTGTCGAAAGCGTCAATTACTACGTAAGCGTTTTCGCTTTGAGGAAAAGTAAACCGGAAAACGGCCGCGCGTTCGGTCGGCGTTATTTCCGTAACCACGTCGTGATCGGCCAGATAGACCCGGTAATAATACGGTTTGGCGATTTCCGCTTTGTGTGAAAACCAGGAGGCGCGTTCGTTCTCGTCGAAAACGGGTTTACCGGTAACGGGCATGATGGCGAATTGCCCGTAGTCGTTGATCCAGGGGCTGGGCTGGTGGGTTTGCTTAAAACCGCGGATTTTGTCGGCGTCGTAGGTATAAGCCCAGCCGTCACCCATTTTTCCGGTTTGCGGCGTCCAGAAATTCATTCCCCAGGGTAATGCTATGGCCGGATAGGTGTTGCCTGTCGACAACGAGTGTTTCGATTGCGTGCCGACTAATGTGCTGACATAATCGACCGGCGATTGTCCTTTGACCAGCGTTGTCATGCAGGCGCAGAGAAGCAGTAGACTGATTTTTCGAGTTGGGTTCATTTTTTTTGTTATTATTAGTTTTTATTTTGTTGTTCCTGTTGGTGTGAAGCTGGGCTTCTTGCATCGGAAGTTCCGTAGGCGTAGTATTTGTTATCATGATAAAGTACAAACGGATCTGCTAAGGGAAGTTTCGTCAATGCACATACGTGCATCGCGTTTAAAACGAATGGAGGGTTTTCAACAACGATCGGGGCGGCCTTGACGCTAAGGCCTGCCCCAAATAAAAACACTACTAATAATAAGTGTTTCATGATCCTTTGAGATTTGTGTTTAGCATTATTAAAATATATTACTCGGTACGATGAGCGGGGGATTAGCTCCGTCGGGTCAAAATTAATTAAAATAAGTACTAAATACAAAAGTAGAGCATAATAATTTCACTTCAACTTTTCCTCCAGCATTTTAATAAAATACCCCCCTACCACAGAACGCGCCTGGAATCCAACCTGTTCCGGCTTGTCCGTCCAGTACCAGTCGGTCATCGGCACGCGGGAAGTCGTTTCGTTCACAAACTTATGTAGCGGCGAGATAAACTGTTGGAATGTTTCCTTGTCGTTGCTCAGCGTTGCCGTCCAGATAATCCAGTCGGCTTTGGTGTAGGCTTTCCGGTTGTCTAAGGGCAAGCCGTATTTGTTTTGTTTAGTCAGGTAATAGGCGATTTCCGTTTCTTCTATTCCGTCGGGGAAAATATTTGTTTTCAAGAGTTTATCCCATACGAGGTTGTATTTCTGGCTCCAGGAATTCGGTTGGTCGAAAGTGAGGCGATAATGGTCGCCGGCATTTGCCATTTGCGTCCATTCCTGCGCCATTTCCTTTGCTTTGGCGGTGTATTGTGCGGCAATATCCTGTTTTCCGAGTATGTTTGCCAAATAGCCGTAGGAAGCAATTCCCATGATGGCTTTTACGGACAGGTTGGCATTGTGGGCGAAATGACCGGCGAAGTCGTCGGTACAGAGTTGGTTTTCGGGGTCTAATCCTTTTTCCACCAGATAATTCGTCCATGTTGTGAGGATGTCCCAATGTTTGGCGGCATAATCGGCATTGCCTTCTATTGCGGCGATCGCGGCAGTGAGTATCAGCATATTTCCGGATTCTTCCACCGGCATGTCGCCGCCGTAAGTCTGTCCGTTGGCCAGGGGATAAGTGCCGACGTCGTGAGCGGCGAAAGGTTTTGTCCATTTCCCGCTTTCGCTGTAATAGAAGATGTGATTGAGCAGTCCCTTTGCCAATTCCACATTATAATACAGGAACAGAGGTGCGGAAGGATAAGTAACATCGACGGTTCCGATAGATCCGTTGCTGAAATTTTCTTTCGACAGCCAGAGCAAATCGCCGTTGGGGGCCTGCACGAGCTTGTGGGCGGCAATGGCCTGTCGGTAGGCTAAGGCGCAGAGTTCGGCGTATTCCCGGCCGCCGGCTTCGCGGGCGTTTTTCATCAATTTCAGATCAAAATCGGAACATGCCTGTTTTAACTTTTTGTAGTCTTTGTTGGCTTCCTTAAATTGGTTAATAATAGACGATTTTCCGTCTACATTCCAGTAGGGGCGCAGGTTTTCACCGAAATATTGAATGGAATAAACATCGTCGTAACCGATCATAATTTTACCGGTAGCGTTCTTCGTATTTCCCAAGTTGCGGGTAAGCATAAGTTTTTTATTTTCGGCAGCATATCCGGTGTTTTCCTTTTCGGCTACGAGATAAAAATATCCCCAGTCGATGCGCACATCATCACCTTTTCTACTCAGGATGTTTTGTTCTGCGTTGCCGGTTTTGAGGAAAATCAAGCCATCCTGTTCCGTAGCTTCGGATACCGATTTTTGATAGGGCGTGTTCAAAGCCCAGTTTGCGGCAGCTTCGAAATAGATTTGAATATCGTGCTTTCGTCCGTCTTTGCTCCAAACGGAGTAAGTCAGGTAATTGACGGGACGGCTGAGCAGTTTCAAATCGTTGAGGAAAAGAGGCGCGGTGAAAGTGAGTTTCAGTTCCACATTGCCGCAAGCAAAAGTGTAACGTGTTTGCGTTGCCTGCACATCGACCGATTTTTGCTCGGCTGTTTGCTCGAAAAGCGGTTTCAGTTTCGGAGCGGCCAGGACGCCGAAATCAAGCAAGCCGTTGGCTACCGGATTGTGGCAGTAAGCGGCAATCGTATTTTTACCTTCTTTCAGTGCGTCGACAACTTCGCCCGACAGTTTCAGAAAGGTGTTTTTGTGGCAACATTCCACGTCGGATATTTTTACTCCGTTGAGGTAAAATTCGGCTTCGTCGTCGTTGCTGTATAGCAGGTAGAGTTCCCTGTCTTTTGCGCCGGCGGGTAATTCAACCGTACGGCGCACCCAGATACGCTCTTCCATCCAGTCGGTTTTGGCCGTTCCCTCGAAGTGTTTCGAGATGGTGCCGAAAGCGCCTTTACCCGTTTTCCATGTGGCGTCGTCGAAATCTTCGGCTGTCCAGTTTTTCGCGGGACGGGTGGTTGTGTATTTTCCTTCCCATTGGTCTATTTCGGATGTGGAAACAAAGACTTCCATGTCCTGGACTTCTTGCCCCATAAAGCGGTAGTCTACGCCATCGACTTTGATAACTCCCAGTAGCGGGAAATTTTTCCCCGTCCAGTGTTTTACGGGACTGTCGTAGAGATTGTCCGTTGTCGACCAGGCGCTGGTGTAGGGGTCGATGGTTACAAGCGGAACGGCGGGGGCGCGGAGTCCGCTTTCAATGATTGTTTGTTTGTCCATCGGTACGCAGGACAATGCTAATAGTGCGCTTGCGAAGATAATTACAAATTTTTGTTTCATTTTTTGTTTTCTCATGATTTTTAATACTTGAAACGCGAAATTAAAAAATACAGGGTTACAAAATGGGTTACAAAATGGGTTACAAAGCAAAAAAAACGGTAATCAGGAAATTTTTATTTATTTTTGCACTCTCACACAGTGTTGTTTTTATGTCACAACTGAAAATATACAAAGCATCGGCCGGTTCGGGTAAGACCTACACCCTGGCAAAAGAATACATCAAAGAGCTGTTGATCAGGGATTCCGATGAAAGTTACCGCCACATCCTGGCCGTTACTTTCACTAAAGAAGCAACCGGCGAAATGAAAGACCGTATTTTGGCGGAATTATACGGATTGGCATTCAATACCAATGATTCACAGGGATTTTTGGATTCCGTCCGGACGGCTTTGCGCGAGGCGGGAAAACATGTCGACGAATCGTTTATCAGGGAAAAAGCCCGAAAGGTTTTAGATGCTATTCTGCACGATTACAGCCATTTATATATTACGACGATTGACAGTTTCTTCCAAAAAATTCTTCGCAATTTGGCTCGCGAATTAGGCAAAGGCTCGCGATTCAATCTTGAAATGAACACTGCTCAGGTGCGATTAGACGCTGTCAATCAGATGATTGAAAATGCCCACCAAAATCCGCAGCTCCTTCAATGGCTGACCACTTATGTCGAAAACAAACTCGAACAGGATGATAATTGGCATTTCAAAGATGAAGTGTACCGCTTCAGCGCATCCATTTACGACGAATTTTTTCAGGAACACGAACAGTTGTTGCACGAACAGTTGGACAATAATCCCGCTATTTTCAACCGCTTGAAAACGCATCACCAGAAGTTGTTGCGGGAATATAAAACTTTTTTTCAAACAACCTGGAAAAGAGTTTCCGATTTATTGATTAACAACGGATTGGAACCCGCCGAATTTATCCAAAAAGGAACTGTTTTCAATTTTTGGAAAAACCTGGCGGATAATCAAAAAGGCGAGGTGAATAAAACCATATCCAAATTGATGGAAAACGCCGAAAACTGGTCGTCTAAAACAAGTAAACGCCGGGACGAAATTATTGCCCTGGCCGGAAATGAATTATGCGGCATCCTTCAGGAAACCGTAAGCGTTTGGCAAAAGCAAAATACTTCCCGCCTGATTCTGAGCAATATCCATCAATTGGGTTTGGTTTGGTATATCACCAACGAAATCAATGGGATGAATCTTGAAAACAACCGTTTCATGTTGTCGGATACGGCTTTGTTTCTCAACCGGATGATTGACAATTCCGATTCTCCGTTTATTTACGAGAAAATCGGAGCGGAAATCCGGCACGTGATGATCGACGAATTTCAGGATACTTCCCGCTTGCAATGGGGAAATTTCAAAGTTTTACTGTCCGATATTTTGGCTAACGACTATTTCAGCATGATTGTCGGCGACGTCAAACAGTCCATTTACCGTTGGCGGAACGGCGATTGGCGGATTCTGAACAGAGTCGGCGACGAATTGAGAGTACAACCCGAAGCGCTTGATCATAATTTCCGTAGCGAGAAGCGGATAGTCACATTCAACAATGATTTTTTCGTAAAGGCCGGCGAAGTTTTAGACCGGAAATTCAGGGAAGAACTCTATGAATTGTCCGATTCTCCCTTCGCCTTGGTCTACAAACAAGCCGAAATCTTTCAAAAGTCGAATAAAAAAACCGATTCGGGCTATGTGAGTATTGATTTTTTGCAAGACGGCGAAAAAGAGAAATATAAAGATGCGGTACTGAATCGCTTACTCAAAAAATTGGGATCCCTGCGCGAGGCGAAAATTCCGGCAAGCGGCATTTGTATTTTGGTGCGCAACAACAGTCAGATTAAAGTCATCGCGGAATATTTTTCTTCAGTGAAACCGGATTTTCCCGAATTAGCGGCGGAAAATTACCTGAATATTGTTTCCAATGAAGCTTTTCAATTGGATAATTCTTTGGCTGTCAACATTATCATGCAGGCTTTGAAAGCGGTTGCCTGTCCCGACAATCCGGTATTTCCGGCTCAACTCGAATACCTGAATGTACCATTCCGTGCGCACTGTGGTGGGGAATCACAATCCACAATGCCTTTAGCCGAACTAATATCCTATTTTTACCGCCTTTACGACTTGCAAAAAATCGAAGGCCAATCGGCTTACCTGTTTTCCTTTTTTGACGCCATTAACCAATACCTGAAGAATAATTCGACGGACATTCATTCATTCATTTCCTTTTGGGATAAGGAGTTATCGAAAAAAACCATTCCTTCGGGCGAAGGCATCGACGGCGTCAGAGCGATGACCATTCACAAATCAAAAGGTTTGCAGTTTCACACGGTTTTGCTTCCGTATTGCACTTGGGAACTGAATCCGAAGAAAAATCCAATCGTTTGGTGCGGTCCCAAAGAAGGGTATTATGATATTGAACTATTGCCGGTTAACTATTCCGAAAAAATGGAAGGAACTGTCTTTTCCGAAGAATATCAAACCGAAACTTCGTTTTCATGGATGGATAATCTGAATTTGCTGTACGTTGCTTTTACGCGGGCGGAGCGCAATTTGGTTGTTTTCGGGAAGTACAAAAAAACCCTTGCCGGATTGGAACAGGTCAAAAATGTTTCGGATTTATTGCAATGGACGGTTTCGGATTTGGACGGAAATTGGAATAGCGAGACTTTGCATTTTGATTTCGACGTATTGGAACAGAAAGTGGATTCAACAACGGAGGAAACGGATAATCTCTTGAAACGGAAAGCGCCATCACAATACGTTGAATTTGTTTCCGAAGCATTTCCGGAAGGAAAATCCATTTTCAAACAATCCAATAAGTCGCGTGATTTTGTCAATCCCGACGTTTCCCCAAGGAGGAAATACATTGAATACGGGAATGTCATGCACATGCTTTTTGCCGGTATCCGCACAATGGACGACATCGAAAATGCCGTCGACCGATTGATTCTTGACGGGATTATTCTTCCCTTTGAAAAAGAAAATTACGTTAATAAAATCAATGACGCCATTCGGAAATCCGGCGTAGAAGATTGGTTTTCAGATAAATACAAATCCTATTCCGAATTTTCCATTCTTCTTGAAGAAAACGGGGAAATCACAACCAAACGTCCCGACAGGGTACTTTTGTCGGAAACCGAAACGATCATCATCGACTACAAATTCGGAAAGCCTCAGGCAGATCATCAGAAGCAGATGCAGCAGTATGTCGAGCTTTTAAATGGTATGGGGTATCCGTGTGTGACGGGGCGTATCTGGTATGTGGAGGCGGGAGGACACGTTTTATCCGGATTTGTGTAATACGGATTTTCATGTTGTCTGTACCCTCGTTGGGTACAAAACCGTTAAATTATAAGAAAACAAAGTATAATTAAAATCCATAATATTAGCAATTTGGCAGTTTTTCAGAGATGCCGTATTTTCCTATTTTTGCACTTGTTTTGTCATTTAGTACACTTTTAGTACACCTTGAATAAATTTATTTAGCACAGATTTTCATGTAGAAATACAGACCCTAAAATTTAGGAAGAAGCGACGGGAAAGAATTTGATTTTTTTGTTTTTCAGCCATGGATATTTTATATGTTCAAACTTTCTCATCAATTCAATGATTAGCGGTAAATCTCTTTTCTTCTTTAATTCGATGAGGCATTTCAAAGTCATTGGTGATGATTAGAGCAGGTTTACTTTTTCCATGTCCGGTAATAATTATCTGCCGGATAAATTTTGGTTTACCTAATAATGCGAAATACATGTTTAGACATAGACCCACATGGAAGTTTTACGATTAAAAAATATGACTAAAATATATATTTATAACCCTAATAAATTA
>JAISWH010000130.1 GCA_031271125.1 Dysgonamonadaceae bacterium
GAAATTTGTCAACTATTGGTTCGACAGCGGCACGAGTACAATGATTGCTAAATATTTGAAGAACAAAAATTTAACGGTTGAGCAATTTCACAATTATCCTGTTTCGGAAGATTTTGTCCACAATCCGGGCGAAATGGATTCCACACCGCCCGAAGGGTTTCTGTATCAGGGCGGTTTTCTGACTTTACGCGAGGGAACAGTCGACGATTTCGCGCTGGACTATCCGAATAAGGAAGTGCGGAACTACATGTCGAGGCTGGTAACCCAAAAATATCTGGAAGACAGGGATGAAAGTTGGACACGCTGTCGTAGCGACTTGCTTCGAGCCTTATTTTCGATGGATTGTGAAACATTTGTCGCCGTCTTGAATCGTTTGTTGGCAAATATCCCCTATACCGATTTTGATTTGGCGGCACGGCAAAGTATTTCGGACAATGCTTATAATCTGACCACGCAGGAATGGCTTTACCGTTCTTCTATTTTAGCCTTTTTCCAAGGATGCGGCATAATCGTTTTCGGCGAACTGCAATCCAACAAAGGACGTAGCGACATCGTTCTTTCTCATAAGGGAAATATTTGGATTATTGAGATTAAAGTCGCTTTCAAAGGCGAAAGCCCCGCCGCCAAAGCCGAAGAAGCCGTCCGGCAAATTGTTGAAAAAAACTACAACAAACCATACCCCAATGCTATTTGTGTCGGCTTGGCCATTGATGATAACGCAAGGCAGATTACGGAATATCGAGTGATTAAACCGGAAATTTATTAATCGAATTTCAAGTTGATGGAAAGAGGGTAATAGACCTTGTTTTCGTCATCACTTTCAAATACGGTTGTAGGGTCGCCCTGAAATGCGAGTCCATTACCGGTACTTCCGGATGTGGGCAGAATGGAGTTGCCGGAAATGTTCCGGTGCATACAAACCGGCGTTTTGAATAAAAACCTGTTTTTTAGGGCTTAACAAAGAAATTTTTTGTAAATTTGTACCCGTTTTTAAAAAATAATTATGAGTAAGAAATTTGCCGAATACAACAAATTAGACTTAGCTGAGGTAAATCGGGAAGTATTAGCGTTTTGGGAAGAAGAAAACATCTTTCAAAAAAGTTTGGATATCAGGGAAGGCGCTCCTTCTTTTGTTTTTTACGAAGGCCCTCCTTCCGCCAACGGAATGCCGGGCATACATCACGTGATTGCCCGTAGTATCAAAGATATATTTTGCCGCTACAAAACGATGAAGGGTTTCCGGGTCAATCGGAAAGCCGGTTGGGATACGCACGGACTTCCTGTCGAATTGGGCGTGGAAAAAACCTTAGGTATCACCAAAACAGACATCGGCAAAAAAATTTCCGTCGAAGAATACAATGCCGCTTGCCGCAAAGCCGTGATGCGATATACCAAAGAGTGGGAGGATTTGACCCGCCGGATGGGTTATTGGGTCGATATGAATCACCCGTATATCACGTATGACAATCGCTACATCGAAACCCTTTGGTGGTTGATCAAACAGCTATACCACAAAGGATTATTGTATAAAGGATATACGATTCAACCGTATTCCCCGGCTGCGGGTACGGCTTTGAGTTCACACGAACTGAACCAGCCGGGTTGTTACCGGGACGTGAAGGATACTACTTGTACCGCTCAGTTTAAGATAAAGAATCCCCTACCCCACATGTCGGATTTCGGGGAAGCTTTCTTTTTGGCTTGGACGACTACGCCTTGGACTTTGCCTTCGAATACGGCGCTTTGCGTTGGTCCTAATATTAATTATGTGGCTGTCGCAACTTTCAATCCGTATTCCGGCAAACCGATGACAGCCGTTTTGGCAGAAGACTTGGTAAGCGCTTATTTCAATCCGAAAGCGAAAGATTTGGAATTATCGTCTTATCAGCCGGGCGATAAAGTGGTTCCTTATCGAGTAGTCGCTTCCTGGAAAGGTCTTGAATTAGCCGACATTGAATACGAACAGTTGATTCCTTGGGTGAATCCGGGCGAAGGCGCTTTCCGCGTCATCACCGGCGATTTCGTCACTACCGAAGATGGTACCGGCATCGTTCATATTGCACCGACTTTCGGTGCGGACGACGACCGCGTTGCCCGGCAACACGGCGTTCCGCCTTTGATGCTGACTGACAAAGACGGAAATCGTCGCCCGATGGTTGATTTGACCGGAAAATACTATAATGTCGCCGATTTGGATTCCGGTTTTCTACAGCAATTCGTAAACGACACGCTCTATTCCGAATATGCCGGACGGTATGTGAAAAACGAATACGTCGACTTGCCTCCGGAAGAATCAACTTTGGATATTGACCTGTGCGTCATGTTGAAAGGACAAAACAGGGTATTCAAAATCGAAAAATATATTCACACCTATCCGAATTGTTGGCGCACCGACAAACCGGTATTGTATTATCCTATGGATAGCTGGTTTATCCGCACTACCGCTTGCAGGGACGAAATGATTGCGCTGAACGAAACCATCAATTGGAAGCCGCAGTCTACCGGTACCGGACGGTTCGGCAAATGGTTGGAAAACCTTCAGGACTGGAATTTATCGCGTTCGAGGTATTGGGGAACACCCCTGCCGATTTGGCGTACCGAAGACGGACAGGAAGAAATTTGTATCGGATCGGTAAAAGAATTGTTGGAGGAAATCGAGAAATCGGTTGCCGCCGGATGGATGGAAGAAAATCCTTTCAAAGAAGTCGTACCCGGTGATTATTCGGACGAAAATTACGCGACGGATAGGATTGACTTGCACCGTCCTTTCGTAGATAAAATTATCCTGGTTTCCCCTTCCGGCCGGCCGATGAAACGTGAAACGGATTTGATTGACGTCTGGTTTGATTCGGGAGCAATGCCTTATGCGCAAATTCATTATCCGTTTGAAAACAAAGAGGCTTTTGACTCGGGAAAAGTTTTTCCGGCCGATTTCATTGCCGAAGGCGTAGATCAAACGCGCGGATGGTTTTTCACCTTACATGCGATAGCCGCCATGGTTTCCGGCAACGTTTCGTTCAAAGCTGTGGTTTCCAACGGTTTGGTTTTGGATAAAAACGGGAATAAGATGTCCAAACGTTTAGGTAACGCGGTTGATCCTTTTGCAACGATTGCCAATTACGGTTCCGATCCTTTACGTTGGTACATGATTACCAATGCAAGTCCTTGGGACAACCTGAAATTCGACGCTGAGGGGGTCGAAGAAGTGCGCCGGAAATTTTTCGGAACGCTTTATAATACCTATTCTTTCTTTGCTCTGTATGCCAATGTGGACGAATTCAACGGCAACGAAACGGATATTCCTTCGGAAGATAGACCGGAAATTGACCGGTGGATTCTCTCGCTCATCAATTCGCTCATCAAAGAAGTCGATGAGCATTATGCCGCTTACGAGCCGACGAAAGCCGGACGGGCAATCAACGATTTTGTCAATGATAACCTGAGTAACTGGTATGTCCGCCTGAATCGCAAACGTTTCTGGGGCGGCAAAATGGATACGGATAAACTTTCGGCTTATCAAACTTTGTATGCATGCCTGAAAACGGTTGCCCAACTGATGGCGCCGGTTGCGCCGTTTTATGCGGACAAGTTGTATTTGGATTTGGTGCAAGTCAAAGGGCAAAAAGCAAAAGAAACGACAAATCTTTCGCCCTTCGCCTTTCGCCTTTCACCGGTATCGGTACACCTATCGGATTTCCCTGTCGCCAATGAAGCATTGATAGACAAGGTTTTAGAAGAAAAAATGCAGATTGCGCAACAAATTTCATCTATGGTTTTGGCTTTGCGCCGGAAAGTGAACATTAAAGTCCGCCAACCGCTGTTGATGCTGATGATTCCTGTTTTGGACGAACACCAGAAAGAAGCAATTGAGGCTGTGCAGGCATTGATACTGAACGAAGTAAACGTAAAGGCCATCAAATATGTGGACAATGCCGCGGAAATTCTGGTGAAACGGATTAAGCCGGACTTCAAGAAATTAGGTCCGCGTTACGGAAAGATTATGAAAGACTTGGCAACAGCTATCGGCGCTTTGTCGCAACAAGATATTAATGCTTTGGAAAAATCGGGCAATCTGAGTATTCCGGTAAGCGGACAAACTGCCGAGATTACCCTCGACGATGTGGAAATCTTTTCGGAAGACATTCCGGGCTGGTTGGTTGCCAATGAAGGGAAACTGACTGTGGCTTTGGATATTACCCTCACGGATGAATTGAAGAAAGAAGGAATTGCCCGCGAATTGGTTAACCGGATACAAAATATCCGCAAATCCAACGGTTACGAAATCACCGACAAAATCAGGGTGACGATTCAGTCTGATCCGCATGTGGATGAAGCCGTAGAGGAATTTAAGCAATACATTGCCAATCAGGTACTTGCGAATAGTGTTGCCTTAGCCTGCATCAGTGAAGGGACGGAATTGGATATGGATGACTTTAAGTTGTTGATACAAATTGAAAGAGAAAATAAAATTAGTGAAAATTAGTGCATTAGCGGCAAAAAAAATATAAACAGATGAAAATAGCAATAGTTGGAGTAAGCGGTGCAGTCGGACAAGAATTTTTGCGTGTCCTGGCCGAAAGAAATTTTCCGGTAGATGAATTGGCGCTTTTCGGCTCTTCGCGAAGCGCGGGAAGCGAGTATTCGTTTCGAGGTAAAACTTACACAGTCAAAGAGTTGAAACACAACGACGATTTCAGGGATGTGGATATTGCCTTTACTTCTGCGGGAGCGGGAACATCGAAAGAATATGCCGGAACAATTACGAAATACGGAGCTGTGATGATTGATAATTCAAGCGCTTTCCGCATGGACGACGACGTTCCTTTGGTCGTCCCCGAAGCCAATGCGAAGGATGCCGGAATCCGTCCCCGCGGAATTATTGCGAATCCTAACTGCTCCACGATTCAGATGATAGTCGCATTGAAACCTTTGAACGATATTTCGCCCATCCGGCGAATTCATGTGGCGACTTACCAATCGGCTTCCGGTGCGGGAGCGGCCGCGATGGCCGAATTGATCAGGCAGCACGAACAAATTGCAGCCGGTGAGAAACCAACGGTTGAAAAATTTGCTTATCAATTGGCTTTCAACGTGATTCCTCATATTGATGTTTTCCTTGACAATGGCTATAGCAAGGAAGAAATGAAGATGCATAACGAAACGCGGAAAATCATGCACTCTCAAGTAGACGTCAGTGCGACCTGCGTGCGCGTTCCGGCTTTGCGCGCCCATTCCGAAGCGATTTGGATTGAAACCGAACGGCCGATTTCCGTCGAAGAAGCAACCGCCGCACTTGAAAAAGCAGAATGTGTTGTCGTTCAGGACAAACCTGCGGAAATACTATATCCGATGCCGCTTTTCGTCGCTTCGCACGATCCGGTTTATGTAGGACGCATTCGCAAAGATATTTCTAATCCGAACGGACTTTCTTTCTGGTGCGTGAGTGATCAGATCAAGAAAGGCGCGGCGCTTAACGCCGTACAGATTGCGGAATATTTGATAAAGGAAAAAGCATTGTAGATACGCCGTCAATCCCATATGGTTTTGTGCATAAATGAGTTGACAAGTAAACGAGTTGACGAGTTAACAAGTAAACAAGTTGACGAGTTGACGAGTTAACAAGTAAACGAGTTACTGCTCCTTATACCCTGTTTACTCGTCAACTCGTCAACTCGTTTACTTGTTTACTTGTTTACTAATTTATGCACAAAAAGAATTTCCTGTGCGCCCGATATCAATGACTACAATCCGCCGAGGGCTGCAACTTCTTCAGGAGACAGAGCTTTGTCCCATATCGCTACTCCTGCCACATCCAGGTCATTGTCTTCCCCGTCTTCATCGGCAAAAAGCAATACGCCGGCCGGATCCAAAGCCAGACGGCTGTCTCTTTTGGCGGCATCCGCGCTGCTGTCGTTCGTGAAAATCTTTTTACCGTTGAGGTAATAAGTGAGCGATTCGCCCAGTTTTGCCGTCACGACAACTCTGTACCAGACATCCGGCAGGAATTTTTCTTCTTCCGGAAGATTGGAATAGACGCCGCCTATACCTAATTCCTTCATGTTACCCCGCAGGAAGAAGTCCACGTCGTCGGAATTGTTCAGATTGGTTTGATAGAAGCAGTAACTTCCGTCTTTCAATAATTTGAAATCCATCAGGACCGTATATTCGTTGACTTTACTCCCTCCGCCATTGGCCGGAATGCCGTGTTTGGTCCGGAAATGGCTTCCTTTCGGGATACGAATGGCTTTTTGTCCTTCCTTCGGGCCTGCCGTCAGCGAAATTCCACCGTACTGCGCCTCAATGTCCAGCGGTACAGGCGCCGGATTCAGTGACTGCAGGGAGTTTATGATCAAAGTAAAATTGGCGATCTCCAGACCCGTATAAGCCGGCTTCACGGTTACCGGGATACTTTTTTTGATCGTGCCGGAAACGTTGTGCACGGAGACGGTGGTCGTTCCTTCGGAAACGCCGGTGATGGTTCCGTTAACAACAGTAGCGACCATAGCGTCGTCTGTTGTCCATTTAATCGTATCCGTGGCATTAGCCGGTACCGGCGTGGCTGTATACGATACGGTTTCCCATACTTTCAGCGTCAGGGGAGATGTATTGACTGTGATGTCCGTCAGTTCAACCGGATCTAGCACCGATACGTCCACAGAAGCCGTGATACTCGTTTCATTCCGGACAGTGACGGTTGCGTTACCCTGTCCGACGGCAGTGATCAGTCCGGCAGGAGATACGGTGACTACGCTTTCATTGCTCGATTCCCAGGTAAAACTGATTTCCGTCGCATTCTTCGGCACCAGGTTCTGCGTCAACTGCTGCGTCCTGCCGGTCAGCATGTTCAGCGGGCCTGCCGGAGAAAGTGTCATGCTCAGCAGCGGTACAGAACGGTTGGGGTCAACGCTTAATGCCCCAAGCGAAGCGATTTCATTGTCGGTTAACGGCCTGTCCCAAACGGCTACTGCCGATATGGTAATGTCGTTATCCTCGCCGTCTTCATCACCGAACAGCACCGTGCCTGCCGGATCCAGCGCCATGCGCCCATCAAGATTCATCTTGCTGTCGTGGTCAGATGCAGCCGTGTGAATCAATGAACCGTTCAGATACTCTTTCCAGGATGTGCCACATTTGACGGATACAATCCACCGGTACCACATTTCAGGCTCTACCTGTCCGCCGGGCGAATAGTATCCCCCGCTGATTCCAATCGAAGTACCGCCGTTAATAAAGACTTCGGCGTCGTCCTGATTACTGATGTCGGTTTGCAGCAGGGTATAATATCTGCCGGTCTGCGAAATCTTGAAATCAATCATTAAACTGTATTCATTGACTTTACTTCCGCCGCCGTTAGCCGCGATACCATGCCGTGCAATGAAATAACTGTACATTGGTACCGTTACCGCCAAATTGGTAGTCGTGGGGCCATCCGTCGAAAAACAGGGCGCTCCGGAACCGCTTTTGGATGTATTGTATTCCTCCAGATTGTCGCCAAGCGTCGCCTCCAGGATGTTATCGGGATTGTCGAAATGCCAGGATGCCTTAACTTCCAGTTCTTCAAGCATTTGTTGCAGCGTAATGACCCTGACCGATACGGGCAGTTTTTTCTGAATGGAACCGTAAGAGGCGACAAGGTTGGTCACACCGCCACTCTTGCCTTCTACATTTCCGTCGCTGGTAACCGAAGCTATTTCCGGGTTTTCGGAAGTCCATGTAAACTCAAATTCACTGGCGTTCCAGGGAATCGGCATTGCAATAGCATGTATTCTGTCACCTGCGTTAATTCGGATGGTATCTGTAGTGAAAGAAATACCGGTCAAACCGGCCGTTTTCATCTCATCGACACATCCGGCCATACATCCGCCGAATATGCATATACTTATGAAAATAATAATTTTCTGTTTCATAATCATCATGTTTCTGGAATTAATCATTTTTCAAATTAGGATTCAATAAAATTTCGTCGGTAGGAATCGGCATGAAATAACTTTTTTTGGTAGGAGCTATCGGGATAGACAGTTCCCACGCATGGCGTCCCGGCAGGAAAGACTTTTGGGGAATTGCCCTGGCAGCGTCTTCCACCAGTTCCAGGCGTTGGAGGTCAAACCAGCGCGAACAATACTCGTTACCGGCAAATTCCCATCCGCGTTCCACGAATACGGAATCGGCAAAAGCAGCTCCGTTCAGGTTTTCAGGCAACGACGTCATTATCCCGGCACGTTCCCTGACACGTTTCATACATTGGTAAGCCAGCGCATCCGGTGTGCCGGTAGCCCTTGCCTGTGCTTCCGCGTAAGTGAGCAATACTTCGGGATAACGGATCACCCACTGGCTGCGGTCGCTGTACCAGTCATCAAATTCCCACATCCTGTCCCAGGAAAAATTATCATTGTCAATCCATTCTTTGGCATAGTAAGGATGCCGGAGCGGCATGTCTTCCCATTTTAGTTCCGATCCGTCCTGAAATTTAAGCGTAGTAACAAAAGTAGCATCCTTGCGCGGACCTTCGGGAAACTTGTTGAAGAAATTGATTTCAGCAGCATATTGGTCCCAGCCGCCCATGCCCGTAGGTCTGCCGGCCAGGGGCACCCGGTCGTGCCAGTCATCCCAGTCTTCGCGCCCGTAAATAATGGCATAAACAATTTCATCATTGATCAACGGACGGTTCAGCCACAGATCGGCAAAATTATCCAGCAGCCTGTATCCATATTCGGCTTCGCGGTCAATCACTTCCTTCGCTTTTTCCGCTGCCAGACGGTAATATTCCGTACCTCCGTTCACCGGATAGCCCGCCATCGTCAAATAAACGCTTGCCAGCAACGACTTTGCCGCACCTTTGGTATAGCCTGCCAGGGATCGGGTCGGATGATTGTCCCAGTTAACCGGAAGCCATTCTTCGGCAAACTTCAGGTCTTCCACAATCAACGCATAGATTTCCTCCGGCGACGCTTTTTCAATCGTGTAGCTTACTTCGTTGTTTTCTTCCGTAATCAGGGGTATTTCGTTAAAAAGACGCACCAGCCAAAAATAGATGAAAGCCCTTCCGAAACGAGCCTCGGCAGCGGCGCAGTTCAGGTCTTTTTCATCCATATTACCTTCCGCTCTCCGGTAATTTTTAAGAAAAGCATTCGCCGTTTTGATCGGTTTCCAGGCGCGATCCCATGCCAGTTTAATGCCGGTATTTCCTTCCGAAACCGAAAAGGTTTCTACCTGGCTCAGTTCTTCGCTCAAGAGGGATGTTAACCCGTCATTTCCTGCCAACATGAAATCCAGCCGTTCATGATAAGCGGTAAACACGTAGGTAATGTCTTTATAAACACTTGTAACAAACAAGTCTACTTCTGTTGCGTTGTTAAAGAAACTTTCGGGAAACAACTGCCCCCGCGGGTCTTCAGCCAGAAATTCATCGCTGGAATTGCAAGATGTGAGCCAGCCAAAAAGGATTGTTATAACAACTATTCTTATTTTCATGTTTTTCAAATTAATAGGTGATACATTTGTTTAATATTCCAAAGTGAGGCCAAAAACCATGGATTTGGAGGTGGGATTGGCAAACCAGTCAACGCCGGCGTCCGTATCCACACGGTTACCCGTAGCCGATGATATTTCGGGGTCGAAACCCTTGTATTTGGTAAAAGTCAGCATATTCACCGCACTCACATACAGTTTAAGTTCCACAAATTTAAGCGTCTGTTTGGGCAGGCGATAGGCAAGGGTGACATTTCTCAGTTTCAAATAACTGGCATCCTGAATCCATTGATCGGAATTAAGCACCAGTTTGGAAGTTTGGCTGCCTGCTCTGGAAAATTTGGCATCGGGATTATCCAGCGACCACCTGTTACGCCCTTCTCTCAGCGTAACCGTTCTGGAATCGGAGATAACCTCTGCCGCCATCGCATAGGCCAGATTCAGCACATCGCGACCATGGACGCCTTCAAAGAGGATGTTCAAGTCAAAATTTTTATAGGAGAAATGATTGTTGAATCCCCACGTAAATTTGGGGTTGGCGCAGCCGAGTATTTCATAGTCACCTCCATCATACTGATAATTGCCGTTTTTATCGTAATAATGGTAATCGCCCGGCTGCTGTCCGTACAGGGCTGCTTCCGCCGCTTCGCTCTGCTGCCAGATGCCGAGATAACGGAATCCGTACAGGCTTCCGATCGGAGAACCCGGAACAATGATGAACGGGCTGGAACTGATAATACCGTCGGCATAGATACTTCCCATCAAACGCTCCTGTTCGTTGCCGATGTCAATCACTTTGTTGCGGTTGATTGCGCCGTTCAGATTCAAATCCCAGCTGAAATCCGGACGGGTTATTGCCACGTAATTGATGCCGGCTTCAAAGCCCGTATTGTCCACCTGCCCCATGTTAACCGGTACGCTTCCGCCGCCGTTATATCCGGGAATGGTTTTGTTGTTCAGCAATTTGTCGGTATGCTTGATATAATAATCCAGCGTGACCGACAGCTTGCCGTTCAGGATGGTTGCATCCAGACCGATGTCGGTTTGTTTGGATTCTTCCCATTGCAGGTTGGGGTTTCCGCCTGCTCCTTCCTTATATCCCACGGAAATATGGTTGGGTATCCCCCAGGAATATCCGCCGGCCGGGGCCGAAACCAGGGGTGAATAAGATGAATATACACCCACAGCGTCGCTGCCTGTGACGCCCCATCCGCCTCTCAGTTTCAGGTTTTGGAAAATATCCGTATGATCTTTCAGGAAAGATTCCTCAGAAAGCCTCCATCCAAGAGCAAAGGACGGGAAATAGCCGAATTGATTGCCGTCCCGGTAGCGGGATGAGCCGTCCGCACGATAGGTGCCTGTGAAGTAATATTTTTCACCGTAATTATAATTCAAGCGGGCAAAATACGATCGCATGGCGCGGTTTGAATAGCCCGATCCGATGTTTTTGGCTGCTGCATTCTCCAGATTATACCAGCCTACCGAGGGGTTTTGCAGGTTATCTCCGGTCGCACTGAAACTCTGTGAATGAGTCTGGGTTTCTTCAAATCCGAGCATGGCGCTCAGACTATGCTTTCCGGAAAATGTCTTGCTGTATGTCAGGAATGAATTAAACAACCACGTCTGGTCTTCATACGACGACTGGGAAGCATTGGTATACCCCGTCCACTGATATATGGCGGAAGTCAGGTTCCTGTTTCCTCCGGTTGAAAAATTGGTGGAAGCTTTGGCATCGAACACCAAACCGTCTATGATTTTCACTTTCAGGTTCCCTACCAGGCCTGCATTATTGTTGTAGCCTGTCAGGTTTCTTCCGGTAAGCAGCATGATGGGATTGAGGTTTCCTCTCGCCCCGTACATATCGTTAAACAGCGGCGTTACGCCATCGTCTTCATACACCGGTTCTGCGGGCGACCAGATAAGGGCTTCATAAATCGGGTTGCTTGTTTTTCCGCCGCCGCCGCCCGATGCGCTGTAAGAATTTTGCCCGTGGCTGGCGCTGGCTTCAATCTGCAACGAAATACGATCCGTAATGTCCGAATCCACTTTGGCTCTTGCCCAGTAATTGCCGCCATAGTTATCATTTAACAGCAGGCCGCTGCCTTCGGAATAGGCGCCCGAAATGTAATATTTGGATTTTTTTCCGCCGCCGTTGATGCTCAGATTATAAGTCTGGCCTTGCGATTTTCCGAAAATTTCATCTTGCCAGTCCGTACCGCCTCCCTGTTTCAACCATTCTATTTTTTCCTGCGAATAGCTGGAATAGCCGGCCTGATTGTTGAATATGGCATATTCCAGCGGATTCATCAAATCGTATTTTTGGGGCGCCCAGTTTCGCGACCAGGAAGAGGTAAACTTGACTTTCGGCGGCCCGTCCTGCCCGCGTTTTGTTGTAACAATGATAACTCCGTTGGCGCCGCGCGAGCCATAAATAGCTGTTGCGGAAGCGTCCTTCAGCACCTCTACCGATTCAACGTCTTCCAGCAGGTAATTGCCGCCATAGTTCCCGTCAACCACCCACAAAGGATCATTGTTACCCAGAATGGAATTAATCCCGCGTATGCGGGTAATGCCCTGGCGAACGAGTAATCCGGGAACCCGCCCTTGCAGCATTGAATTGCCGATGGGTGGCAAGTCCTTAAATGTTTTGGACGAAATAGAGGTTACCGATCCGGTTAAATCCCGTTTTTTTACTGAACCGTAGCCAATGACTACCACTTCTTCCAGCGCTTTGAGATCTTCTTCCAATATGATTGTCAGGTCAGTCCGGTTTCTTACTGCGATTTCCTGCGTGATATATCCGATGTAGGATACTTGCAGCACAGCATTGTTCGCCACCGTCAGCGAGAAATTCCCGTCAACATTCGTCGATGTTCCATTTAATGTTCCTTTCTCAACGACATTTGCCCCGATGATCGGTTCGCCGTTGACGTCGATGACGGTTCCGGCGATTTGGATGCCTTGCTGTTCAATGACCGGAGGCGCCTTGGTGATAATGATATGTTTGTCTAGAATCCGGTAGCTCAATCCCTGATCTTTAAGTAACTCGTTCAAGATTTCAGATAACAACTTGTCTTTGGCAACCAGCGAGACCCGTTGGTCGTTGTCGATTTCTTTGTTTTCGTAGAAAAATAAGAAGTCGGATTGTTTTTCTATCTGTTTTACAACGTCGTAAAACGTTCCGTTCTTTACGGTTATAGACATGCGATGTTCCTGTGCATACGATGAGGCCGATGCATGCACAATGCCAATCAAAATCATAATTATTGTTAATTTCATGATCTGTCTAATTTTTAGACATACTTTTTCCGTTTTAATACAATGTTTATTCATGTATTTGAATTGTTTTTGGTTTAAATAATTTTCTTTCGTCTGCTGTTTTCCTGATATGCGACGAAAGGATTTGTTAATTCAGAAGCATTTGAATCGGGAAATGTTGCAGCCGTTTTCCGATTCGGGTTTTTTCATAAATCCTTTCCCATAGGCAATTTGTTTTAAATGTTCGACATATTATTTACTTTTTATGTGGATTTCATTTCCGGTTTGTTGAAAATGAAATTGATTTTCATGATTGATGATGCGCAATACGTCCCGGATGTTTTGCCGGAGTGAGAATGTGCCGGTATAACAGATGTTTTTCAGTTTCTCATCTTCCAGATGGACGGTTACGTCATAGTATTTTTCCAGTCTTTTAAAGATCAGCATGAGCGGTTCGTTCTTGAATTTGTACTCTCCGTTCATCCATGTGTTCGACAGCGATGTGTCAACATGCGTCACCGACATTTTTCCGGTGATCCGGTCAAAATGCGCCTGCTGACCGGGTATTAGCAAAAGATGGTTTGTTTCCAGACCGCTTTTATCCGAGAATTCGAGCGAAACGCTTCCTTCCTGCAGGGTGACGATCGAATAAGATTCGTTGTGATAGGCTTCGACATTGAAACTTGTCCCGTAGACAGTGATATGCTGTTGCTTTAGGCGGACGGTAAAAGGTTTTTCCTCATTTTTTGCCACTTCAAAATAGGCTTCTCCGTCAAGATACACTTCACGCAAGTCACCTTCGAAATCCGAAGGATAGCGTAGCGTTGTGGCAGCATTCAGACGGACGACGCTCCCGTCGGACAAGTGTACCGCATTTGGCTTACCGCCTCTGGGCACACTGATTTCGTTGTATGTGACGGGACGAATTTCTGCTACATGGCGGGCGTATTTGCCGAAATAATTGCCTGCGCCGAAACTGATTATGACTGCGATCATTGCTGCTGCGGCATACTGCAACAACTTGCTTTGCCATATCTTTCGTTTCGGTAAATCCGAGATTGACTGAGAAGCCGCCATGCCTGTCGTTTTCCGCATCATTTTTTGCCATTTCCGGTCTATTTCTTCATCACTCATCAACCGGTGACCCCGTATCATGTCATGCGTAACTTTCAGGCGGATGAACTCGTTCATGTTTTCGGGTGTTTCCTGTAGCCACGAATCCAGCATGCGGAGTTCTTCCTCTGTAATTTCCTTATGCAGGTATCGCACAATGTATATTTCGATGTCGTTTATGTCGGGCATATCCATTTTGTTGTTTATAGTATAAGCGATTTGGAAATGAAAAATACCTACGGAAAAGTGATTTTTTTTCGTTTTGCGGCATTTTTTTTTGGATATTACAATTTCCGGCGTTTACACAACGCCTCCCGGATGGTCTTCAATCCTTTGTATAGTTGGGCATCGACTGTGCGTTTGGACAAGTTTAGTAAAGCGGCTATTTCCGCAGATTTCCGGTTTTCCAGATAAGCCATGGTAAATATTTCGCGACATTTATCGGGCAGTTTCTCTATATCCCGATAGATTAACGGTAAGCGTATATCTTCCTCAACGAGGAAGTCCGGATCGTCGGTAAAATACAGTTCTTCGATTTTCAGTTTCAGGAGGAAAGTATTTTCATAATTCATACGGACATCCAGATGCTTGAGATGATCCAGGCAGGCGTGGCGTACGGCATGGTAGAGATATGTCCGGATATGATCTTTCATGGAAATAAATGAACGCTGATCCCATATTTTCAGGAAAATATCCTGTACAATGTCTTCTGCCGTGTCAGCATCCGTAAATCTGGTGGCATAGGCAATCAGAACAGGCATTTCTTTTTTGTACAGTGTCCTGAAAATTTCCAATATTCCTTCATCCTTCATGGTTCGTTTATCTCCTGAAAAAACTGAGGGTATATCAAAAGTATTTTTATTCTTTATTTATTCGGATACCTATCAAATATTCAATTCTCAAGGATGAACGAGCGACTTTTGATACACTCTCATTGCTTTTTCTTTCATATTCTTTACTATGATATTTTGCGCAAATGTACAATTTTTTTTTCAATACGATAAATCATTTAGCAAAAGACAGTTTTTCCGGCGTCAGCGTGCAGGCAGGTCATTTTTTTTATAACAAAGACGTCCGGGAAACAGGCGGGAAACAAAAAAGCGAACGCCTGCGCCCCATCGGTAGAACGAAACAAATTGGTTTTTTCATTTTTTTTGTATAACTTTGCCGGCGATAAATTTTTATAATTATGAAAAAGAATATTATTTTGAAAGTTGTTTTCAGCTTTTTGTTTTACTTGACTTTTAACTTAGGAATGAATGCTCAGTTGTTTTCAAAAGGCGATAGAGTAATCAATTTAGGGATTGGTGTGCCGAGTTATTTAGGAGGAAACGGTTATGAAACAAAACTTCCGCTCATTTCCGGCTCATTTGATTATGGACTTTTCGACGGTTTACTGGAGGAAAAAGCAGCGATAGGAGTAGGCGGTTATTTGGGTTATACGGCTAATCGGTTTAAATATGCAGGGAATCAAGGATATGATTTTTCGTATTTGATTATTGGTCCCAGGGCTTCTTTCCATTACAATTTCGTTGATAAGTTGGATACTTACGCCGGGCTGTTATTGGGATGTAACATCGTCAGTTCTTCCTCATACGGAAATCCGGGACCAAAACCGGACAATGGAAGCCGTCTTATTCCCGCACTTTATTTTGGCGGGCGTTATTTCCTTACCGATAATATTGCAGGTTTTGCCGAAATCGGATTTGGAATTTCGTTGATTGATGTGGGGGTATCGTTTAAATTTTGATACCTTATTCTTCTTAGGCGGGATTTAGGGTTTACTCCAAAAAGTTTTTGATAGAACCGGAGTAAGGTTCTCCGAGTAAGGATTTATATTCACGGCTGAAATTATCGAAAGTAGTTTTGGCCAATCCTTTTTTACCCATCCGGATGAACGTTTTGCATTTGATACGGATAGCGTCTTCGTTGATGGAATCGAGATTCAAAAGCGAATCGGCGATTTTTAACCGGATATCTGGATTTTTATAAAATGGATTTTGCCGGTTGTTGAGAACGGCCATCAACGCATCAATGACCGTATTCGAAAAATTGGTTTTGAAATTATCTATCCACTCCAATTGGATACCGGGAAGCAGATTTCCGTAACTTAACAACTCCAAAAGTCGCATCAAATCTTCTTTTTGCGTGATTTCACCGTCTTGGATTCTGTCGATAAGCCGCAAAGTTTCTTTATAATCCGATAAAACACTATCCGGTAGAGTAATAGCCCAATAACCGTTTTGGTTATTGATGTCAATGTTCCCCACTTCTTGCAACAATACCCTGAGTTTCCGGATATTAACACTCCGATTGTTTCTTGCGGCTTCTTCGGACTTATCAAACCATAAAAGTTCCTGAAGGCGGGCGGAAGAAATTCCTTTATTGTTTTTCAGTGTGGACAGGACAATTAAAACCAACATGTATTTCAAGGTAGGCGTAAAGATTCCCGTAATGTTTTTTCCGTCTTTGTTAAATACTTCAAAACCACCCAAAAACAGAATTGATGATTTCTTCATGATATAAAAATTCTTTTCTTTCGGGACACTTTCCGTCGTTTGCCCTTGGCCTTGCACCTTTTGCCTGTGCACAAAACTATCCGGTGCGTAGTATAAGTTATTCCTCCGTTGTCGCCGGATGAAGAAAAAAGAAGCTAATGAAAATAAGGCTGCGATTCCAAGTACAATGAAAAACGGGGCTATGTTGAATTTTTCCGTTTCGGTTTGCAAAATATCACTTTTTTTCAACAGCGGAAGATCCAGCGTATAAATATTTACTTGAGAAGTCTTTTTGTCGTTTGAATATGCGGTAACGGCGACAAGTTGGGATAGTTCGGGAGAATGATACAAATCGCAGAACGAAGTAATGTCCTGAAAATAGAAATCAATGGAATCGGCCAGGTTTTCTACCGTTTGTCTTTCAAGATTTATTCTTTTCAGTAC
This sequence comes from Dysgonamonadaceae bacterium, assembly GCA_031271125.1. Taxonomy (GTDB): domain Bacteria; phylum Bacteroidota; class Bacteroidia; order Bacteroidales; family Azobacteroidaceae; genus Azobacteroides. The sequence continues at coordinate 16,782 of JAISWH010000130.1, forward strand.
GATAGACGTTTTGTACGTTCGGTTCGGATAAGCCAGGACATATAGATTTTTATCCTTTTTATCTACTACCAGACTGTTGGAATAAATATCTTCGCCTTCTCCCTCCGGATTAATATCGAATAAAAATTTCACGGAAAGCGTTTTCGGATCAACTTCAAACAAATCGGCAAAATTTTTTGGGGAAAGTTCCTGTCTTCCCATTTCGGCTCCGCGCCCGCCAAGGATATAAAGTTTGTCGCCGCTTGCATTTCCGCCCATAGCCGCCAGATAGCGAGGCGTAATCGTATGGGAAAAATCGAAATGTAGCCATTTATTGCTTGACAAATTGATTTGATAAAAATCGCTGTTGTATTTGTAAAAACCATATCCTCCGAACAAATAAAAAGATGAGTTTTTCGCCGAAATATAACGATTGTGATGTGCATGATTCGATTCTTTTCCGCTACTTTTGTAACCGTCCCAGATATTGGTTGTAAAATTGTAATAATAAATGGCTTCATTTTCTATACTGTAACACATCAGACGGGAAGAAACCGGGTCAAACATCAGTTGGTTATAGAAATTTTCCTGTATATTCAGAGCGCTTTTCAATCGTTGTTCCGAACCGTCGAGTAATGAAAAAACGACAAGTTGTGAGGAATCAAGCACATAGATCACATTGTTTATCGAATCAAAAGTAAATTGCGGAAATGCCAGGGACTGAAAACTTGCCGCTTTTTTCCAAAAATAATGATTATCCATGATCCAATAAGGATTACGGGCAATTGCAGGTTTCCCTTTCAAATGGTCGTATACGACATTTCCTCTATGTTTATCCAACACCCAATGATGTTGTTCCTTTCCATTTTGAAGCGCTTTGACGTTTCTTAAAATAAACGGCGCTACATCGCTGGTATGAAAATTTTTAAAATCGCACTGGCCGAAGCTGATATGCAAGTTTTTAACGTCTTTCAAATCGCAAGAACAGTCGATGATCTCGTCATTAAGCCGCAAAGAAACGCTGTTTTGCTTCTTGCTGAAAATGACGGAAACATGATTCCATTGCTCTACCAAGAGCTCGTTTTTCAGTTGGAAATCCTGATTTTTTATGATCAGGAAAGCATTTAATTCATTATTGATAATAAAATCAAAATTCTTTTCGCTGCTTGAGATTATCCGGAAAATGTAACCGAATTTGACTTTGCCGGTATTGCGAATAAAAAGATCAAAGTCAAGTGTAAATTCATCCTGAACAGATAATTTATAAGGTTCATTATTATTTAAAACAAGAGAAGTACGCTCGTCGATATTACTATCATGAGAATAAAAATACAAACCCGATTTAGGCAATTGCCCGTAAACCAAATTTGATAACAAAAAGAATATTAATAAGGTCAACTGTCTCCTGAATCTCATCAACGTACATTTTTACCTTACAAAAATAGCATAAAAATTTGGTCTATTCAAAATATATGGCAAAAAAGTATGGGAACGGTCTGAAATCGGGTAAAATATCACATAATTATTCCGATTTGTAAAATACAATGAAAAGTAGGAGGACAATCAAAGAAAACACGGAAGTTACGCCGAATATCACAGGCCAGTTATAGACGGCAACGCCCGCCGAATCAATCGTTTTATTTACGCTGATGAGGTTACTGCAAATAAAATTGCCTGTCAACAGCCCGACGCCCCACAGCAGAAAAGCAAGCAAACCTTGCGCTTGCGCGCGCAATGAATCGGGCGCTTTTTTATCGGTATAAATTTGTCCGGTAACGAAAAACAAGCCGAAAATCAGGCCGTGAAAAAGGATTCCGACAATATAAAACGCCGGTGTGTCGGAAACGCTTCCCCACCAGAAAGACAGATAACGGGCAAGCATGGCTGCCAAGCCGAAAATCATCGCTTTCTTGAATCCGAAGCGGGTAATTACGGTTGTCGTGATGAACAAAAAGAACAATTCGCCGACTTGTCCCCAATTCAATGTAATTGTAATGTATTCAAAATGACGGTCTTGTAAAAATTCCGCTCCGAAAGTGTAATAAAGCGAATAAGCCAAAACGGCAATAAAAGCGCAAAGGGTAAAAATCAGGAAATTCCGGTCGCGAAACAACGTAAAAGCTTTCAGACCCAATAATTCAGCTATGGAAATTTTATCTTTCTTTCCGCTGGGAGGAGTGTCGGGAAGCGTAAGGTTCAAAACGGAAGCAATCAGGGCGACGCCGCTTCCGCAAAGGAAAGGAAGCGTGCCTCCATCAAAAACTTTCACATGAAAAATCTTGATAAATACCAGACTGAACAAACCGGACGCAACCCAGCCGAGCGTTCCGAACAAACGAATTCTCGGAAAATGTTCCGGCTGAACATGTTTCAACACAATAGCGCCCGTCAGACTCCATGTAGGCATATACAAAAGCATAACCGGAAATACGAGAATTACCGCCAGAGTAGCGTTATGCGTCAATCCGATGTAAGCCAGCAGAACAGCTACGATAAAATTGGAAAGCGACAATACTTTTTGCGCAGAGAAGTAGCGGTCGGCAAAAGCGCCCATAATGGACGAAGCCATGAAGCCTATCGCCATTGAACTCATTATCAATGCCTT
>JAISWH010000165.1 GCA_031271125.1 Dysgonamonadaceae bacterium
GTTTTTTATTTTTCATTTCAACTACAAAGTAAAAACTTTTTTCTCAACCTCTGTTGGGGGCATGCCCCCAACAGAGGTTTTTTTCTTACTTTAGTTGCATTTACTATTTGAACTTACCAACCAAATATCCCAATTAGATTTTTCTTTTTATCCATTTGGCAAAATAAAACCGAACGGCAAACCATAAATGCCTGATTTGGGTAGGAATTTTTCCGTAATATTTACACATCACCTCATAACGTTCTTGCAAAGAAGCTTTTCGATTCGCTGCACTAAAACCCGCTTCAAGAAAATAAGACAACGTCTGATGTGTATTGAAGATATGATCCGCTTTTTTCAGACAGCGGATACACCACTCGAAATCAGCCACATACCGGTATTGTAAATCATAAGTGACAGCTATTTCCCGTTTGACGATAAACGATTGATGGCAGACAAGCATTCCCATTTTAAAACTTTTCCAAGTCAGTTTTTCCGGCGCTTTCAGCCGGCGCATACCTAAGCTATTTCCTTGAGCGTCTGAAATTTCCGCTTCGCCGTAGAGAATCGAAAATGGAAAATGGATAGTTGACAATTGATTTGCGATTTCCTGTATGGTATCGGGAGAATGAATTCTGTCGCCGGCATTAACGAACCATACATAATCGCCGGTGGCAAGTTTCAAACCTTTGTTCATCGCATCATAAATACCCCCGTCCGGCTCACTAATCCACCGAAACCGACGCCCGTAATTCGTCATTCGTAATTCATAATCCGTAATTAAATCCACCGTTCCATCGGTAGACCCGCCGTCCACAATGATATATTCGATGTCTGCATAGGTTTGCGACAGGACGCTCAGGATAGTTCGTTCGAGCCATTGGGCTGCATTGTAAGTAACGGTGATGATAGAGAAAGTCATATCTGTTTTTCTGTAAAATGATTAATTATTCCAAAATATTTATTTTCGCCCGAAATCCGCCGGAATTTCTCCCCAATTTTTCGTATCCCATTTCAGAACAGGATTAGAATAACTGTTGTTTTTCAGCCAGATTTCCGCCCTGCGAATCAAGTCAAAAACAGGTCTGTTTTCTTCGACAGGCTGTAATTTGGTTTTGCATTTTTTTTGTTTGACCCACAACATTCCATTTTTGCTGTCGGTATAAACAGGCATGCTAAGCTGCCGTTTTTTCAATAAAGCCAAACCATGCACAATAGCTAAAAATTCGCCGATGTTGTTGGTACCTTGTTCAAAAGGGCCTACCTGAAAAATCACCTTTCCCGTAGCGGTATCGACGCCCCGGTATTCCATTCTGCCCGGATTCCCCGAACAAGCCGCATCTACCGAAAGGCTTTCTTTGATAATTTGTCCGGAAACAGACGCCGCTTTTTTACTTTTTCGGAAATACCCGGAAGGATCGGAACGAAACGCTTCGACAGCTTCTTCTTTCGTAGCGAATGATTTATAAAGCGCCCCTTCAAATCCGTCAACTTGCTTTTTACCTTCGTCCCATGAATCGTAAATACCGGTTTCAACTCCCCTCCAAACTACATAGTATTTTTTTCTCAACATATTTTTAACTTTTTTAAAAAGGTAAAGGTATAAAAAATTTCTTAATTTTGTAACGGCTTTTTAATGCAAATTTCAATGATTGATAAACAAAAATTTTTCTTAATCGGCTATATGGGTTCGGGGAAAACCACTGTAGGCAAGCAATTAGCCAGGGAACTGAACTTGCAATTTATGGATCTGGATCTGTTTATCGAAAACCGTTATCACAAAAGCATATCCGCTATTTTTGAAGAAAAAGGCGAAGCGGCTTTCCGGAAAATCGAACGAAAGGCCTTGATGGAAATGCTTGACTTTGAAAATGTTGTGATTTCCACCGGCGGCGGGACGCCTTGTTTTTTCGACAATATAGATTTGATGAATCAATCGGGAATTACTATCTACCTGAAAGTGAGCGTAGATGAACTGGTAGAACGTTTGAAAAACGCTAAACAAAAACGTCCGCTGATAAAAAACAAAGATTCGGAAGAAATAAAAGACTACATCACTGCAAATCTGGGAAAAAGGGAACAATTCTATAACCAAGCCACCTTTATTTTTGAAAGCAACAACTTTTTTACAAATGAGAATTTTAAAGATAAAATAGAACGGTTAATTAAAAATATCAAACCATGAAAGCAACACAAACAAGTATAAAAGAACCGGTTCGCGTTCCGAAAGAACTGTTGAAAGAAATTTCAAGCGCCAAGTTTCCGATGACAATTGGGATTCCCAAAGAAAACCGGCCGGATGAAAAACGCCTGGTTTTCACGCCGGAAGCCGTCGATATGATTGTTGAAGCCGGACATCAAATCCTGTTTGAGTCCGGAGCCGGCGCGGGCGTCAATTATTCCGACGCATATTATTCCGAATCGGGGGCAATCATAACAAACAAAGAAGAGGTATTCAATTGCGATTTGGTTTTCAAGATAGCGCCGGCTACATTGGAAGAAATTTCCATGATGAAAAAGAAAGCGACCATTTGCAGTATGCTTCATTTTCCCGATATGTCGGTAGAACTGATTCATGCCATGACCGAAAGAACGCTCAACGCAATCGGCTATGAATTAATCACTTCCGATGGTCGGAATTTTCCGGTGCAGGATTCCGTTTCGGAAATTGATGGAATTGCGGCTATTTCGGTCGCTTCCGAATTGTTGAATAACGAACGGGGTGGAAAAGGTATTTTGCTGGGAGGAATTCCCGGCGTTTCGCCTGCGGAAATAATCATTATCGGAGCGGGAGCGGCCGGAAGAGTGGCTGCGCGGGCGGCATTGGCTTTAGGCGCATTGGTCAAAGTTTTTGACAACGATATACTTAAACTTCGTCAATTACAAAAAGAATTAGGAACGATGGTCTTTACCTCTGTCTTTCAGCCTAATGTGCTGATGAATGTTTTCCGGTCGGCCGATGTGGTAATCGGCGCCCTGCCTTGCACCAACGAACCGGTTCGCTACCTGATTTCGGCCGATGTAATTCGCCGTATGAAAAAAGGATCTTTGATTATCGACCTTCGAATCAACCAGGGCGGTTGCTTTGAAACGACTTGCTTTCTTCCCGAAAACCATCCGAAAGTATTTGAAAAGGGAGGAGTTATCCATTATTGCGAACCGAATATCAGTTCGAGGGTCGCTCGAACTACTTCCATGGCAATGAGTAACATTTTCATGCCGATGATTATCAGGATGGGCGAATCAAGCCTTTCCGGCATCACTCAATCGGACACTGTTTTTCGTTCCGGGCTTTACATGTATTCCGGGAAATTAGTCAACACGTATGTAGCCAAGCGGTTTAATTTGCCGGCGAATGATATCGGGTTGTTTTTGTCGGCGTTTTAAGCGTCATTTACTCAGGTGTCTCAAAAAATATTTTTCTGTTTTTTAGAGGTCGACAAAGAAATTTTTCGTATTTTTGCACAAAACAAAACACTTCAACGAATGAGCGATAGCATTGTAATTATTCCGACTTATAACGAAAAAGAAAATATTGAAAAGATAATTCGGGCAGTTTTTTCATTGGAAAAACAATTTGATATTTTAGTGATTGATGACGGCTCCCCTGATGGAACCGCTTCAATAGTGAAACTTTTGCAAACCGAATATGCGGAGCGGCTTTTTATCCTGGAACGCAAAGGGAAATTGGGTTTGGGAACCGCTTATATTGCCGGTTTCAAATGGGCTTTGCAACGTGAATACGAATACATATTTGAAATGGACGCCGATTTCTCCCATAGTCCGAAAGATTTAATCCGTTTGTACGATGCTTGTTCGAAAGAGGGAGCGGACATAGCCATCGGATCGCGTTACATTACCGGCGTGAATGTGGTTAATTGGCCCATATCACGGGTTTTAATGTCTTACTTTGCATCTATTTATGTCCGTATCATTTCGGGAATGGATATTAAAGATACCACAGCCGGATTCAAGTGCTACACGCGGAAAGTGTTGGAAACCATTGATTTGGATTCCATTCGCTTCAAAGGTTACGCGTTCCAGATTGAAATGAAATTTACGGCTTACACCTTAGGGTTTAAGCTCAAAGAAGTTCCGATTATCTTTATCAATCGCGTAGAAGGCGTTTCCAAAATGAATAGCGGGATATTCGGTGAAGCTTTGTTTGGCGTTATACAGTTGAAATGGGACAGTTTCTTTAAAAAGAGTAAACGGTATGATTCTCATAAAAAATGCTTTAATTATTAACGAAGGATGCCGATATAAAGCCGACGTATTGGTAAAGGGAGATCGAATTGAAAAGATATGGGTAAAGGGCAAAGGGCAGAAGACAAAAGAAAACCCTTCGCCTTTCGCCTTTCACCTTTCGCCCTCCACTTCAATCATCGACGCCGAAGGCCTTCTGTTACTTCCCGGCCTCATTGACGACCAGGTACATTTCCGCGAACCGGGTTTAACGCACAAAGGCGACATTCACAGCGAATCGCGAGCAGCTCTTGCCGGTGGAATCACTTCTTTTATAGATATGCCGAATACGCTGCCTCAAACCGTTACCGTTGAGGCTTTGAACGAAAAATTCGACGTCGCCGCACGCGCTTCCATGGCCAACTATTCTTTTATGATCGGGGGAACGAACGATAACATTGACGAATTGAAAAGAGAAGGCGCGAAAAGAGCTGCCGCCGTCAAAATTTTTATGGGCGCTTCGACCGGGAATATGCTCGTCGATAATCCCCAATCTTTGGAAAGAATTTTTTCGGAAATAGACCGGATAATCGTCGCTCATTGCGAAAGCGAAACGGTTATTGCCGCCAATAAAGCGCGTTACATTGCACAACACGGCGAAGATTTGGACATTACGTTTCATCCGAAAATACGGGACGTTGAAGCCTGTTTCGAGTCATCCGCCGAAGCGGTGCGTCTGGCGAAAAAACACAATTCCCGCCTGCATATTTTCCATTTATCCACCGAAAAAGAATTATCGCTTTTAGACTGCGAAGACACGACGGCGCAAAAACGTATCACCGCCGAAGTTTGCATTCATCACCTTTGGTTTACCGATGAAGATTATCCCGAAAAAGGCAATTTAATCAAGTGGAATCCCGCCGTCAAATCGCGGACCGACCGCGACGCTTTGCGAAAAGCCCTGATTGAAGGAAAGATTGACATCATCGCAACCGACCATGCTCCGCATACATTGTCGGAAAAGGAAGGCTCTTGTTTAAAAGCGGCTTCCGGCGGACCGATGGTTCAACACGCTTTGGTTGCTCTGTTGGAATTGTGCCGGCAAGGTGTTTTCACCGAAGAATTGGTAGTGAAAAAAACGGCGCACGCCCCGGCTGAATTATTCGGTATCAAAGACCGGGGATTTATCCGTGAAGGTTATTATGCCGATTTGGTTTTAGTCAATCCCAATCAACCTTGGACGGTTGACAAAGAAAACATTTTGTACAAATGCGGATGGTCGCCTTTGGAGGGGACTACTTTCACGCATCAAGTCGAGAAAACATTTGTCAACGGACGGTTGGTCTATGATAAAGGGAAATTTGATGAAGGTTTCAGGGGGAAGGAATTGGAAATATATTAAATTGCACCCATTGAGAACTGAGAATGGGTGCAATTAGCTATGCTGGTTACTACTTCCGTCCATGTGCCGGCGGTTTTCCTGCCGTTGGCTTCCCATCGTTCGCGCAGGGAGGAGCGCAAAGAGGCTTCTTCCGTTCCTGACACAGCAACGGTTTGTGCAAATGTTACAATTGGCAATTTTAGATATTTGATTGGTAATTTTAGATAAAAAATGCGTTTGCTAATTCAAAAACCTTTTGTATCTTTGCAAATCTTTTGGAACTGTTAGCTCAGTTGGTTCAGAGCGCTGCCTTGACAGGGCAGAGGTCGCCGGTTCGAGCCCGGCACAGTTCACACTTTCCGGAGTAAACGAGTTCACAAGTTGACAGGAAGGTTTTTTGTCCTTGTTAACTCGTTTACTTGTAACTTGTAACTCATAAACTCTCATATGAATATATTACTTTTAGGTTCAGGAGGAAGAGAACACGCTTTGGCATGGAAAATCGTGCAAAGCCCGAAAATTGAGAAATTGTTTGTCGCTCCGGGCAATGCCGGAACAGCCCAAGTCGGAATAAATGTTCCGATTGCAACGACTGATTTTGAATCTTTGAAGAAATTCGCTTTGGCAAATGCAATCAATATGGTGGTTGTCGGTCCGGAAGACCCTTTGGTACAAGGTGTTTATGATTTCTTCAAGAATGATTCGGAGTTAAAAAACATTCCGGTTATCGGCCCTTCAAAAGCGGGTGCGAAGTTGGAGGGCAGCAAAGATTTTGCCAAAGACTTCATGATGCGTCATCAAATCCCGACGGCTCAATACCTGAGTGTTACGAAAGATAGCCTTGATCAGGGAATTACTTTCCTTGAAACGATGAAATCGCCCTACGTCCTCAAAGCCGATGGCCTGGCTGCCGGCAAAGGCGTTTTGATTATCGACGGTCTGCCGGAAGCTAAAAAGGAACTAAATGCTATGTTGAACGGAAGTTTCGGAAAAGCCGGCGAAACGGTTGTGATTGAGGAGTTTCTTTCGGGCATCGAATGTTCCGTTTTTGTGATGACCGACGGTGAATCCTACAAAATACTTCCCGAAGCCAAAGATTACAAGCGGATAGGGGAAGGAGATACGGGCTTGAATACCGGCGGCATGGGCGCTGTTTCGCCGGTTTCTTTTGCCGACCGGACTTTCATGAAAAAAGTAGAGGAACGGATTGTTATTCCGACGATTGAAGGTTTAAGAAGTGAAAAAATTGATTATAAAGGTTTTATATTTCTCGGATTGATCAATGTCGAAGGCGAACCGCTGGTGATTGAATATAATTGCCGGATGGGAGATCCGGAAACGGAAGTTGTTATGTTGCGGATTCAATCCGATTTTGTTGATTTGTTGGAAGGTATTGCGCAAGGGAATTTGCATGAAAAAGCACTGGTTTTCGATGCCCGTTCGGCGGTGACTGTTATGCTTGTATCCGGCGGTTATCCGGGAAATTACGAAAAAGGTAAAGTTATTACCGGACTTGACAATGTCCAGGGAAGCCTGATTTTCCATGCCGGAACGATTGAAAAAGACGGCCGGATACTAACCGCCGGCGGACGGGTTATTGCCGTCAGTTCGTATGGAACCGACAAAAACGAGGCTTTACGGCAGTCTTTTCAAAATGCCGGAATTATCCGGTTCGACGGTAAATACTACCGGAAAGACATTGGTTACGATTTGAAGTAAAAGTATGAATATCAACAAAATACATAAAACGTTTGTTTCTAGTAGGGTAGTGTTCTTTGCCTGTGTTTTTGTATTTCTTGTTTTCCGGTTGCAGGGCGATTGGAGCGAGGTCAATCTTTGGGTTTGTACCATGCTACAGATTAGCATTGCATTATTTTTATTACCGTTGAACAATTTTTTTTCGATGATTCGCCGCCGGACTTTGTTGCCTGCGATTTTCTATCTGATTTTGACCGGTTGGAATCCGATATTTAATTATGATTTGAACGGCAGCATTGCGACGCTATTAATCATGCTCAATTATTTGTTTTTATTCAACGCTTATCAAAAGTCCGATTCACAACTCAATGCTTTCAATATTTCATTGATATTGGTTTTATGCAGTTTCTTTCAGCCTCAACTTTTATTATTTCTTCCCATATTTTGGATTGGATTTTATTGGTTTCGGAGTTTTAATTTACGGGTATTCCTTGCAAGCCTAACCGGTATCGTTGCGGTTTATTGGATTATTTTTGCCTGGAGTATTTATTGGGATGATTGGCGAATATTTCTTGTTACGCTTCCGAAACCGGGAAAAATTTTCTTTGTAAGCGAACTTCATTTGTCTGACTTCGAATTGATTAGCTTTGGAGTTATTTTGCTTGTATTGATTTTTGCAGGATTAAATTTGTTTGTATTAAGTATTTCCGAAAAGGTCAAAACGATTTCTTTTTTGAAATATATGTACGTTTCTTCTTTCATTTTCCTGTTTTTGGCTTTTGTGCAAAGCGAATACCGATCCTATTGGGAATCAGTCTCGTATATTCCTGTTTCTTTAATTCTTGCCCATTATTTTACGCTTACAAACAAATTGTATGCCAAAATTTTAATGTTGCTTTTCATCTTTTTACTTTTAGCTTTGGGAGGAATACAATTCTTAATTCTTAATTCTTAATTCTTCCCCGTAGCATTTCTCTTTTCCCAAGAGGTCCAGGTATCCGTTCGACGGTAAAACCGGCTTGTTGCATCATTCTCCGGATACTGCCTTTTGCACAATAAGTCGTAATAATTCCGCCCGGATTCATCGCTGAAAATATTTTGTCGAACAGTTCGGACGACCATACACCGGGTTGTTTATCAGGAGCAAAAGCATCGTAATAAACAATATCATACTTGCCGGGGAAATTAAAATCATTGAAACCGGTTTGGATTTTTTTAAGATGAAAATACGGAGTAACCGGTTCGGATTTTCCCCATTCGGCTTGGTGGATAGCCTGGAACAGGGAGGTTTCGGAATAATTCAACCGGTCTGTAATTTCTGCCGGCAAAGGAAATTTTTCCAATCCGGTGTAAAAAACTTTAATTTTTTGATTTTCCGCTTCCAAGGCAGTCAACAAAACATTCAAACCTGTTCCGAAACCCATTTCAAGGACATGAATTTCAGATTTCCGGCATTGTTTGAAGCCCGCTTCGATATACACATGTTTCGATTCCCGGATGGCGCCGTTTACGGAATGATAATGTTCGTCCATTTCCGGAAGGAAAAGTGTAGGCGAACCATCGGCTGTCGTTTGGATTTCTATTTTCATTATAGCTACAATTTCACCTTTTTCGACTTCCCTTTTTTAGTCTCGTTATGAAACCGGTCGACCGAAGTAACGACATATTTGTATTTTGTTTTGCCCTCATTGTAAGGCAAGATATAAGAAGTTTCCCGCGTGACGCAAACGATTTTTGAAGGGTCTTTCAAATCGGTTTTTTCGTTGTTTTCAAACCGGTAAATAACGTAATATTGCGCTTTTTCGGGGTTTGCAGGATTTCCGTTCCGCTTCCAATGCAGGATATAGCCGAGCGGTGTCCATTCGGCTTTTAATTTTTTCACATCCTTTGGCGTTTTCTTGTGCAGGTGAACATAAGCCGGAATCAATGCAGGGTATTTTTGGTAATTATTTTCCAAACTATCGGCTATGCCTTGGGTATTTTCGACCAAGTTGTAGCCCGACCACCAACAATTTCCGTCGATTCCCGGAAGCGTCCTTTCCAATGTCATTTTGGCAGGTAATTGATTTTCCCGCGAATCGAACAGGCCGGGCGCTTCGATGGTACGAACAACGTCTTGACCGATATACAGTTGTGCGTTTATTTTTTGTTTGCTCCACCAACGGATTAATGTGTCGTAGTCGGCGGCCGGATGTCCTATTTCCCAATAAATCTGTGGAATAATGTAGTCTACCCAAGCTTTTTGCGCCCAAAGCAAAACATCGGCGTAAAGGTCGTCGTAATTTTGTAAACCGCCGGTATTACTGCCCGAACCGTCCGGCGTACTTTTTTTATTCCGGTAAATGCCGAAAGGACTAACACCAAAGCGGACCCAAGGTTTAGACAAATTAATTGTTTGCCTGATTTCTTCAATCAACTTATTTACATTGTTCCGCCGCCAGTCGGCTAATTGATTTTGTTTAAAACCTTGCTGATAAGCATAGCGGTTGAAACTTTTTTTATCATCAAATATTTCCCCCCGAACAGGATAGGGATAAAAATAATCGTCCATGTGAATGGCATCCACGTCGTAACGGCTTACAATATCTTTGACTATGGAACAAGTATATTTCCTGTTTTCGGGTATTCCGGGATCGAAAAAAATTTGCTTTCCGTATTTGATAAACCGTTCGGGATAGCGGTAATAAACATGATCAGCGCACAAGACGTCGCGTTCGGAAGATGCTATCCGGTAAGGATTTAGCCAGGCGTGAAACTCCATATTCCGTTTATGAGCTTCTTCAATAAGAAATTCCATGGGGTCGAAATTTCCGGGAGGCGCTTTCCCTTGAGTACCTGTCAGATATTGGCTCCAAGGTTCAAGGAAAGAATTATAAAAAGCGTCGGCGGTAGGACGAACCTGAAAAATAACGGCATTAATACGGGCAGCTTTGAGATCGTCGAGCATCTGCACGAAATACCTTTTCATTTCAGCCGGATTCATGCTTGCATATTGGCTTTGATTGATTACCTGTATCCAAGTCCCGCGAAATTCACATTTTGGCGTATTCTGCGAAAAACAAAAAATAGACGGTAAAAACAGAACGTGAAAAATTAAAAAATACCGGATCATGTTGCACTTTTTGTTTGCAAAGTTAGGATTTTCTTTTGAAATATGGAAAAAGTGAATGAAAGACATTCTAAAGATTCGGAAATTGCCAAATCTGAAAAAAATTGTATCTTTGCAAATTATCTTGTAAAAAAATGGCATTAGAATCAAACATCATCATCAAAGGTGCAAGGGTTAACAATTTGAAAAATATTGATGTGGAGATTCCGCGCAATAAGATTGTTGTTATCACAGGTTTATCGGGTTCGGGAAAATCCTCCCTGGCTTTTGATACACTTTACGCCGAAGGTCAGCGCCGCTACGTGGAAAGTCTTTCTTCTTACGCCCGCCAGTTTCTCGGACGAATGAGTAAACCCGAAACCGACTACATCAAAGGAATTCCTCCGGCCATTGCTATCGAACAGAAAGTGAATACCCGCAACCCCCGGTCGACGGTCGGTACTTCAACGGAAATTTACGATTATATGCGGATGCTTTTTGCCCGCATCGGCAAAACTATTTCGCCGGCGTCGAGACAGGAAGTCAAAAAGCACAATGTCACCGATGTAGTTGATGAAATGTTGAAATACCCCGAAGGCGTCCGCCTTTCTCTTTTGACGAAAATGCCTGTCCGTATTGACCGCACAGTGCCGGAACAGTTGGAAATTTTTCAAAAAGAAGGTTTTTCGCGAATAGAAATTAAGGATGTGGTATACCGCATCGACGAGATCCTGAATGATGAAAAGCATTTTTTGCATACAAACCAATTTTCCGACGATATTTACCTTCTCATCGACCGTCTGACCGCGTCTTCCGATCCGATGACGATTTCCCGTCTTTCCGATTCGGTGGAGACTGCTTTTTTTGAAGGCAATGGTTATGCGATCCTTAAGTTTTATACGGACGAGGGTGTTATCACAAAAGAATTTTCCAACAAATTTGAGGCGGATGGCATTGAATTTGAAGAACCGACCGATTTGATGTTTAATTTCAACAGTCCGGCCGGTGCATGTCCGAAATGCGAAGGTTTCGGAAAAGTAATCGGAATTGATGAAAATTTAGTGATCCCCAATCAATCTTTATCGGTATATCAAAACGCAGTGGCTTGTTGGAAAGGCGATAGAATGGGGGAATGGCGATCCAACTTTATCACTCAAGCCTCTAAATATAATTTCCCGATCCATCGTTCCTATTACCGGCTTTCTCAAAAAGAAAAAGACTTGCTTTGGAACGGGAACAGCAAAGTGAAAGGCATTAATGATTTTTTTCAGCATGTAGAAGAAAATGTGTATAAAATTCAATATAGGGTATTGTTGGCGCGTTATCGGGGAAAAACGACCTGTCCGCTTTGTTGCGGAACCCGGTTAAAACCGCAGGCTCAATACGTGAAAGTAGACGGGCAGACGATTACTGCTTTGGTTGATTTGCCGGTTGCCAAACTTCGGGATTTTTTCCTCAAACTGAAATTGGATGAACACGATGCGCTTGTCGCCAAACGGCTTATGATAGAAATCAAAGCCCGCGTGCAATTCCTGAATGACGTAGGTTTAGGTTATCTGACACTCAATCGTTTATCTTCGACGCTTTCCGGCGGGGAAAGCCAAAGGATCAATTTGGCTACCTCATTGGGAAGTAGTTTGGTCGGATCTCTTTACATTCTCGACGAGCCGAGCATCGGTTTACATTCGCGGGATACGGAATTATTGATAAAAGTGCTGAGGAAGTTGCAAATGCTTGGGAATACGGTTGTTGTCGTGGAGCATGACGAGGAAATTATCCGGGCTGCCGATTATATAATCGACATTGGGCCGGACGCCGGGCAAAAAGGCGGAAAAATCGTATACCGGGGCGAGATTAAAAATATTGTAGCCACCTGTGGAGACGTTGCACGCAACGCCTCTACCAAAAGCCATACCGTCAATTATCTAACCGGCGCGGAACAAATTCCTGTTCCCGCCCAATGCCTGAAATGGAACAATTATATCGAAATCAAAGGGGCGCGCAAAAACAATCTGAAATTCATCGACGTGAAATTTCCTTTGAATGTGATGACGGTAGTTACCGGCGTTAGCGGTTCAGGTAAATCGTCGTTGGTGCGGGATGTTTTTTACCAAGGGATGAGGCAATTTTGCGATGATGTACGGGAAATATCCATTCCGGCGACCTCCATTACCGGCGATTTGGATAGGATAAATACGGTTGAATTTGTAGACCAGAATCCCATCGGCCGTTCTACCCGTTCCAATCCGGTGACTTACATCAAGGCTTACGATGAAATCCGGAAACTGTTTGCCGAACAGCCTTTATCCAAACAAATGAAGTTTTCTCCGGCTTATTTTTCATTCAATGTCGAAGGCGGCCGGTGTGAAGAATGTAAAGGGGAAGGATTCATCACCGTCGAAATGCAGTTTATGGCCGATGTGGTGTTGAAATGCGACACTTGTCAGGGCAAGCGGTTCAAGCAAGAAGTTTTAGAAGTACAATACAAGGGCAAAAATATTTACGATGTTCTGGAAATGACGATTGACGAAGCAATTATATTTTTCGGGAAAAAGCCTGAAATTCAAGAACGAAAAATCATTAAAAAGTTGAAATGCTTACAGGAAGTAGGCTTGGGTTACGTCAAACTGGGGCAAAGTTCTTTTACGCTTTCCGGCGGTGAAAACCAGCGTGTAAAATTGGCTTTTCACTTGGATGAAGAAAAAGCGGAGCCAACGCTTTTTATTTTCGATGAACCTACAACAGGCCTGCATTTCCACGATATTAAAACCTTATTGGAAGCTTTTGACGCTTTGATTACGAGAGGCCACACGATTGTGATCATTGAGCATAACCTGGATGTAATCAAATGCGCCGATTATGTGATTGATTTAGGCCCCGAAGGCGGGGAAAACGGCGGTTATTTGGTTTGTGCCGGGACGCCGAAGGAGGTTGCCGGTTGCAAGGATTCTTATACGGGGCGGTTTTTGAAGGAAAAACTTACCGCTTATAAAAAAGTTGCATTGGTTACTTGAATCTGCGCATTTACTATTGCTTTTGTCTACTGTCCGGAACTGATTACCGGAAAGGTTCAATGTGTTGAACACCGAAAGTAGTGTTTGGAAAATTTTTTCGTCAGAAGTGAAAAATTTTTGGAGTTCTGAAATCTTTGTCGTAACTTCGTTGCATAGCATTTTGCTTGTTTTTTGTTTGACGACACAAAGTTACTGAAAATAAGTGACTTATGCAAATAAAATGCTACATTTTTTTATTAATAATCAGTAAGTTGTAGAACTTGCGAAAGTTGAATCTTTGATATCATCTTCAAAATCAAATTGCCATGAGAGAATATGCAAAGAAACCTGAAAGTCAATCCCGCACACTGGATAGTAACCCTAAAGCATCCAGACAAGTTCCTATTACAGACATTCTTCAGGCCTATAAAAATGAGACTTTAGGAAGACAACCTGTGCAACGTGAAAGTATGGAAGATGAAGAGTTACTGCAAGCTAAAACTTCGGGGCAGGCTCCGGCAAGTGCTATACTCCAACGATACAAGGAAAGCATACAGCGATATGCTCCGGAGGAAGAGGATGAACTTTTGCAAGGCAAGTTTGATACTGCTCAGTGTAAAGAAATAGGCGGAGACGAACTGTTGCAGGGAAAGTTTGACTCAACTTTTACCACCGAACAGGAGCCTGTACAACAAGAAGAAAAACCAAATAATACAGGTTTGCCCGACAATCTGAAAACGGGCATTGAATACCTTTCGGGCTATAGCATGGATGATGTAAAAGTACATTATAATTCATCTAAGCCAACCCAACTACAGGCCTTAGCTTATACGCAAGGTACCGACATACACATCGCTCCTGGGCAAGAGCAGCATCTTGCTCATGAGGGTTGGCATGTAGCACAGCAAAAGCAAGGGCGCGTGCAGCCTACGATACAATTACAAGGGATTAATGTAAATGATGATGAAGATTTGGAGAAAGAGGCGAATGAAATGGGATATGCTGTGTTACAAATGTATTATCATAGAGTGAACGAGCAAAAAAAAACGCAAAAGCATGTTAATATATTACAGACAGAGCAAGCCAAGTCTTTACAAGCGATAGTAAATAACCAACAACCTATTCAGCGAAGACTGATGGTAAAAGAAATAAATATAACAGATGAATGGGTTCCTAAATTTGGTTTAGAAGTAGTAGTAAATCATATTTACGATCTGATGCTTCAAGATGATACAGTTAAAGCAAATGCTGAATTTCTTGCCATTTTTCAGGCAAAACAAGACAAAATAAAAATAGAATTAACCAAATGGATAGAGAATAAACCGGGAGATAAAAGCACTCCTGATAAATCACATCCTGTTTTTGGGCGTAAGCAACAAAACAGGTCTTATAATAATTTGTACGATCTTGCTCGTGCTTTACTGGGCTGGGTAGAAGCCAAACCCATGCGACATGCAGAAAAGAGGCTTGCTGAAGATATATATCAAAACCCGTTTTTAGATGCAGTACTGAACGGATTATGCATAAAATTGTTCTACAAAATAATCAATCTAGAAGCTGAAGGGTTGGTTACACATGAAAAACAAGAACTAATTTTGTCAGAATTACAAAAGGGCTTTTCTATTGCTAAGGGAACTTTCAATGCTCAACATAAATGGGTTGCAGATGAAGCATCTGGAAGTCAGATCAAGCTCGGGCATTATCAAAGGTATCATAGGGAGACATCTCGCCGAGAGACTGATCCGAGGATTGATCATAATGTTCCTGATGACCAACTGGAAGTGCTACGAAATCCTTATGCTTATAGTTTAAAGGATAAGGTTATTCTATTTCATGATTTAATGGAATACTTTGGCCAACATCAAAGCTGGAATCCAAAGACTGCCGGGGAGGGTTTACTTCCTGTTGAAACAACAGCTGATACTAGTGTTACGACCGCTGTTGACGATAGTGGAGAACGTTCAGATTCGATTTCAATAAGTGATGGTACAACACACGCAGAACGACAGCGTGCCAGGGGGATGGGACTTACTTCAGCATCACGGGATGAAGATGCTCCAAGCACTATATTAGCAAGGTCATTGAAGCTCCCCGTGTGGGCTGGACAGTCTATGACAACTGTAAGAATGATGAAATTGGCTCAATGGGTAGGTGCAAGTAATTTGGAAAATTCAGCACTGGCTCTGAGCATCTTTGCTTATTGGCGAAAAGATTATGATCATCGTTCGGATTTCGCCTATCATACTCTATTTGAAGTATTGGATGTAGCTAAAAATTTTGGTGTTTTTTACATAATGCATAAAGACCTTCATGAACATCCAGTGATAAATATTGGGGTAGTTCTAAAGGAATTGAGGGTAAAGTATAGTGACTTAGTTCAAAAAACGAAAGATCTTGCTACTCGTGCTAATGGATTGGCTATAGGAGAACCTCTAAGAAGCCAAGTTGCCCAGTTGTTTCAGAAAATTAAAGACATGGATAATCAAGTAAATCAAGCATATAGTTTTATTACGTCTTCTGAACATAAAGAGATTGATCAAATAAAACTAAACCTGAATACAGTAGTAATCTTGTTGGAGAATGCTGTTCAAAAGCAAAAAGAAATCATCAAGATACTAGATAGCATCCCAATACTCCCATAAGTAAATTATAAAACTGTGTCAATGAAAAAATAATATTAATTTCACTAACACAGTTTTATAACTCTGTCTTTTCGTTGGGACAAGAATAAATAAGATTTAGGCGATTGTCGTAATAACAATATGTTCAAAACAGTTTAAACATATTTAGTCGCTCCTTAATTTTATATAATTTCTTAATTTATAGTATAATATCACTTAAAGGTCTTGTTTAAATCTGCAAGAATTCGTATCTTTGAATATAAATTTTTGCAGATTTTTATGTTATTACCCAGTAAAAAAAGTAATCAGCGCAGTTTGTTTTTCTCTTTGGAGGACAGTTTGGATCAGCGTCATCCGCTTTATATTTTAGCCGGCAAGGTCGATTGGGAAATGTTTGAACGCGCGTTTTCCCCTTTGTACTGTCCCGATAACGGAGCGGCAGCCAAACCGGTTCGCCTGATGGCTGGTCTGCTGCTGTTAAAACACATCCGTGACCTCTCCGATGAAAGTGTTGTGGAACAGTGGAGTGAGAACAGTTATTACCAATATTTCTGTGGCAAACAGGAATTTGTGCCTAATCAGCCCTGTGCGTCTTCGGAGCCGGTTCACTTTCGTCATCGCATCGGCGTTTCGGGCTACGCCCGAAAGGCAACCCCTGACAGGGATAAGACACTCTGAGTAAACAAATTTCAGTGATAACAATAAAAAGTAAACAAATTTCAGTAATTAGTATTAATCAGAGTCAACCTAATTCAGGAAAAGACACATTTTTCGCTCAATCATCGACACTATCCTCAAAAACGGTCAGAATGTAGTGGAAGGATTAGCGGTGGTGCTAAGAGGGTGAATAGTTACCATTTTTTTATTGTTTTATGTGGGCGGGATGATGTTCCCGCCCGTCTTTTGTTAATGCCTTATTTGTTTATCCTGTTGATATAAGATGCAACCGCCTTACGTTCATCGTATTTCAGGTTTGCTATCAATCTGCTGCGCATTAGAAATTGTGTCAAATTAATTTGTAACTATTCACCCCCTTCCCACGACCGTCAAAGCATCCACTACATTCTGACCGTTTTTGAGGATAGTGTCGATGACTGATCGGATGACGGCGAATGCGTGTGCCCCCTCAAAAGAGCGAAACAAACCGGATACTTTCTGTTTTACTTTGAACGTTCTGACGGCTCTTTCCGAAGCGTTGTTGTCCGGAGGCACATCAGAGCAGTAAAGAAACTGAAACAGA
>JAISWH010000196.1 GCA_031271125.1 Dysgonamonadaceae bacterium
GAAAAGTATTCGCAAACGGATAGTGGTCAATTAGATAAGTGCTTTTAACTTTGTGTCGGATTAAAATTCGAAAAATGAAGTGTCTGTCATCAATACAGTGACAGACACTTTTGTTAAAAAATTAATGCGCGTTTTTGATAATTGTTGAAGTGTCATTAGGGGATGCGAAATAAATAATCTATAACAGTTTTCCGGTGTCCCGTCAGGGACACAATGTTGGTAGAAAATGTGTGCCTCACACCCCGCCCCCGTCCCGTCAGGGACGGAATGTTGGTAGAAACTGCGCGCTGTATAATTAATGACTCCGAGTGTCAATCGAAAAAACGGGAGTCGTTCAATCGTGAAGACGGGCCGTGCCGGTCGGCCGTAATTTTCTTCACAGCGACGACCAAGCGGTCTATTTCCGCCGGCGTATTATAGAAAGCGAACGAGGGGCGGACGGTAGCCTCCAGCCCGAAACGACGCAAGGCAGGCTGTGCGCAATGATGCCCGGCGCGGAGGGCGACGCCTTCTTCGTCCAACAGTTTCCCCACTTCCGGCGTAGGGATGCCGTCTACGACAAACGACACTACGCTTATCCGCTCGCGGGGATCGCCTATCAGCCGGATACCGTCGATTTTACCCAACGCTTCGCGGGCATATTCGGTGAGGTAATGTTCGTATTTTTCGATATTCCTGATGCCTACACGGCTCACGTAATCCAGGGCTGCACCCAGCCCGACGGCGTCGGCCACATTGGGCGTACCGGCTTCAAACTTGGCAGGCGGAGTATTAAACACGGTTTCCTCGAAAGTTACATCCTTTATCATATTGCCGCCACCCTGCCAGGGTGGAAGCAAATCGAGCAGTTCTTTTTTGGCATACACCACGCCTATCCCGTTCGGCGCATAAATCTTATGTCCCGAAAAGACAAAGAAATCCGCATCCAAATCCTGCACATCGACCGTAGAATGAGCTATCGACTGTGCACCGTCTATCAACACCCGTGCACCGTAGCGTTTAGCCCGGTCGATCATCAGTTTGGCGGGCGAAATCGTGCCGAAAGTATTGTTCACCTGTGCAAAGGAAACGATTTTGGTGCGGGGACTGAGCAAGCGTTCGTATTCTTCCATGATTATATCGCCGCGGTCGTTGACGGGAATGACAAGCAGGCGGGCGTTCCGCTCCTTTGCCAATTGTTGCCAGGGAACGATGTTGGCATGATGGTCGAGGGTCGAAAGAATAATTTCGTCGCCGGGTTGGATAAATTTTCGTCCGTAAGTCTGCGCAACCAGATTGATCCCTTCCGTCGTGCCGCGTACAAAAACGATTTCCTCCTCCGACGAAGCGTTGATAAAGCGGCGCACTTTCCCGCGGGCGCCCTCGTATGCGTCCGTAGCGCGGGCTGCCAACGTATGCGAAGCGCGATGAATATTGGAATTGTCATTTTCGTAATAGTGCGAAATAGCGTCAATCACCTGTTGCGGCTTTTGGGTAGTGGCGGCATTGTCAAACCATATCAGGTCTTTGCCGTGCACTTTCTGATGCAGGATAGGGAAATCCCGGCGAATAGCTTCTACATCAAACGTTTCCCTGCCGCCGTAAATAATCGGCTGGTCGCGTAGGAAAGAATAAGGCGAGTATTGCGTATCGGCAAATTCGTGCAGGGCGGCGTTGTGCAGGGCGGACGTTTCGCCGGATGCTGCCGCGTGTCCTTCTTCGGCCTCAATTGTCCTTGCTATTTCACGCAAAACAGCAATATTTATATCCAAGTCTTTTAGCATAAGTATATATAAAAATGAAAGTGCATATATAACTTTTAACTCTTAGTTTTTAGTTCTTAACTCTATTTCAATACCGTTTTCCGGTTATTATAATCATGATAATACCCGACTTCCACATTTTCAAGAACGGCGATAGCATCGTCGGTCAGCGAAGCGAGTGAAAAATATTTGGTAAGCAGATAACTTGCTACGGCAAATTTATCCAACCCCATCAGACGGGCGGAAAGGCTCGGCGCAATTTCACCCGGAATGCCGGCCTGATGCAGTCCGACAACACCCTGTTCCTGTTCGCCGGTGCGCACGAGGATAATGTTTGTCGTACCTACACCGCGGTTGGTCAGGTATTGCCCTTGAATTTCCACTTTGTCGCTCGGAATAACCGGCACGCCGCGCCAGGTAACGACCGGCACGCCATGTATCACGGTGGTAACGGGAGGCACGCCGCGCCAGGTACATTCCCGCTCGAAAGCGGCAATCGCACGGGGATGCGCGAGGAAGAACGAGGGTTTTTTCCATACCAGCGACAGCAATTCGTCCAAATCGTCGGGGGTCGGCGCTCCATAACGGGTGCTTATCCGATAGCCCGGTTCGACGCTCGATAGCAAGCCGAAGTTGCGATTGTTGATCAATTCCCATTCCTGCCGTTCCTTAATACTCTCGATACTTAGCCGCATCTGTTGTTCGAGCTGGTTGTAAGGATTATTGTGCAAATCGGTCACGCGGGTATGTACGCGCACCACCGTTTGCAAGGTGTTGAGCGGATATTCACGCGGCTCTTCTTCGTAGTCGATATACGTTTCGGGAATAATATTATCCTCTTCATGCCCCGAAACGAGGTCGATATGCTTTTCGCCATGCGTGTTCACCGTCGCTTTGAGGCGGAGATGTTCGTCGACGGCTTTCCGGAATTGTTCGCGAAAGGTAGGAATATCCTTGATGATTTGTTCCAACTCATTGCTATCCAAGGTGAAAAACACGGCCGGCGTAATTGCTTTGACGGTTACCGACGACGGTTGGTCGGAAAGCAGATTGGCTTCGCCGAAATATTCGCCTTCGGAAAGAATGGCGATACGCAAGTCTTCGCCGTGCGTTCCCTTGCTTGAAATTTCCACTTGCCCTTGCGCCACGATAAAAAACTTTTGCGGGTCTTTGCCTTCTTTTATCAGGTTGCCGCCCAAGTCGATATTTTCTACCTGAAACTTCTTTGCCAGACGGACAACAATCGTATCGTCGATATGCGCAAACAGGGGGATGCGACGGAATGATTCTTCACGAAATGCAGGCACGCCTTCGAAAAACTCCACTTCAATGCGTTCCGATTTTTTCAATTCCACTTTGGTTCGATTCACGCGATAGGTACCCGAATCCACTTGCACCCAGGGCAAGAGTTTCAACAGAAGCCGGGGAGTGATAGACCCCATCTGAGGCGGGGTTTTCGTAGTGGTTGCCAACTTTTTGGCGGTTGCAGTAGCTATACTGCGCTGTAAGTCATTTTGTGCCATAAATTAATGTATTTTTAACGGATAATGATTTTTATCGGTTCTACTATTCCTTCTCGAATGGAAAAGGCTTTGAGAACCGGATTTTCGACGTCTTGCAAAGACAAAATAAAATAAGCGATATTCGGGTCGAAAGCCAGCCGGATGTCTTCTTCCGACGGACGTGCAGGCGTTTCGGGATGGCTGTGGTAATTGGCGACGATTTGCAGGCCTTGCTTTCGCGCTTCGCGCAACACGGCAAACTGCTCTTTCGGATCGAACGAGAAATGCTCCGGACTGTGATCAATGTTGGTCAGCGGATATTGCTTCACCACCTGATTCCCGTGACCGGCCAAGAGTCCGCACGCCTCGTCGGGGAGTTCGTTCCAGGCGTGGGCGATGACGTCGTCAATAATATGTCGCGGAATGAGCATCATTTTTCTATCTCGACGTTATAAATGCCTTTCGTTTCCACCTCGACTATGGAAATCACTTTAAAACCTTGTTCGGCAGCGCTTTTCGGAACGTTTTCCAGAGGTTCTCCTTCGCTGAGCCTTACGTTCAGTATGTCGCCCGGCTGAAGCTTGCTCAGTTCGATTTTCGTTTTCACGAATGTCATCGGGCAATGTTCTTTTGTTATGTCTAAAAAGTAAGTCATAATGATTAGTGATTAGTGGTTAGTGATTAATGGTTAGTGATTAGTGGCGAATCGTTAACCACTAACCACTAATCACTAAATAAACAGGGTTTGTCCTCCTTCCGAAAGATTCAGGAAGGTTGCCACGCCCAATACATCTTTTACTTCGGGAATAAAATCGCTCTTCTCCAGTCCGAGTATGTGCATTGCCATTTCGCAGGCGTAGAAATTAACGCCTAAAGTTTTGGCTGCTTCGACCAGTTCTTCGAGGGTAGCGACATTCTTTTTCCGCATCAGGTAACGGAATATTTTCGGACTGAGGCCTAAAAAATTCAGCCGGCTGACCGGCGTAGCTTTCAGCCCACCCATGAATATGCCGAACACTTTAGGCAAAAAACCTTTGCCCACAGGCGAACGGCCTTGTTTGATTTTAATCGCATCCAATCCCCAGAAGGTAAAGAATAAATTGACTTCGTACCCTACGGCAGCCGCTCCGGTAGCCAGGGTAAAGACGGCTGTCAGTTTATCAAAATCGCCGCTGAAAGCGATAATGGATAGTTTCTTCGATTGTGTTTCTTCACTCATATTTTATATGTTTATTTCCGGTTACAAAGGTGGTGGAAAGATTTTAAACGGGCAATACCTTGTTTATGGTATATTTTTCCTTGTTTGGAACTTACAAAGAAACTCAAAAATACCTGATTTCCCGAATGAAGGTTGCATTTGAAATAACAGGCATTACAACACAGCGCACGGAAATATTGGAATATCCATTACCTGCGATGCATCGGCACGCAACAAGCTGATTGCAGAAGCATTTTATTTAACGGGAGATATAGAAAAGTATGGTAGCGGTTTCAGACGAATAAGAGATGAAATATCCGATTATCCCACAATGCAATTGGAATATGCGGAAATACAAAATGGTTTTCAGACAATACTTCAATATTCCGAACAGAAAATCAACACTACTATAAAAATTCAAGCGGAAAAGAAAAGTTCGGAAAACTTCACTGAAAACTTCACTGAAAACTTGAGAAAAATTTATGAACTGTTAGAAAATAATCCTCAAATTTCATTTAATGAATTGTCGAAATTGGTCGGAATATCAAGAAGAGCAATAATAAATAATGTCAATAAGTTAAAAGATAAAGGACTTCTTGAGCGTATTGGCGCAGACAAAGGCGGCTATTGGAGAGTAATAAAAATCTCTTAATCCACAAAATATTTTCATGCTTCATGCTTCACAAGATATCGAAAAATTGTCATCCTATAAATATACATACGCATCCTCTATCCCTTCAGAAAAATACTGTGGCGCCTACCGTTCAAATTCATTAAACAAATTAGCAGGGTTCTGCTGATGGAAGAAATTGTAAGGGAACAGAAAACGCAGGATGCGAAAATGAAAAACACAGAAAATTGTGTACCTTTGCGAAAGCAAAAAAGCAATACCACTAACAATATTATTGAATGAATATCAATATTCCTAACATATTAAAAGAAGGCGAAGGCATTTCGGTTGAGTTTAAACGAGCAAAAAACAAACTTCCCGAATCACTTTTTGAAACTTTATGCGCTTTTCTTAACCGCAACGGTGGTAATGTGTTGCTGGGAATTTTAGATAACGGAAGTATTGAGGGGATTGATATTGACGCCGTTGAACAAATGCAAAAAGATATTGCCAATTTATGCAACAATCCGCAAAAACTCTTTCCGTCGTTTTTGATGGATATTCAACGAGTAGAATATGGAGGCAAAACGCTGATTCATATCTTCGTGCCGATTTCGTCGCAAGTACATAGATGCAACGGAAAAGTTTACGACCGCAATACAGACGGCGATTTTGAATTGCGAAGTGATGAACAAATCAAAAACTGTTATACGCGAAAGAATAATGCGTATTCCGAAAATACGATTTACCCGTATTTATATGAAAGCGATTTTGTTCCGGGTCTGGTGCAACGGGTAAGAAAAGTAATTAAAATTAATTTCCCCGATCACGCATGGAACGAAATGACCGACAAAGAATTCTTTTACAATTCGGGCTTGTGGCGGCATGACTTGGCTACAGGCACAGAAGGCTTTACAATGGCAGCCTTGTTGCTGTTCGGAAATGACGCTGTAATTACGAGCGCTATTCCGTACTATAAAGTAGATGCCATTCTTCGCCGAAAAGACCTTGACCGTTACGATGACCGCGAAAATATCCGTTGCAATATCATTGAAGCGTATGACAAATTGATGGCTTTTGTGGCAAAACATTTATTGGATAAATTCTATTTAGAAGGTGATCAACGAATGTCGTTACGCGATAAAATATTTCGCGAAGTTGTTGCCAATATCCTGATACACAGGGAATATACAAATGCATATCCAACAAGTTTCACCATTTACAAGGATAAAGTTGAGGCCAAAAACGCCAACAAGCCGCACACATACGGACAACTTCTGCCCAATCAATTTGAACCGTTTCCCAAAAATCCACATTTAGCGCAGATTTTTACGCTGATGGGGCGTTCCGAGGAACTTGGCACAGGAACGCGGAATATCTACAAATATTCAAAAGCATATTCCGGCAGTGATAACATTCAATTGCTCGAAGAAGACGTATTTATTTCGCAGGTGCCGTTAGATGAGAATGGGGTTGTAATTGATGATTTTGGTGGTCAAGTAGGTGGTCAAGTAGGTGGTCAAATGGGTGGTCAAATAGGTGGTGCAATAGGTGGTGCAATAGGTGGTGCAATAGGTGGTGCAATAGGTGGTGCAATCAAGGATGAACTGCTTACGGACAGACAAAATGAAATTTTATTTGTATTATCACAAACGCCGAACATTAGCTATCGGAAATTATCAAAACAATTAAATATCAACGAGTCAGCCGTATTAAAACATTTAGATAGTCTAAAGAAAAAAGGACTTATTGAACGAATTGACGGTACAAGAGGCTACTGGAAAGTAATAAAAACTTTTGGAAGTTTCGGAAATTAAGCGGCGCCTGCCGTTCAAATTCATTAAACAGCTTTAAAAACATAACTCTGTAAGTTCCTGATTTAGGTTGACTGTTTGTTTGTCTAATTCCTTAGAAAAGTTGACTCTGATTAATACTTATTACTGTTATTAGTTTACTCAATCCGTTTATCCCTGTCAGGGGTTGACTGAAGGGCGTAGCGAGAAAGATATCTGGAACATGTCGCCGGTATTTCTCAAAGAAGCCATCCGTGACAGGATGCGGAAAGGTAAAAAGCCGAAAGCCATTATCCCGGTGCACTTGTACGGTATGTCTGCCAAAATGGACGAAATCCTTGAAATTTCGAAATTGTACGAAATACCCGTTCTGGAAGACGCCGCCGAAGCCTTAGGCTCTATGTATAAAGGCGTTCATTGCGGGACTTTCAGCGAGATAGCCGCTTCCTTATTACCATCATTTGCAGATCAGGTACAATTACCGGATGAGCAATGTGGTTGCCGGAATCGGGCGGGGACAAATGCTGGTATTGTCGGATAGGGTAGGGCAGCGAAGGAAAAACAACCGGTTTTATCGCGAACAATCTGCCGCGTCCTAAAAAATATATGGAAACAATTGTTTCACCCTTCACCCTTCAAAAAACCACCCCATATGTAATATATTTTCATATTATTTGTTGTTAAATAAACTTTTTTCCGTATTTTTGCACAAACAAATAAAAAGTGTGCAAAATTATAGAAAAATGACTTTTATTAAATTATATGAAGAAAGTTTTCGGAAAAACTTCGATTTTCCGGCGATGGCCGATTATGGTTCGAGCGAAACATTTACGTATGGGGAAGTAGCAAAAGAAATTGCCAAACTACATGTTTTATTTAAGGAATGTAAGATTAATCCCGGCGATAAAATTTCCGTAATCGGCAAAAACAGCAGTCGCTGGTGTATAGCCCATTTGGCGACAGTCACTTATGGAGCGATTATAGTTCCCATTCTGCATGATTTTAATACCAACGATGTTCAGCACATCATCAATCATTCCGAATCGGTGTTGCTGTTTGCCGCCGACGCGATTTGGGAGACTTTGACGGAAGAAGAAATTCCCGGCGTAAAAGGCATTATTTCGTTGACCGATTTTCGTTTGCTTTCCCAGCAGGAAGGTGAAAACATAGGCAAAATAATAGCCGGATTGGATGAAAAATTCGCCGCGAAATATCCGGCCGGTTTCAGACCGGAAGACATCAGTTATTCCGATCAGTCGGATGATGAATTGGTTGTCTTGAATTATACTTCCGGCACAACCGGTTTCAGCAAAGGCGTAATGATTTCAGGCCGCAATTTGTCAGGGAATATGGCGTTTGCGCACGATCATATCGGTTTGAAACGAGGCGACCGGATGCTTTCGTTTTTGCCTTTAGCTCATACATACGGCGCGGCGTTCGATTTTTTGTACGCCCTGACGGAAGGAGTTGTGACTACTTTTTTAGGGAAAACGCCCGCCCCGAAAATTTTATTAAAAGCTTTTGAAGAAGTTCAACCCGAAATTGTGATTTCCGTTCCGTTGATTTTCGAGAAAATCTATAAAAACATGATTATCCCGATTTTGAATAAACGGCCAATCAGTTGGGCATTAAGTCTTCCTTTGTTGGATGCGCAGATTTATGCACAGATACGGAAAAAACTGCTTCACGCTTTAGGTGGGAAAGTCCGGCAAGTGATTGTCGGCGGAGCGCCTTTCAACAGTGAAGTAGAAGATTTCATGTTGAAAATCAAATTCCCGATTTCGGTAGGTTATGGGATGACCGAATGTGCGCCTTTGATCAGTTTTTCGCTTTGCGCCGATTTTGTTCCTCATTCCTGCGGGAAAGTCCTGGAGTGCATGGAAGCCCGGATAGATTCGGAAAATCCGGAAAAGATTGCAGGAGAAATTCAGGTAAGGGGACAAAACGTAATGGCCGGCTATTACAAAAACGAAGCCGCTACCAATGAAGCGTTTACAAAAGACGGCTGGCTGAAAACCGGCGACCTCGGCACATTGGACAAAAACAATAATCTGTCTATCCGCGGACGTTCCAAGTCAATGATTCTCGGCCCCAGCGGGCAGAATATTTATCCCGAAGAAATCGAAGCCAAACTCAACAATCTTCCTTTCGTCATGGAAAGTTTGCTTGTGGAAAAAAACCGCCGCTTGATTGCTTTGGTTTATCCCGATTATGGCGCGGTTGATGAATCGGGCTTGTCGCACGACGATTTGGCGCTTATCATGGAAGAAAATAAAGCGACATTGAATAAAGCGGTCGCTTCCTACGAAAAAATCGCGGAAATTCAACTCTTTCCGAATGAATTTGAGAAAACGCCGAAAAAAAGCATTAAACGTTATTTATACAATTAAGTCAACAGTTCTGAAATTATTGTTGTACTTTTGTGTCGTAGTATAACTATGTTGAAAGGGTGACTTTGAGCCACCCTTTCAATCATTCTAAGAAATAATTAGCCCATTTGTGATAAGGCAACTTCCAAGTATAAAGATATTTTTTTAAGTTTTATGCAATATTTTCGCCAATAAGTAACAAAAATTCAATTAAATGTTTATATTTGCAAAAAATTATAGATTTTACAATGGAATATTCACAGAATTTTATCGGCCTTTATACGAAAAGTTTCCGTAATTATTTTGATCGCCCTGCGTTAAGCAATTACGGTACGGATATACGGTTCACTTATGGCGAAATGGCTAAGGAAATGGCCAGACTTCACTTATTGTTTGAAGAATATGATGTTCGGCAAGGGGAAAAAATTGCTTTAATCGGGAAAAACAATGCCTATTGGTGTGTTATTTTTATGGCGTCCGTCACTTATGGGGCGGTGATTGTTCCGATATTGCAGGATTTTAGTCCTGCCGACGCTCAAAACATTGTCAACCATTCCGGTTCGACACTTCTTTTTGTCTCCGATTCCATGCTGAAAAGTCTGGATGAGAAACAGATGACTTCTCTGAAAGCAACTATTCCTTTCTCGGATAAGAGTTTACAGGAAGATTTGTACTTTTCCTTGGATAAAAAATTGGCGGAAAAATATCCCAAAGGTTTTACGACGGAAGACATTAATTATCCGGAACTTCCGAATGAAAACCTTGTCATTCTGAACTATACGTCCGGAACGACCGGTTTCAGCAAAGGCGTATTGTTGACGGGAAACAATCTGATTGGCAATTTAGCGTTTGCGCATCAGGAGATGCCTATCAAAAAAGGAGATAATTTGGTTTCTTTGCTTCCTTTGGCGCACGCTTACGGCTGCGGCTTTGAGTTTTTATTCCCGATGAAAGAAGGTTGCCACGTCATCCTGCTTGGAAAAACGCCTTCGCCTCAAATTTTGTTGAGCGCTTTCAAAGAATATAAACCCGCTTTAATTATAGCCGTACCGCTTATTATGGAAAAAATTTACAAACGAATGATTGTTCCGGTAATCAGCAAAAAGAGTTTTGCTCTTGCGCTTAAAGTTCCTTTACTGAATCAATTATTGTATTCGCTTATCCGGAAAAAATTAGTCAAGGCATTTGGCGGGCAATTCATTCAGGTGGTCATCGGAGGCGCTCCTCTGAATGCCGAAGTAGAAGAGTTTTTGCTGAAAATCAAGTTCCCGATTTCCGTAGGTTATGGGATGACCGAGAGCGCCCCGTTAATTAGTTTCTCTTTGTATCCTAAGTACATACCTTTATCCTGCGGAAAAATATTACCGAACATGGAAGTCCGGATTGACTCCCCCGATCCTTACAATACCGTTGGGGAAATTCAAGTCAGAGGCCAAAACGTCATGCTTGGCTATTACAATAATGAAAAGGCGACAAAAGAAGTATTCACAGACGACGGTTGGCTGAAAACAGGAGATTTGGGGACGATTGATAAGAACAATAACGTTTTCATCCGAGGCCGTTTAAAAGATATGATATTGAGCGCCACGGGACAAAATATTTATCCGGAAGAAATTGAAGCCAAATTAAATAATTTGCCTTATGTGGGCGATAGTTTGGTGGTTGATCGGAACGGAAAGTTGATTGCTTTGGTCTATCCCGATTATGAAATGGCAAAACAAAATGACGTGTCTTCGGATGATTTACGCAAAATAATGGATGAAAATACGGTAATTTTAAATGAAATGGTAGCCTCATACGAAAAAATTACAGAAATTCAATTGGCCGAAGCATTCGAAAAGACCCCCAAAAAGAGCATAAAACGGTATTTATACAAATAAAAACAATTTTTTTTCAAAAAAATCGAAAAAAACGAAATATGTTATACGGCATATTAAATAATATACTTATCTTTGCCATGGTTTTTTCGAAAGAAAACCAGAAAAAGTTTCATAAATCGTTTTAATTATTAAGAAAATGAAAAAGTTAGTTTTATTTTTCGCAATGGCGGCTGTTGTTGCACTTAGTGCTTGTCAAAAGAAAGCACAACAAGAAACTACAACTCCCGAGCCGGTACAAACAGAAGAAGCTGTTCCTGCACCTGTAGAAGAAGCTCCGGCTGATTCTACCGAAGCTCCGGCTGAAGCTCCGGCTGAGTAAACAGTTACAATTGAATTGAAAAAAACCGCCTCAAAAGTTTGAGGCGTTTTTTTTGTCTGTTTAAAGAAAAATGTGTAACTTTGCAGGCCGATTATTATTCAAAAGATGTAAGTGTTTGATTTTGACCTTTTTATTCCAAAATTCCGATTGTCGAAAAGGGAAATAGATTGAACGGGTAATTTATTAACAAACAAAAAATTAAAAAAGTGGATACTTTAAGTTATAAGACCATTTCCGCCAATAAGGAGACCGTAAACAAGGAATGGGTTGTAGTCGACGCCAACGGACAGCATTTGGGGCGTTTGGCTTCGAAAGTAGCGAAACTTCTGCGTGGAAAGTATAAACCGAATTTTACTCCTCATGTAGATTGCGGGGATAATGTAATTATCGTTAATGCCGAAAAAGTAGTGTTAACCGGAAATAAATGGACGGATCGCATTTATCTTTCTTATACCGGCTATCCGGGCGGACAAAAAGAACATACGCCGGCCGATTTGCAGAAAAAAGGCAGCGACCGTTTGTTCCGGAAAGTAGTAAAAGGGATGCTTCCCAAAAATAAATTGGGCGACAAATTGCTTGCCAATCTGTACATATATGACGGGGAAAAGCACAAACACGAAGCTCAGCAGCCCAAAACAATTGATATTAATTCTCTTAAATAATTAAAATGGAAGTAGTAAATGCATTAGGAAGACGTAAAGCGGCCGTCGCTCGCGTTTACGTTAAGGAAGGATCGGGAAAAATTCTGATTAACAAACGCGAATTTGAAACCTATTTCCCTTCGTCCCTGCTTCAATATGTCGTTAAGCAACCCTTGAATAAATTGGGCGTTGACGGACAATACGACGTCACGATCAATTTGCAGGGAGGAGGCTATAAAGGCCAATCCGAAGCAGCTCGCTTAGGTATCGCCCGCGCATTGGTGAAAATCAATCCGACCGATAAACCGGCTTTGAGATCCGAAGGTTTCTTGACCCGCGACCCGCGCGAAGTGGAACGGAAAAAACCGGGAAGACCCAAAGCAAGAAAGAGATTCCAATTCTCGAAACGTTAATCTTACCCCCTGCCCTCCTGAAGGGGGAGTGTAGGACAGCGGGATTGTTAACTGTGCTACGGCAGAGTCCCCTTTAGGGGATTTAGAGGCAAAAACAGTTTAGTATCTAAACCGGTTAGGACTTGTTCCGCAAGACGATTTGTCGAACAACTACTTAGCGGTTGGTTTTAAACAAAAAAGAATGTAAACGAATAAAAAAAATTAAACAAACAATGTCAAGAGTATCATTTGAACAATTATTGGATGCCGGATCACACTTCGGACACTTGAAACGGAAGTGGAATCCTTCGATGGCTCCTTACATCTTTATGGAACGCAACGGTATCCATATCATTGATTTACATAAAACAGTTGCAAAAATAGACGAGGCTGCGGCAGCGCTTAAACAAATCGCTAAATCGGGGCGGAAAGTGCTGTTCGTTTCAACCAAAAAACAAGCCAAACAAGTAGTTGCCGAGAGAGCTACTACCATTGGTATGCCTTACGTTACGGAACGTTGGCCGGGAGGTATGTTAACTAATTTTACTACCATCCGTAAAGCCGTCAAAAAAATGACCACCATCGATAAAATGTCTAAAGACGGCACTTTCGACCAATTATCCAAAAGAGAAAAGTTGCAAATTACCCGTCAGCGGGCGAAATTAGAAAAAAACTTAGGCTCTATCGTTGATTTGAACCGTCTTCCTTCGGCCTTATTCGTCGTCGATGTGATGAAAGAACACATTGCCGTTGCAGAAGCCAATCGGTTGAGTATCCCGGTATTTGCTATTGTGGATACTAATTCCGATCCGAACAATATCGATTTTGTAATTCCGGCTAACGACGATGCAACCAAATCAATTGATATTATTCTGGGCGCTCTTTGCGACGCTATCAACGAAGGTTTGGAAGAACGTAAAATCGAAAGAATTGATTCTGCCGCCGGAGAGGAAGAACAAACCTCATCCCGTCGGGAAAGAAAAGCAAAAGCCGTGAAGAAAGGCCTTGCGAAAGCCGACGAAGAAGCTCTGAATGCCAATGTGGTAAGTAAATTCATTGGTGAAGAAGAAGATTAATTCAATTAAGAATTAAGAATAATTTTATAAGTTAATAAAATATAGAAAAGGGGAAATATTATGGCAGTTACAATGGCTGATATTACGCATTTGCGTAAAATGACCGGTGCAGGTATGATGGATTGTAAAAATGCACTGAACGAATCGGAAGGCAATTATGAAAAAGCAGTAGAAATCATCCGTAAAAAAGGACAGGCTGTAGCCGCAAAACGGGAAGACCGCGAGGCTTCCGAAGGTTGTGTCTTGGCAGCTATCAATGGTGATTTTGCCGCTATCGTAGCCCTGAAATGCGAAACGGATTTTGTGGCGAAAGGGCCGGAATTTATCGCTTTGTCTAAAAGTATTTTAGACGCTGCTTTGGCAAACAAACCGGCTGATTTGGAAACTTTATTGACGCTCAAGATTGACGGACGTTCCGTTTCGGAGTTGATTACCGACCGTATCGGCGTCACCGGTGAAAAAATGGAATTAGGCGCTTACGAATATTTGACGGCTCCGACAACCATCGCTTATATTCATCCGGGAAATAAACTGGCTACCATTGCCGGTTTCAATCAGGCAGGTGTTGAGTTGCAAGTAGCTAAAGACATTGCTATGCAAGTCGCCGCAATGAATCCGGTGAGCGTAGACAAAGATACGGTTCCTGCAACCATCGCTGAAAGGGAAAAGAAAATCGCTCGCGAAAAAGCGATCGAACAAGGTAAACCCGAAAATATTCTCGACCGGATCGCCGAGGGCGCTCTCAACAAGTATTATCAGGAATTTACGCTCTTGTCGCAGGGTTTCGTGAAAGATTCGAAAATTACGATCAAGGATTATTTGCAAAAACAAAATAAAGATTTGACGGTGACCGGTTTCAAACGGGTTACTTTGAATGAAGATTAAAATTTTTAATGTCGCAAAAGGGGTTGTCTCAGGAGGTTATGAGGCAACCCTTTTTTTATTTTGTTTTTCCGGAAAGTGATAAAGTGGCTAAATCTCGATATAAATATGCACTTTTAGCCAGATTCTAAATAATAGATTTGGCTAAATCTCGATAAAAATACATAGATTTAGCCAAATTTTCATCAAAAGATTTGGCTAAATCTCATATATTTTATATATTTGTAGCCAAATTTCACGGATATGAAAACGATTATTGGAAGAAAATGGGAACAAGACTTGCTCAATCAGTATTTGGAATCTGATAAGTCGGAATTTGTAGCTGTCTACGGCAGGCGACGAATAGGTAAGACTTTTCTAATCAGAGAGTTTTTCGACAATAAGTTTGCGTTTTATTTTTCCGGAGTTGAAAACTCGGACAGGCAAGTGCAACTCGAAAATTTTAATATCGCGATAAACCGATACAGTAAGACCTACTTTCCGCCGGTAAAAAATTGGAGCCGTGCCTTTGAACAATTAAGAGATGTATTGGAACAGTCTAAAACAAAGGGACGAAAGGTGATTTTTATTGATGAACTTCCATGGCTTGATACTCCTGCATCGGGCTTTATTCCTGCATTCGAATATTTTTGGAATACTTGGGCTTCGGCTCGGCATGATATTTTCCTGATAGTTTGCGGGTCTGCTACCTCATGGATTATCAACAAATTAATCAAAAATCGCGGTGGACTACACAATCGCGTTACACATCAAATAGCCCTCAAACCTTTCTCTCTCGGCGAGTGTGAAGAATATGCCGGAATAAAGAAATTTGAGTTAGACAAAAAGAATATCCTTGACTACTATATGATTATAGGCGGAGTGCCTTACTATTGGGAGCAATTGGACAAAAGTTTAGGGTTGGCAAGCAATATTGATAATTTGTTTTTCAGAAAAGACGGTGTACTACGGAGTGAGTTTGATAAAATCTACAATTCGTTGTTCAAACATTCGGAAAACCATATCCGGATTATAAACTTTATCGGTAAAAAACGAATGGGACTGACCAGGGATGAAATTGTTCTTGGGACAGGTTTGGCAAATGGAGGCTCGTTGACTCGATTGCTCGAAGAACTCGAACAATGCGGATTTATTCGTTCATACAGGAATTATGGAAAGATGATGAAAGAAAAATTGTATCAATTGGTGGATTATTTTTCTCTTTTTCATTTGAATTTTATTCAAAACAGTAAGACAATCGATGAAAGCTATTGGACACATATGCTCAACACTCCCACGATAAATAGTTGGCGGGGATATGCTTTCGAACAGGTTTGTTTAGACCACGTTCCGCAAATTCGTCGGAAACTTGGTATTTCGGGTGTGCTGACTTACACGATGTCGTGGCGCGGAAAGTCGGAGGGTGAAAGTGCGCAGGTCGATTTGCTTATTGAGCGTAAAGACCGCATTATTAATCTATGTGAAATAAAATATGCCGACAGTGAATATGTTATCACAAAAACGATGGACGAAAATCTCCGGCACAAGCGCAGTACATTTATTGCCGGAACTAAAATCCGCAAAACCATTCACACAACAATGCTCACAACTTACGGCGTGAAACACAATGCTTATTGGAACAATATTCAATCGGAAGTGACAATGGCCGATTTGTTTTTGTAAAAATCGAAAAAACTTTTTCTAAAAATTGTTTGCAATATAAAAAATTTCAGTAACTTTGCTTGAGGTAAACATATTCATGTTTTTTTATTTTAGTTATCTTATTTTCAACTTATAAAGATAACTAAAATTTTGTCTCTTTTTTAGTGAGCGTGTCTAAAATTAAATATAGTAATCACCTGATCCGTATGCTATCTGAAGATATAAAATACTACTCTAATCTATCGGATTTAGAACTTCGGGATACAATTATTTCCGGAGATAAAAATGCTGTAGAATATTTGGTTTGCGTAAAATGTGTTTCAAGCATTGAACATCATTTGAAAAAATTATTAGGAAATACTTGGGATTTGGACGAGGGAATTAACGATATTTTTGTCCTCCTTTTGGAAAAGAATTATCATCGTTTAAAAAAATATGAGGGACGCGCTTCTTTAAAAACATATACTTCAACAATTGCCTATAATTATTTTCTGAATGAAGCAATGAAGGAACAGAAATGGTTGAGAATAAGAGTAGATTCGGTAGTGGATGACAGCATTATAAACAAAGCAGTGGGTG
Source organism: Dysgonamonadaceae bacterium (assembly GCA_031271125.1). Classification (GTDB taxonomy): domain Bacteria; phylum Bacteroidota; class Bacteroidia; order Bacteroidales; family Azobacteroidaceae; genus Azobacteroides. The sequence continues at coordinate 16,625 of JAISWH010000196.1, forward strand.
AAAGTACAGATTCGGATGAAATCAGGAATTTGGAGATAAAAGTTAAAACAACACTTAAACGAATGCCCAATCAACGGTATCAATTTATTCTTTACAAAAGTTTTTTCGAAAACAAAGCGCCGAATGAGATTGCTGAGGAATTAGGTATTAGTTTGCCGGTATATTATAATAAATTTCATTTAGCTAAAAAACAATTTAAATATATGTATAATAAGTACAATGATAATGAACAAAGATAACATTATGAAAAAAAATAATACAATAGAGGACGAAATGTTTGCTGCTGTAATAGACGGTGTTGCAACAAATGAAGAACGCCGCTTGATTTACAACGCTATCGAAGGAAGCGAAGAGTTAAGGCAAAAATTCAATGAATGTATGTATGCAAAACAGTTCGAAGAAGAAATCGAAAATGATTTTCAAGTTCGTTATGCCGGTCAAACATTAGAATTAGAATCGGAACAGCAAGAACAGACAACTCTGTTCAATGATATTTTTCTGTCTGTAAATAAGTTGATGATTGATTCAAATAATCCTCCAAAAAAATCTTGAATACTGATAGATTCTGTCGTTTATTAAATCTAATACAATAAAATTAATATGGCAACAAAGGTAATACTAAAAGTTAACAAAGGAAGTTTGAAAGGGAAAACGTTCTCTTACGATATGCGGGAAAGTTTTGTAATCGGCCGCGCGAATGATTGTCCTGTCTGTTTTTCGGACAATACGGTATCCCGTTATCACTGCCACATTGATATCAACCCGCCCGACGTAATGGTACGCGATTTAGGTACTTTGAACGGTACGATGCTTAACGGAAAATTTATCGGACAGCGCGATCCTTCGCTATCACCCGAAGAAGCGCAAAAATTCACTTTCGACGAATTTCTGATGAAACCGGGCGACAAACTTGGTCTGGGAACAGATTGCGAAATGGAGATCATTATCGAAGAACCCGTTGTTAAAGAAACCTTTACATGTGCTGCTTGCCGATGTGAATTGGATGAAATCAAATACAAAAACGATGCGGGTTTGCCCATTTGCAAAACTTGTTATAATAGATTGGAACAAATAAAAAGAATAAAACAAATACCCAAATCTCCGGTCAAGGAGCCTCCTGCTCCAAAACCGGATAAAGTTCCTGTTCCAAAACCAGATAAAGCTCCTGCTCCGAAACCGAATAAAGCTCCTGCTCCGAAACCGGATAAGCCTCCCGTTTCGGAACCTCAGCCAAAACCACTTGCGGAACCTCAGCCGCAAAACGACAAATGTTATGTTTGCAGGGGTATTCTCGACGAAGGTTCTAACGGTACAAATATCTGTTCCAAATGCCGTAAAAATCCTGTAAATATTCTGCAACATTTGTTGCATTTGGCGATGCAGGGTAAAGGAGAAGAAGTGAATATTGTGGGCTACCGGAATGTCAAGTCGCTTGGACAAGGCGGAATGGGGCAAGTATGGCTGGTAGAAAATGAAAAAACAAGGGAAAGAATGGCGCTTAAAGTTATGCTCCCCGACTGTGCAAGGGATGAGAGAAGTATTAAAATATTCCTCCGCGAAGCATATACCGGTTGTGCCTTGAAACATACTAATGTGGTAAATCATCACAACTTCGGACGTTCCGGAAACATATTCTTTATATTGATGGAACTGTGTGAGGGCGGCAGTGTGGACAAATTGCTTGAAACAAAAGGCGGATCGCTCGGACGAAGCGAACAGGATATGGCGATCGCTACCAGTATTACGCTTCAAGTATTGGATGGATTGTATTTCTCACATAATGCTTTGATTCCTGTTGTGATGTCGAATAATGAGACGGAAAAGAGAAAAGGCGTGGTACACCGTGATTTCAAACCTGCCAATATTTTTATTGCCAACACAGATTTGTCACGTCCCATAGCCAAAGTTGCCGATTTCGGATTGGCAAAATCATTCGATGCTGCAGGACTCACTTCCTTATCAAAGGGTGGCGGAACCTGCGGGACAATTGTTTTTATGCCGCGCCAGCAACTGAGGGATAGCCGTTATGCCAAGCCCGATGTGGATGTATGGGCGGCCGCTGCCAGTTACTATTATATGCTGACGGGACAATTGGTGAGAGATTTTAGAGGACGTAGCACCGGTGAACTTTATAAAGAAGTAATCTATAATTCACCGGTTCCGGTACTGAAGCGTAATTCCCGGATCCCTGAGAAGCTGGCGCAAGTGATTGACACCGCGTTGCAGGAAGAACCTAAAATCGGGGTTCATAAAATGATAAAAGAGGTATACGGTAAAGAGCCTAAAGATGATCATGTAGAAGCGCTTGTGCTGAAGAAAAAAATCTGGGAATCACTGATGCCCGATTTTAGGAGAAAAGTATGGGATATTCTTCCCCCATTTACTAAAAAAAGTCTGACGCCATGAAGATACATAGCCCCCTTTTTCAATACGAATTTCAGGCGGCTGCTTTGGTTGATATGGGGCTTAAACGCTCATCCAACCAAGACGAAGTCATTACATGTCCCAAACAGGGCTTTTACGCCGTATCCGACGGGATGGGCGGATTGCCAAACAATGGAGGTGGCGTCACTTCCGGTATCATCCGGCAAATACTGCCCATGATGATTGAGAATATCGCGGCCGAGTATCAAAGCGATCCTGCGCCCGAAAATGCAGCCCGGTTACTTTGTGAACAAGTGCAACTTTTGAGCAATAATATCTATGACACCGGTAATAAAGAAGGATTTACCCGCTTTGGCGCTACGCTTTCAGGCGTATGGCTGGTGGGCGGTAGCGCTGTATTTGTCAGTCTGGGCGATAGTCGCGGATACATTCTGCCCTTCAGGAAGAGACACATTCGGCAGGTTACCGCCGATCACAATGTAGCAGCCTTGTTGGTAGAAAAGGGAGAAATAACAAAAGCGGAAGCGCATAATCACCCTTCAAGTTCCCAACTTTTTCAGTTCGCAGGGATGCCGGCGCCGGCGCGACCATTCATTTCTATTGTTGATATCAGGCGGGGCGACTGTATTCTCCTTTGCAGCGATGGATTACACGGCATGGTTGATGAAATGCATTTTCCCCGGTTGATACGTTCTTCGAGGCGTAATCCTGAAAAAATTTGCCGTAACCTGATCAACGAAGCAAACGCCAATGGCGGTCGCGACAATATTTCAACCGTCTATATCAAGGTTTTAAATAATAGTATTAACTAATTAATATTCAAGAAAATGGAAGAAAGAACAGTTACAACAACTGCAGCAATCATGTATGTTATTATGTTGATGATAGGGTTAGGTATAGGACTTTTGATACCATACTTTCTCTGTCATATTGATCCAAACATCAATGCCGGATGGCTCAGAGGATTTTGGCACGGAAGCAATTTTATAGGTAATCTTATCCTGTCGCTTTTTGATGGGAGATTACTGAAAGCGCCAGTACACACAGCTGCCTATAATTTTTTCTGGTGGTTTTTTACTATTTCTTCGTGTTTGATGTGGCTGGGCTTTTGTATCAACATGATTAAGGGCTTGGGAAAAATTCTTTCAGGAGAATATGCGCAATGAACAATCAAAGGTTAACATCATTGGCCGCAGACTTGTCTATTAAAACGAACCAACGCAGAGGTTCTTCCGTACGAACATACAAAGTAAACGAAACAGTTTCAGGTCGTTATCATATCCTTGCCGACCCCATGTCGGGCGGATTCGGTCGCGTGTACCGGATCCGCTACACCGACTGGGATATAGAGCTTGCCATGAAGCAACCGCACGAAAAAATCAACGGTTCGAAAAAGCAGCAGGGATTTATTTCCGAATGTAGTCACTGGTTCAATCTCGGTGTTCACCCGCATATTGTCAGGTGCCACTTCGTTAGGGAAGTCGGCGGTGTTCCTTCCATCTTTTCCGAATGGATAGACGGCGGTAGTCTCACAAACTGGATCTATCGAAAAAACCTGCCGGTGGAAACGAATGAAGATGCTGATGAACGACAAAGCCGTATGGGTAAACTCTACGAAGGTGGAGAAAACCTTGCCCTGGAACGCATTCTGGACATATCCATCCAGTTTGCCCGGGGATTGCGTTACGCCCATAAACAAGGCATCATTCATTGCGATGTAAAACCCGACAATGTATTAATAACTGCCGATGGAATTGTAAAAATGGCAGACTTCGGTATTGCAAGTGCAAAGGAAGGATTGAAAACCCATGACGAAGAATCCGTAGCATGTACTAAAGCGTACTTTTCTCCGGAACAACAGCATAATTATGATATAAAAAACACGATAAAAGTAGAAATTACGCATCGTACGGACATCTGGAGTTGGGCGGTGTCCGTTCTCGAAATGTTCCTGTGCGATAAAAGTTGGAAGGATGGTGTATGGGCAGGCACAGATTGTGAATATTATTTCAACCGGGCATTGATACCTATTCCCGATGCTATGAAGCAATTGTTACGCCGCTGTTTTAAAGAAAAAGAATATGACCGCTGGGACAATTTCGGAGAAATAGAAGTGCATTTACTTGATATTTACCAATCTGTTACCAAACGGCCTTATCCCCGCTCCATAGCCAAAGCCTTTACTGAAACAGCCGGTATCCTAAACAATAAAGCCTTGTCGTATATTGAAATGGGATTATCCGAAGAAGCGGAAAAATATTGGAAAAAAGCTTTGGAAAAACAGCCCGACGATCTTGACAGTATCTTCAATTATACGGTTTTTCTATGGCGAAATGCACGTATCGACGATATACATGCCGCCGGTGCACTTCGCACTTTTTGTGAAAATAATCCCGGTGATTCCAAAGCATTGAGACTTTATATGAATATTTGTATCGAACAACACGATTATAGGACCGCTCTGCAATTACTGAATGTTCACAGAGAATTGCCCTTGCTTGATTTAGACAATATGCAGGGTATCAAATGGTCAATGAGTCCTGTTTACAGCAATGAGGTATTGGAAAAAACAGAAAAAAAATTCAAACAGATTGTCAATAAAATAAAAGGATGTCTCTACATCAACGATATTGAAAATGCACTTGAATTATTGGAAGAATTGTATCAACTACCCATTGTTCATCGACCTATCCGACAGAAAATAAATGACGAAATCAGTCAATACTGTCGCATAAAAGGCGTTCGTTCTCTTTTCATGGAAAGAAATATTGGGCAAGCAACCGGCAATTATACCTTTAACAGTGAAGGACTTGTTATTTCAAACCAACGATTGTACGATATTGTCAATCATAAATACTATTGTAAATTGGATGATCCGGTAAGTATTTATATTTTCAGCCCTGATAATCGTATGGTTTATGGCATTCCTGCCGGACAGGAAGACCACTATCTCATCAAGGCATACGACAAGGAAAACGGCAAATGTTTGTTTACCTTTCAAGGCGAACATCAAAAAACGGTGAATGATTTAGCTATGAGTCCCGACGGAAAATATCTTTTGTCGGGGAGCGACGATTGTACCGTTCGGCTATGGAACATCGGCAGGCGCAAAAATACCCGTGTTTTTATGCATAAAGATGAAGTGAAAAAGGTATTCTTCGGTCCTGATATACATTCTTTTCTCTCTTTGTCGATGGCTCCGGGAAAAAAACAGGGTGAAATATTCCTGTGGAATACCAATCCGGAATCAACACAAACCATCAAAAGCGGCGTAACAAACATCTGCCTCAACCGCGACCGCACGAAATTGATAACTTGTGGTACGAATGAACTTGAACTGATAGAATTGTCTTCACTCGAAACACTTGCTTTTTGTACGACTTCTGATTCCAACCACAACATTTCCGGTATCGCTTTTTTTCCTGATGACAGATACGCCCTTTCGGTTGGTACGGAATTGGTTTCCTATTGGGAGCTTCCGGCGCAAAAATGTTTACGATCGCTTGTTTGCGATGGTCGTTATATCGCAATGCACCCTGAAGGAAACTTTGCTGTTGTCTGGGATAAAGAATGTAAATTGATCAGGATTAATCATTTATTTGAAATACCTGTTCCGGTAGAGCAAGTTATAGATACAAATAATAATAAGATGACGGCAACAAGAATAAAATGATGAAGTGATAGATTTTTAATATATTTCTCTCAATATAATATAAAAAAAGAAAATTATTATATGAATAGTATTTTGAATAATCCGTACCGCATTCTTGGTTTACTTGCCAACGCTTCGGCAAGAGAAATCAATACGCGAGTTAACCGGCTTCGCATGTATATCGAAGCCGAAGAAGAAATGCCGGAAAACGATGATTTCGGATTTCCCAAAGCGATGGGTAAGCCGGAACGTAGTAAGGCCTCTGTCGATAAGGCTAGATCCGGGCTCAATATGGATGAAGATAGGGTGTCTAATGCTTTGTTTTGGTTCTGGAAAGACAATGACATTAGCGATGAAGCAGCCTTCGACGCCTTGAAAGACCAGGATGAAGATACCGCAATCGGGATATGGCAAAAACTCACCGACAAGGGCGAAGTGACCGAACGTAACTGTTCCGCATTCTTGAATCTTTCCACTTTACTGCTCTATCTGAGTATGAATGGGAAAACTGTCAAGAAGAAATATTTTAAAAAGGGATTGCAATTGAAAATCCAATTTCTCGAAAGCCGTTTTTCAGATGAATTTGTGAAAAAAGTCGGAGATGAAACCTGTAAAAAGGATACCATCAAACTTGAACTGTGGCTTTTGAATCAGATTCCGGATAATTTGGGAAAAGTCAAAGGACTGACTCCGATAGAAATGACCGAAATGCTTTCGGGATGGACTTTTGCCGCAAAAGACAAGTTTTTGAAAGAATTTTCCAGCGCCCTTGCCAAAG
>JAISWH010000052.1 GCA_031271125.1 Dysgonamonadaceae bacterium
TACCGTTGGAAACAGGGACGAATGTTCGCCTGTTGCCGGATTGTTGGATGCGGAAGGCAATAGATATACCGTTTCCAAGTTTGATAGTGTTTGCTGGATGACCCAGAATTTGCGTTCTACGTGGACCCTGCAGGGAAGTCAAGTACAGACAATAACCGCAAACGTGAATAAAGACAATGATCCGAATGCTGTTGTTTATTATTATCCAAATCCAAATATTTATACAGCAGAAAACCTTCCGCCCGACGAATATGGATTCTTATATACCTGGGGCGCCGCTAATATCGGCACAGTGACAACAGAAGCTACGAATGCTTTTCTCGGTAAAACATCCGACCGGCAGGGGATTTGTCCGGATGGTTGGACACTGCCCAGTGATTACGACTGGAGTCAACTGGAAAAAGAGATTGCAACCCATCCGGAGAAATACACCTCTGACGAGAATCCTGTAGCATATACATGGAATGTAGATTATGAAAATAATACCGGTTGGCGTCCGAAAGAAGGAAAACCCGATGAAAACGGGTGGGGGCGCACTATGAAAAGTCCCACTATAGTTAACAGCGTCGATCCCAAAGGTGTAAGCAAAACAGACAGCACCGGCTTCAATGCGTTGTTAGTGGGCGGCCTTGGGAGCGGTGGTAACCTCAATTTCGGCTTGGCCACGCGCTTCTGGTCCAGTAGCGCCAGTAGTGAGACAGTTGCGTGGCGTCGAACTCTGAATAGCGACAACTCGGGTGCGTATCGTTCCACTGACACTAAGTACTACTTGTTTAGCGTCAGGTGCAAGAAATAATGACAATTTGACTCCGCTCGGCGAAGGCTCCAGCTTTCGTCGTGTTAAACGGCATGTCTGGATACATGCTATTAACCCGACGTAAGCAGAGCTTACGCCGAGCGGGGGCATGAGTATATGAAGGTTAGAAAACCAGACCCTGTTGCTGCAGGATAATTTGTCATGGGGTTCGTACGATAATTCAAAAAACATTTGTAAATTTGTGTAGAATTTCGACAAAAATCATGAACCCCAAAATATTTGAAAAACTCAAAACGCTGGCCGAAGCGGCAAAGTACGATGTTTCCTGTGCGTCGAGCGGAACCACGCGGAACAATCCGGTGAAAAATCTCGGTACAGCTGCCGGTTGGGGTATTTGTCACAGTTTTACGGAAGACGGCCGGTGCGTTTCCCTGCTGAAAATCATGTTGACCAATCACTGTATCTACGATTGCGGATATTGCATGAACCGCCGGAGTAATGATATTCCCCGAAGTACGTTTTCCGTATCGGAATTAGTTGAATTGACGATTGAATTTTACCGCAGGAATTACATCGAAGGACTGTTTCTGAGTTCGGGAGTCGTCCGTAACGCCGATTACACGATGGAGCGCATGGTGCGGGTGGCAAAAGATTTGCGGCTCGTTCACAAATACAACGGGTATATCCATTTGAAAAGCATTCCCGGAGCAAGTCGCGAATTGATTACGGAAGCCGGTTTGTATGCCGACCGCTTGAGTTGCAACATCGAAATGCCTTCCGAAGCAAGCCTCCGCATCATAGCGCCCGATAAAAACTACCAAAGCGTTTATCGTCCGATGCACTACATACAGCAAGGTTTTTTGCAAAGTGCGGAAGACAAGAAAAAGTATCGCCACACGCCACGTTTCGCGCCGGCCGGGCAAAGTACGCAAATGATTATCGGGGCAAGTCCCGACGATGATAACCGGATTCTACATTTAGCCAATGCCTTGTACCAGAGACCGGCTATGAAAAGAGTGTATTATTCGGGTTATATCCACCTCAATACCTATGATACCCGTTTGCCGGCGCTGCCGACGCCGCCTTTGGTCCGGGAAAACCGCCTGTACCAAGCCGATTGGTTGATGCGTTTTTATCAATTCAAAGTAGACGAAATTGTAGATGAAAAGCATCCCAATCTTGACTTGGAAATCGACCCGAAATTGGCATGGGCCTTGCGCCATCCCGAAAATTATCCGGTAAATATCAATACCGCCGACTACGAAACGATATTAAGGGTTCCCGGAATCGGCGTGAAATCGGCCAATTTGATCATTTCTTCCCGGCGGTTCGGACGGCTCACTTCCGATCACCTGAAAAAAATGGGCGTGGTGATGAAACGCGCCAAATATTTTATTACTTGCAATGAATTACAAGCATTTACCGTGCAAGAAGCCGGTTCCGAATACATCCGAAGGGCTTTGACCGCTCCGCCGAAAAAGAAGAAAGACGAAGAACAACAGTTAATTATTGGTTTTGAATATGATACCCCCCGTAACCCCTAAATCCCCTAAAGAGGACTTTGTCTCAGCAAAATATTCGACCTCACCGCCCCCGACTCCCCCTTCAGGGGGTTGGGGGGTAATAACCCGTTACTTTATATACGACAATACATTTGACGGGCTTCTGACCTGTGTTTTCGACGCCTTCAACCGGAAAGAATTTCCCGACCGGATTGTCGGGGAAAACACGCAACTTCCTTTGTTTACCGAATCCTTCACGGTCATCACCGACGAAACCAAGTCCGACCGCGTATTGAAAGCCCTTCGGGAAAAAATTTCCAGGTCGGCGCTGGATATGTTGTTTATCGATTATCTTTCCGAATCGGATGACACGACAATCATTCTTTTCCGGTACATCCGAAAAGCATTGACTTCGGAATTTAGCATTGAAATGAATTTTGCCGACCCGGATGTACTTGAATTATCGAAGATCTATAAAAAAGTCACCCGGGAAGAAGAACGGATGCGGCAATTTGTCCGCTTTCAGAAAACCGTCGACGGGATTTTCTTTGCGGTGATGAATCCCATATATAATGTTCTGCCTTTATCGGCGCGTTTTTTCCAAAACCGGTTTGCCGACCAGTCTTGGATAATTTACGACATCAGAAGAAAATACGGATTGTATTACGATTTGCACACCGTCGAGACCGTTCAATTCGACCATTTGGAAATCGCTGCGGAAACAGGCAAATTAACTCCTGAGAAATTAGACGATTACGAATTGGCTTTCCAGGATTTATGGAAAGATTACCTGAAAGCCATTACGATTCAGGAACGGAAAAATTTGAAATTGCAACGGCAATTTATGCCGAAACGGTTTTGGAAATACTTGACGGAAAAAAATTAATTTTGGGGGGCACGGCGCCTGCGGGGGCGCTCATGAAGAGCGCCACCCATGTGCGCGCCCTTACAAACTGTCACCGAAATCTTCCTTAAACTTGGCAATCAATTTCTGCGGCCAATCTGAAACCGGCTCCAAACGCCCCATGAAGAAACGAAGCACCGGCGGTTCATACACAAACCGTAATCCGCCGATAAGCTCTCTGTTTTCGTTAAGCCAGACAAGGCGGTCGATCACATACTTGATTTGCGAAAGCGTGAACACACGGCGAGGCACAGCCAAACGGAGCAGTTCCATATCGGCATAAGTTTCGTTGCCGTACTCATCGCGCTGATTCGACAGCGAGCCGCGTTCCATCCCGCGCACGCCCGAAATCAGGTAAAACGCCGAAGCAAAAGCGCCGGCTACATATTCTTTTTTATCAAGATGTTTGCAAATATCCCTTGCATTGACATGAGCGCCAAGCACCCCCGGAGGCGTTATCATCGGCACGCCCTGTTCTGTGGCGGAATTAACCAAATATTTGATAAAATTGGGACTTTGGCTGATCATGGTTTCATCAAGCGTTTCGTACAAACCGACGGCAATGGCTTCGATTTCGCGTACAGACATACCGCCGTAGGTCAGGAAGCCTTCAAAAAGCGGTATCAGCGGTTCCATTTCACGATAAATCTTATCGTTGTTGGTACAGATAGCCCCACCCCGTGAAGAACTGAGTTTGCGAGCGGAAAAATACACCGTATCAACCATTCCGGTTATGATTTGTATAATTTCGCCCATTGAATGTTCGGCAAATTCAGGCTCGCGTTGTTTCACCAAATACGCATTTTCACCGAGCAGGCTTGCATCAAGCACAAGGCGGATGCCGTATTTGTCGGCAATGGCCTTCACATCGCGCAGGTTTTGTATCGAAAACGGCTGTCCGCCAATCAGGTTGGTAGAAGCTTCCATACGGATAAACGGAATATTGGAAGCGTCTTCTTTGATAATGATTTCTTCCAATTTTTCGACATTCATATTCCCTTTGAAGGGATGCGAAGAGGTGGTTTTATAGGCTTCGTCGTAAAGCAACTCCACAATTCGCCCTCCATACTGAGTGATGTGCGCCAATGTAGTTGTAAAATGATAGTTCATCGGAATGAGGCTACCCTTTTTGATGTAAGCGCAAGCGATGATGTTTTCGGCAGCGCGTCCTTGATGCACGGGCAACAGATATTTTTTACCCAACACATCTTCCACCGCTTTTTGCATACGGATAAAACTTTGCGATCCGGCGTAGGCGTCGTCGGCCTGCATCATAGCCGCAAGCTGATTATCACTCATGGCATTGACGCCGCTGTCGGTAATCATATCCAAAAATATATCGGTGGTTTTTAAGCCAAACGTGTTAAAGCCTCCTTCATAAAGGGCTTCCAACCGTCGTTCGATAGGGACTAAATGCAGTTTTTGTACAATACGCACTTTATGGAGCTCCAACGGAATATCTTCTCCATTGTAAAATTTAATTTTTACAGGATTTTCCTTGTTCATAGATTCAAATTGATAATTATATAATTAATTAATACATTAAAATCAACAATACATGGCCAAGAGCGGGGTATCTGTGTGAAACAACATTTTCCGCGCAATGCCGGGATTGAAAATACGAGCGAAAAGACTTCGCTTATAGGTAGTTAGTGAAATAATATCTATCGATTCGTCGCGTACGAATTTCTCCATGTTCAGCACCAAATCGTCCGCATCAATAATTTTGTAATTGATTGGAATGTCGGGATATTGTTTCCGGAAATATTCCTTAATCCCAGCCAATTTTATTTCATTCCAAACATTGGGATGATGGGTAAGATGGAAAAGATAATATTCAACCGGGTAAGATTTCAAGAGATTGAATAGATTGTCGAATACATCCAAATCTTTCTGTTCGAAACTGGTGCCGAAAGCGACTTTTTTCACCTGCGACAGCCGGCGAAAAGGAGTGTTTTCAGGTATTGCCAATAAAGGAACTTGCACGTTCTCAATGACTTCGGCGGTAACGCTTCCGATCAAATCGGCGTCTTTCCTGGTTTTACCGCGAGTACCCATAATCACTATTGCCGGTTTGACTTTGTTGCAATGATTTACAATTTCTTCTTCGGGAAGCCCGTTTTTCAGGAAACAGTGATACGGAACGTCAGGCCACCCGTCCTTGCTGATTTTTTCTTTGATAGAAGCGGCGAATTTATCCAAATCTTCCTGCGCTTTTTTCCGTATTTGCGCAAATTCTTCTTCGTTAATCGGGGAACGTTCTCTAAAAACAAGGGGAATTGAAAATTGGGAGTTGTAAAAAGCATGCAAAATACCAATACGCGCACCAATATCGTGCGCGTAATTGAATCCTAATTCACAGGCATAAAGTGAATATTCCGAGAAATCAACCGGAATCAGAATATTTTTAATAGCTTTTTCTTCCACTTAAACATTAGCCGTAACCGAAGTTACTTTGTGACTGCTTTCTCCTAATATAATCAGCGCTTTATCTAAAATTGTCGAGTCATCCAATATAACGATGCCGCCGTCGGGACCCGGTTCGATATGAATACCGGCTTTATTTCCCGTACTGTGGTTCACATTGCCAAAATAATTTCTCACGGTTTCTACCGATAAACCCAACTCAGCAGCAATTTGGCGAATGCTGCCGTCGGGAAGACTGTCTTTGATTCGACGAAGTTCATTAAATGTTATTGTCTTCATGCATTATGATAATTTAATGTTAAAAAGCAGGTGCTAATGTACAGAAAAAATGAATACCGTCCAACTATTTTGCATAAATTAACCGGCGTAAAAATAATTATTCCTGAAACAAAATTTTAACTAATTGATTACTAAACAGTAACAAAAATGTTAAATGTACACCGAATATTCCGCAAAGAAAATTGGATTTCCATTGGGAAAAACCGGATTTTGTATCGTTTTTTTCAACTTTCACCCATTTATAACGGCCGAATTGATACAGCCGATAAACCGAATATCCTATCAAAGAGCCAACAAGCGCGCCGGCCACAACGTCCGAAATAAAATGTACGCCCAGATAAACCCGCGAATAAATAGTCAGCAGGGCAAAAAGGAAAATCATCCCTGTGTATATCCTGTTCCGGAAAATCAATAAGGTGAAAACGGCAAATCCGAAAGCATTGGAAGCGTGGCTTGATATAAAACCGTACAATCCGCCCCTGTAACCCATCACTGTTTTTACCTGATCCCCAAAATCGGGATGGTGCGTAGGCCGGAAGCGGTGAAAAAACGGTTTGCAAAAACCGGAAGCGATTTGGTCGCAAAGCAAAACGACCAAACCGAGCGCCAAAAGAATACAAACAATTTCTTTCAGGTTTTTTTTATAACAGAAAATAAACAAAAAACATAAATAAAAAAGGAGCCACGTCCATTTATAAGAATACAAGTAGAAAAAATTATCCAAAAAAGCCGATTCGCTTCCATTCAGTTGGAAGAAAAGCGATTTCTCAAATTGGAGCCCATTTTCAAGCATAATGTTTTTCGTTAAGCTTGTTAAGCGGAATCTCCCGTTTTTTGCCGGGCTTTTTTGTTTTTGATTCCAACTCTTTCTTCAGCATTTTGATTTCCTCTTCCTGATTGAGTATGGTCGTGAGCAAAGCATTCAATTCTTCGTTTTCAATCGTTGTGGGAAATTGGCTTTGTACACGATTAATGAAATCGCTCAGGATATTCATATAATTATTGAAAGCGTCGTAAGCATTTTCGTAGGGACTGTATACACTCGGACCGGGGAATAGCTTGGTACTCATAAAATTGAAGTGATCGCTGGCTTGCAGGTAGTCCCAATCTTGCAGGATGCGCCGGTCTCTCGTCAAGCGAACGCGCTCCCCAATTTCGTATAATTTGGAAATGGCTTCGCGTTGCAACACATTTCCCGTCCACGAACTGATGTCTTTTTCCTCGCCCGTCCACGAGTAAGGATAAGGGACTACTAATTCGCCAACCGGTTTCAGCACGTTGGTTACTTCCGACGGTGTAGAAAATCCGATTCCTTTGGCTAAAGCAAAGCGCGGAATTGCCTTGAAAAATTCAAAAATTCCGGTTTCGGCGGGCTGCAAACTGCCGAGGACTTCGTAGTTTAATCCGATATTGAACAGTTGTTCCGATTCAGGCGCCGAAGCGATCCAGTTAACTAATTTATCCGAAACCAAAGGATATTCGTTCCAGTCGTAATTTGAAAAACGGAACGAAATATCATCGCTGTATTTCATGTTGCGCATCAGTAGCCGCAATTTGGGACAGGCTGCGGAAGTGTATAGATAATTCGGGCTTTTCCATCCTAAAACGTGTTTTGCACCTTCAGCCATCACCGTTCTGTAGCCCATCGCATACACCAATTCGGCAATTTCATCGGAATAAATCAATTCGGTATTGCGAAAAACCTGCGGCATTTGTCCGAACAGGAGTTGTATTTTCTCGGAATGTTTACGGACTTGATTCTGAAATTCTTCCGGGTCTTCCAATGATGCGAGGGAATGATTGTAAGTTTCCGCCAGAAACTCAACACAACCGGTTTTTGCCAATTCTTTAAAACCGTCGATCGCTTCGGGAACGTATATTTCCAATTGTTCCAAAGCAATTCCCGAAATGGAAAACGCTACTTTGAATTTTCCCTGATATTCCTTGATTAAATCCAGTAAGATAGCATTGGCGGGAAGATACGAACGGTTGGCGATTCCACGGATAATATCCTCGTTGGAAAAATCGTCATAATAATAGTGATCGCTCCCAATGTCAAAAAAGCGATAACGTTTCAACCGAAACGGTTGATGTACTTGAAAATAAAAGCAAATGGTCTTCATGGATAAAACTTTTTTTAGTTAAAGCAAAAATAAAACACAAAGATACAAAATTTAATGATTACGAACACCGCAACGATTGCCCGATTTTCAACATAGTGGTTTTCTTAATACCGTTCAGACGACAAATATTTTCCACACTTGTTCCGTATTTTTGAGCAATCACCGACAAGGTATCGCCGTTTCTTACTTTGTGATATTTCGATTCTTTATCGCCGGCTAAAGGTATATAGGTACTGCTTTGACTGTTTTTCTTTGCTTTAGATGCAAAATATTTAACATTCTTACCTTTCAGCGGTTTGTATTTGGTGTAAAAATCAACGTTAAAATACTTATTTCCGGATCGGAATTTATTAAAAACGTAATAATCGTCGTAAGTACAAAAATGAGTAAAATCTATGATTTCCGAAGGATCAAAGGCCTGACCCAAAAAGCGAAATTCAAAATGAAGGTGGGAACCCGTCGAACGGCCGGTATTACCGCCTAAAGCAATCGGTTGTCCCGCCATCACATTTTCGTCGATAATTACTAAAGATTTGGATAAATGTCCGTATACAGTTTCCAAACCATTGGGATGTCTGATTACCAAGTAGTTGCCATAACCTCTTTTTTCGTAAGAACGAACTCGAACTTTTCCGTCGAAAGCGGCATAAACAGTATCGCCCACTTGGAGTTTAAGGTCTGTCCCATAATGAAACCTGCGCCGGCGAGGGCCATAAGGAGAAGTTACTTTTCCGATAATCGGCATGATAAAAGAGGATACATCAATTCTGAAAGAATCCGGAACATTCACGTTGGAATAAGCTTTTAAAAAATCGTTGTTCCATGCCCCTTCGTATAATTCGTCGGCAGGAAACTCATCCTCTTCTTCATCCAATTCAAACTCCATAAGCACCGAATCCATAAGTAGCGTCTCGGTTTTAGTATGTACTTTATCGGCAAATAATTTTAGTTGTTCGTTAATTTTCTTTATCTCTTCTTTAGTTAGTTCATCTTTATTTATTTGCGCTTCTACGTTTAATGAAATAATCAAAAACAAAACTCCCGCAAACGCTAACTTATTCAATATTTTTTCCATCTTTCGTTTTCTTTATTTTTCTCGGCATGAATCTCAGTATTCATCATGCGCATACAAATTAGATATTAAAACCGATTCATAATCATACAGTTCTTCTGCTTTAAAAAAACGCTTTATTTCGATCTCCGCAGTTTCCGGCGAATCCGATGCGTGAACAATATTCTCCTGCATACTCATACTGTAATCTCCCCTGATTGTACCCGGCAATGCTTCACGCCCATTGGTTGAACCCGTGATTAAACGGACAACCCGAACAGCATCTTTTCCTTTCCAACAGCATACGATAACAGGACCGGAAGTCATGGCGTCTTTTATCCGTTGGAAAAAAGGTCTATCCTTTAAATGGGCATAATGTTCATTCACTACCTCATCCGAAAGCCGGATCATTTTCATGCCGGACAGAAACAATCCCTTCTTTTCAAAGCGATTAATAACACATCCAATCAGAGATCGCTGAATGGTACCAGGTTTAAGGATTACAAGTGTCTGTTCCAATATATAAATTTTTTACTGGTGAAAATTTTAATTTTACAAAGTAAAACAATTATTATTAAAAAACAAAGCGTTTATGTGTTAAAAAAACAACGGTGTCAACGGTGTCTTGCCGCATCAAGTCTTAAAAAAATAAAAAGAAGGATAGTAAAAGCACAAATGGAAGAACCTCCATAGCTAAAAAACGGTAAAGGAATACCTATTACCGGCGTAATGCCAACCACCATTCCGACATTGACGGCAAGATGAAATGTAAGGATAGAAGCCGCCGAATAACCATAAATCCGGCTGAATGACGAACGTTGCCGCTCCGCAAGAAAAACCAACCTGATTATCAAGGCTAAAAACATCAATAATACGATGCTCGTACCCAAAAAACCTTCTTCCTCTCCTATTGTACAAAAAATAAAATCAGTATCCTGCTCGGGAACATATTTCAACTTGGTTTGAGTCCCGTTCAAATAACCTTTCCCGAAAAGGCCGCCCGAACCAATGGCTATCTTGGACTGATTGACATTATATCCCGCTCCGCTGGGATCGTCAATCATACTCAAAGCCACTTTGACGCGCGTTTGCTGGTAAGGTTCCAGCACCTCATTGAAAAAATAATCAACCGAATACAAATAAACAATTGAGAATAAGGCAAAAAGAATAACATATAAATACCGTGAAGCCCTGAACCGGATGTAATTTACCAAAACAGTGACAATAGTAAGAACCAAAATAGCTAAAGTAATCCGGCACAAATCAAATTCCACAAAAGAAGCAACAATAATGCTAATCACGACCAGTCCCAAATATGGGAAAACGATGTATTTTGTAGTCGGACGACCTTTTTTATAACTAAAAAGCATGATGAAAACGAAAAAGAGCGTCAAAATCAAATTAACATACTCGCCCAAAGGCGTAATACCCCAGAAAAGTTCATCTAATTTGAGGGCTACCAGAAAATACAAAATGGTGCAAATACCCATAAAAATAATCGTTCCGGGCATTCCTTCGCGATACAGCATTATGAAAAACGCTAAAAAAATCAAGGCGGACCCCGTTTCTTTCTGCAACAAAATCAAACACAACGGCAACAAAATCAAGCATAAAGCTACCACAAAATTTTTCGGTTTCATCAACTCAAACCGATACCCGCTCATAAACCGGGCAAGAGCCAAAGCTGTCGCAAACTTAGCAAATTCGGCAGGTTGCAGACGAACCGGACCCATAACCAGCCACGAGCGCGAACCTTTTATGTCGGGTGCAACAAAAATAGTTACAATCAAAAGAAAAATCAGGAAAATATAAGCCCAATAGGCAAAAATGTCGTAGAAATTATTTTCAATCAGAAGAAGTGAAAAGCCTACCACCACAGAGATAACAATCCAAATCATCTGCATACCGGCACGTCCCGACAAGTCAAAAATCGATACTTGATCAAAATCGTAGCTGGCCGCATAGATCGTAAACCATCCGGCAACAACCATCAGGACATAAATGGAAACAGTCACCCAGTCCAAACTACTCCATATATTGCTTTTTGGGTAAGACAACATTTCTTAAAATTATAGTGTTTTTTACTCTTTCTTCATCCCATTTGGATAACTCGGAAATTTGTCCGTTCAGATATTTTTCCATCATCAATCTTGCTATCGGAAGCGCACTTGTAGCCCCGAAACCACCGTTTTCAACCAACACGGAAATCGCCACTTTCGGATGGTCTTTCGGTGCAAAAGCCATAAAAACGGAATGGTCTTTCCCCTTATTCTCAGCCGTCCCGGTTTTCCCGCACACTTCAATACCCTGAATATTCGCCCGGGTAGAAGTTCCGCCGGTCACCGCTTTCCGCATCCCGGCTACAATCGCCTCGTAATGTTCGGGAGCAATCCCGGTATATTTTTTTTTCGTATAAGCCGCATCCAAAGACGTATCCCTGATTTTTTTCACGACATGAGGCGTGCAGTAATACCCGCGATTCGCAATAGTCGCCGCCAAATTGCAGATTTGCAAAGGTGTTTCTTCTATTTCCCCCTGTCCGATTGCAATAGAAATAACCGTGAAAGGATTCCAGCGCGCATAAATCTTACTGTAAAACCGGCCGTTGGGAATCCGCCCCCGCTTTTCGCCGGGCAAATCTACACCCAACGGATAACCGAATCCCTGACTCACCATCAGGTCGCGCCATTTATCCATCGCATCTTCAATCGAACTGTATTTTTTATTTTCCAACATGGCTTTTAATCCCCAGCAAAAATAGGAATTGCAGGAAGTCCCGATGGCGTCGGTCAAATTCAAGGGCGAAGCATGACCGTGACATCCGGGGCTGCCTCCGCCGGGCGGCCATCCGTAATAACAGGAATAAGCCGTCGAAGACTGAATAATATCTTCTTGCAAAAAAACCAAAGCCTGCGCCGGCTTGAAAGTCGAACCGGGCGGATAAGTCCCGTTCGAAGCGCGGTTTATCAATGGCGTATAAGGGTCTTTGGTGAGTTTGACAAAATTTTCGCTGAATTGCCGCCCCACCAGGATAGACGGGTCGTATGAGGGTGAAGAAACCATGCATAAAATTTCGCCGGTCTCCGGCTCTATCATGATGATACTTCCTAACTTATTAGTCATCAGCATCTCACCGTATGCCTGCAAGTCAATGTCGAGCGAAAGCGTTAGGTCTTTTCCGGGGATGGGGTCCTGGTCATGGATTCCTTCTTCGTATTTCCCTTTGATACGGCCATGAGCGTCGCGTAGCAAAATCTCCACGCCTTTCGTACCCCGCAGATAAGACTCATATTGTTTTTCTACACCTGTCTTTCCGATGTAATCGCCGCGAACATAATATTCGTCGTCGGCCAGATTTTGTTTGTCGGCTTTGGCAATATATCCCAAGACATGGGCGGCATTGGGATAATTATATTTTCTAATGGTTTTGTTTTGCAAATAAAATCCGGGAAATTTGTAAATGGATTCCTGAAGAATACCACATTCTTTATTTCCTAATTGAGTAAGAAAAGATTGCGGCGTATAGGAAGAATAGCCGGGATTCGATTTCCGGTTTTTCATATCAGCCCATTTCTTCCTGAAATACTCCTTATCAATATTGACGGCGCGACAAAAGGCTGAGGTATCAAACGCTTTGGTTTCACGCATGATGACCATCACATCATAAGAAGGTTGGTTGTAAACCAACAGTTTACCGTTCCGGTCGTACATCACCCCGCGCGGCGGATCCTGTTTCTTGTTCAGAAAAGCATTTGAATCCGCCCATTCTTTATAGCTATTATCAAGTACTTGCAATGAAAAAAGTCGTATGATATAAACCAAAACCAAGATACAGATCCCGTAAATGATAATCATTTTCCTTTTATCGGCGTCAAAATTTTCTTTTCTCATTTCTTGAATCCTTTGACATTTATACTTTCAATAGCGCAAATAAGCAAAACCGTCAAAACAAAACTACCCAAAATCTGCGATACCAATTTTATCGGATCGAACAAAGTAAACGATTCCATTATATGTAGAATCGTCACATGAATCAAAGTCATCGCTCCGACATAGCGCACAAACATGAAATTTCCCAATGCTTCAAACGAAGGCACATAATCTTCATAAACATCTCTCGGCGCAAATAGTTTCAATAAATAAAACCTTAAAAATCCGACGATTACCATAACAGACATGTTTAAGCCCAAAGTAGAACCAAACAGGTCAATAACTAAACCCATCAGCGCCGATAACATCAGCGCCGTATTGCGATTCATTTTAACCGGCAGCTTCAAAACAAAATAGAGATATACAAAAGGCGTGGCAACTCCAAACAAATGGATGTTGTTAAACAACCATACCTGCAATAATACAAGGAGAATAAATAACAGGAATCGCTGAATCGCCGCTTTATTCATTGTCTTCTACTTTCTCTATACTTAATTGTTCGTCTTTCAGTGCGTTTACTACAACCAAAACTTCGTTTAAAGCGCTAAAATTAGTAAATAATTTCACTTTTAACGAATTATAATTTTCGCCTTTTTTCTTAAAAGTATCTTCTACCGTGCCAACAAGCACTCCTTCCGGAAAAACCGTAGAAAATCCGCTGGTTACAATCGTATCCCCGATGTTAAAAACGGCGTGTTGCGGCAATTCTTTCAAAGAGATATAACGGGAATCTTTTCCGTCCCACGATAAAGTCCCGAAATAATCCGTACCTTTGATTTTACAACTCGGTTGGTATTTAGGATTCAAAATCGGTATTACTTTCGAAAAATGGGGAGAAACTCTTATGACAACTCCGACAATTCCATTCGGCGACAAGATGCCCATATCTTCCCTCACGCCGGCCAAAGTCCCCTTGTTCAAAGTAATATAATTGCTCCCCATTCGCGAAATCTGGTTATTCACGACTCGAGCCGGAATAAAACTAAAAGCGTTCGAATAAGCGCTTTCATATTCGTGTACATCCATGGGGAAAATCAGTTCCGACAAAATTTCCACTTCTTTTTTATAATTCCTCACTTCCTGCTCAAGCATAGCAATTCGTTGCATCAGATCGGAATTAATCGTTTTCAGGTTCATGTACGATTCAACGCTGTTGGAAACCAAATAAACCCTCCCTGCTATTTCCTGAAAAACCGACAGATATTTGCTCCGGTGAAACTCATTATTATGAATGAGCAACTGAAAAGAAAGAAAAATCAGTAGAAAAAATAGCAACCAATAAACATTCTTCAGGATAAAATTTACTAAATTTCTCAATTATCGTATCAGGAAGTTATATTTATTAATATTTTTCAAAGCAATGCCTGTTCCTTTGGCTACTGCATGAAGCGGATCGTCGGCGATATGGAACGGAATATTAATCTTATCCGTCAATCGTTTATCCAATCCTTTCAACAATGCACCGCCGCCGGCCAGGTAAATTCCGTTACGAACAATATCGGCATACAATTCGGGAGGTGTACTTTCCAAAGCAGCCAAGACAGCCATTTCTATTTTTGAAACGGATTTATCAATGCAATGGGCAATTTCCTGATAGGAAACGGGAACTTCCATCGGCAAAGCCGTCATCCGGTTCGGGCCATATACGACATAATCTTCTGGGGGATCATCAAGGTGAATCAAAGCCGATCCGACATTGATTTTAATCAATTCGGCCGATCGTTCGCCGATACGCATGTTATGTTGGCGTCCCATGTATTCGATAATATCCTGCGTCAAATCGTCGCCCGCAATACGGATGGATTTATTCGAAACAATTCCGCCCAAAGAAATGATTGCAATTTCGGTCGTACCTCCGCCTATATCCACAACCATGTTTCCGTCCGGAGCTTCAACGTCCAAGCCGATTCCCATGGCGGCCGCCATCGGTTCGTAAATCATATAGACATCCCGCCCGCCGGCATGTTCCGCCGAATCGCGGACAGCGCGGATTTCCACTTCGGTGCTTCCCGAAGGAATACAAACTACAATTCTCAAAGAGGGGGAGAAAAAGTGGTTTTTACTGTTAACCATTTTAATTAATCCGCGAATCATTTGTTCGGCGGCATTAAAATCGGCTATTACCCCATCACGGAGCGGGCGAATCGTTTTGATTTTTGTAGGCGTTTTGCCTTCCATTTGTTGCGCCTTTTTGCCGATAGCCAGAATCTTATCGCTACGGTCATCCAATGCTACTACAGACGGCTCATCAACTACAATTTTACCATTGCTGATTATAATCGTATTCGCTGTTCCTAAATCCATCGCAATTTCTTGCGTAAAAGAAAATAATCCCATAATAATTCTTTAATGTTTAAAATGGCGAATTCCGGTCATCACCATCGCCATATTATGAGTGTCACAATATTCTACCGATAAATTGTCTTTTATGGAACCTCCGGGCTGAACAACAGCCGTAATTCCTTCATTGTTTGCAATTTCAACGCAATCCGGGAATGGGAAAAAAGCGTCGGAAGCCATGACGGCTCCTTTCAAATCAAAACCAAAGGATTTTGCTTTCTCAATGGCTTGTTTGAGTGCATCGACACGTGAAGTTTGTCCTGTCCCGCTTGCATAAAGTTGCTTGTTTTTTGCGAAGACAATAGCATTAGATTTGGTATGTTTCACCAATTTATTGGCAAACAGCAAATCGTCTATTTCATTGCTTTCGGGCGTTTTCCGCGTCGCGGTCTTCAAATCGGCTGCGGTTTGAATACTACGGTCTTTATCCTGCACCAAAACTCCGTTCAACAAAGAACGGAATTGAAGTTTTGCCTGCGGATTGTCTTTTTGAATGAGAATAATCCGGTTCTTTTTTTGCATCAGGATTTCCAAAGCAGCCGTATCGTAATCGGGAGCGATAATCACTTCAAAGAAAATTTTGTTAATTTCTTCCGCCGATTCTCTATCAATGGGTGCATTGCAAATCAGGATTCCTCCGAAAGCTGAAACCGGATCTCCGGCCAAAGCCGCTTCCCATGCTGCTTTCACCGTCGGACGGGAAGCGATTCCACAAGCATTGTTGTGCTTCAGAACGGCAAAGGTCAGTTCGTCAAATTCCGAAATTAGAGAAACGGCCGCTTCGATGTCCAGCAAATTATTATAGGAAATTTCTTTCCCTTGAAGTTGCTCGAACAAGGCTTCAAAATCGCCGTAGAAAATTCCCTTTTGGTGAGGATTTTCCCCGTAACGCAGGATTTTGGCGTTCCCCCCGGCAAAACGGAAATAGGAACCGTCGCCTTCATCGAAATAATTGAATATCGCCGTGTCATAGCCGGAAGAAACGGCAAAAGCTTCTTTGGCAAACCATTTACGTTCTTCGAGGGTAGATACCGCTCCGTTTTCCGACAAAAGATTGTCCAACGGAGCATATTGATCTTTGGATGCAATAATAATTACATCTTTAAAATTTTTCGCAGCCGCCCTAATCAGGGAAATACCGCCTATATCTATTTTTTCGATGATTTCATCTTCTTCCGCTCCCGAAGCGAGCGTTTCGCAAAACGGGTACAAATCGACAATAACCAAATCAATTTCGGGAATGTCGTATTGCGCTATCTGCTGCCGGTCGGATTCGTTTTCCCTGCGGTTCAAAATACCGCCGAATATTTTGGGATGCAAGGTTTTAACCCGTCCGCCCAAAATCGAAGGATAGCCCGTCAGACTTTCAACCGAGGTACAGGGATAACCCAACAACTCAATAAATTCTTTTGTACCTCCGGTGGAAAAGAATGTAACATCCTCATCATTCAATTTCTTCAATATATTATCCAAACCGTCTTTATGAAAGACAGAAATTAAAGCGTTTTTGATTTTTTTCGGATCCGACATAGTTTAAATCCTTGCACTAAATTTGATTTCGGTTGCAAAATTAAATATTTTGTTTGAAATAACAAAGTAAAAATAGATATTGGTTAATAAAAAAAGAAACAAATTTATTTTTATTGAAAAATTCACAAAGCCACTTCTTATATAAACTAAAGACTATCAACCTTAACAATTGATAGTCTTATACATTTTTTTGATGAAAAGTCTATGCCTCCACTATTGCTTCGGAAGGACAAGCATCTACACATGTTCCACAATCTGTACATATATCCGGGTCAATTTTATAAATATCACCTTCCGATATTGCCCCAACAGGACATTCATCTATACAAGTTCCACATGCGATACAATCATCAGTAATTACGTGAGCCATTTTTTCTAAGTGTTTTTTAGTAATTAATCATATTTTGTGCCTGCAAAGGTATAACATTTATTCGAAAATCTCAAATGTTTTGTGTATAAATTATACAACTCAACGGGAACGCATTAAAATTTATTTACCTATGACAAATTCCGCGACGGTATCGTGACCGGGCGTAGTGTAATGTCGGCAATTAATTTTCGAACTTCCTCAATCAGATGTTTTTCCGATCCATTGGTATATCCGGTACGTGAATGGGTAATTTTTCCGTTCTTATCAATAATAAAAACGGCAGGGATTAAGTTTACGCCCAAAGCGCGTTTGAAATCACCGTTCGGGTCTAACAATACTTCATATTCCCATCCTTTTGCTTTCACTGCCGGACCCACTTTCAGTGAATTTTGAGCGCCGTCGATCGAAACGGCGATCAATTTTACGCCTGTTTCTTCCCTCCATTCTTCATAAACCTCGCTGATCGCTTCCAGTTCCCTCAAACAAGGCTTACACCAAGTAGCGAAAAAACTAATAATAAACGGTTTTCCGTCATTATTCAATTTTTCAGTATGAACGGTTTTCCCGTCAATATCTTTTAATTGTACCGATGGTAATTGTTGCGCCGCGCAATAAGCAGCAGACAACATAAACACTAAAAAGAAACTTAATCTATTCATATTAAACTATTTTAATCCTGATATATCATACTTCTTTTCTGCGCATTTCATTTTTTGCCTTTCGCCCTTTGCCCTTCGCCAATGCACAAAACTTATGTCGCGCGCAGTATAATAGCGACAAAATTACATGAAAATCTTACGATTTCCAAGCGCATGAAATGAAAAAAAGTTTTTTACATTTGCAGGTGACCCCGTATTTGACCGCATCAATTTCAAAATCTTTGAATAATGAACTGTTTTTTCAAGAAATATTACCGAATGTATAAATATTTCACCATTTTATATAAGGATTTTTCACCAACATGGAATTATAATACTTCACATCCCCAGTCACCTCTCTACCCAACCAGAAAGGTTTTTCAAACGCCTCGTCTTCCAACGTCAATTCAATTTCAGCAATAGTTAAACCTTCATTTTCCCCGTAAAATTCATCTACTTCAAAAGTGTGATTCCCAACCGGAACCAGGTGACGGGTTTTGTCAATGATACCCGGTTCGCATATTTTCATGAGTTCCCGCGCTTCGGACAAAGGAATTTCTTTTTCCCACTCAAAACGGCTGATTCCGCTGTCGCTTCCTATTCCTTTAACGGTGATGTAGCCTTTTTCGCCTTCCATCCGCACGCGAACTGTGCGTTCCGGCACAAAAGATAAATATCCCTGTATAATCCGGATACTTTGGGAAACAAAGGGTTTAAAATTTCCCGAAACTAAAAATTTGCGTTCTGTTTCTCGTGCCACGATTTCTAATTTTAATCTTGCAAATATACATTTGTTTTTACGAATTCGTATCACAAGGTTATATTTATTTTGCCGCCGGCTTTTCATCGTTAGTCGAAACGTTGAATATAAAGCAGAAAAAAAATCGGTAAAAAAGAAACAGATAATCAAAAATACATTAACTTTGCAAGTCAATAATTCATTAACATTTGATAAATGGCTGTTACAATTACGGAAGTTACAAACAGATTTAAATTAAAGAAATTTGTTAAATTCAACATTCAGTTATATAAGGACAATCCTTATCATGTTCCGGGTTTGGTTGGAGATGAAATGATGACTTTGAGCAGAAAAAAAAACCCTGCTTTTGATTTTTGCGAATCGGTTTATTTTCTGGCATACAGAGACAATCAAATTGTAGGGCGAATCGCCGGTATCATCAATCACAGGGCAAATGAAACATGGAATCAACAATACGCCCGTTTTGGTTTTGTTGATTTCATCGACGATGAAGAAGTTTCTTCCGCATTGTTCAAAGCCGTTGAGAATTGGGCGATTGCCAAAGGTATGAAGGGCGTTCAAGGCCCTTTGGGTTTTACCGATCTGGATCATGAAGGCCTTTTGGTGTGGGGATTTGATCGTTTGGGTACGATGGCTACCTCTTACAGTTTTTCTTATTACATGAAACATATCGAAAATTTAGGGTATGCGAAAGATCAGGATTGGAAAGAGTTTTTAATCACAGTCCCGAACGGGATTCCCGAAAAATACCAGCGCATTGCGGATATCGTCCGGCAAAAATACGGATTCAACGTAAAGAAATTCAAGCATACGCGGGATATATGGCCATACGCCCGCAAGATATTTGAATTGTGGAATGCCGCTTATAGGCCTTTGTATGGTTTTTCCGAATTGTCGCCCAAGCAAATCGAATATTATATAAAAATGTACATTCCGATGCTCCGCTTGGATTTGCTGACGTTAATACTGGATAGTAACGACGATGTTATCGGAGTGGGTATTACTCTGCCCAGCCTTTCAAAAGCCTTGCAAAAAGCCAAAGGATACTTGTTGCCTTTCGGTTGGATTTATTTGCTAAAAGCATTGTACGGAAAAAACGAGGTAGTAGATTTATATATTATCGGTATTCTTCCCGAATACCAAAGCAAAGGTGTTAATTCTTTAATTTTCAATGATTTGATCACTACTTGCAACAAAATAGGTTATTTATTCGCGGAAAGTAATCCCGAACTGGAAACAAATCATAAAATTCAAACCCTGTGGGATTCTTTTGAACGGGAACATCACAAAATCCGGCGAGCATACATCAAACATCTATGAATGAAGTAAATATAAATGGTTCAGGCAAAGAGGTAGAATATAGCGAGGGACATATTCAGACATTAGAGTGGTGGGAACACATTCGTGTCCGTCCGGGCATGTACATCGGTAAAACGGGCGACGGCACGTATGCCGACGACGGTATTTACGTCCTGCTGAAAGAAGTGCTTGACAATGCCATCGACGAATACATGATGGGTTATGGAAAAACCATCGACGTCACCATTGACGAAGGCGTGGTCGCCATTCGCGATTACGGACGCGGAATTCCCCTCGGGAAAGTGCGCGACGTTTCTTCCAAAATGAACACCGGTGGCAAATACGATTCCAAAGCTTTCAAAAAATCGGTGGGACTCAATGGCGTTGGTATTAAGGCGGTTAATGCACTTTCTTCCTATATGCTGGTGCAAAGTTTCCGCGACGGGGAAACAAAGGCCGTCGAGTACAACCGGGGGCATGTGCTGACGGATTCCCCGATACAGGCTTCAGACCAAGCCAACGGTACACTGGTCAATTTTATTCCCGACGAAGAAATTTTCAAGGATTTCAAATACAAGGAAGAATTTATCGAACCGTTACTGAAAAACTATGTTTTTCTCAATTCGGGTCTGGTAATCAATTACAACGGTAAAAAATTTTATTCGAAAAACGGCCTGGTCGATTTGCTGAACGAATACATGACTTCCGAACCGCTGTATCCGATTATTCACTTGCAAGGGGAGGATATCGAAATCGCGATTACGCACGCCAATCAGTATGGGGAAGAATACTATTCGTTTGTAAACGGGCAGTTTACGACGCAGGGAGGTACGCATCTTTCGGCTTTTAAGGAAACCGTTTCGCGGGTAATCAAAGAATATTATTCCAAAAACTTTGAATATTCCGACATTCGTTCGGGAATCATTGCCGCCGTAGCCATTAAGGTCGAAGAGCCTATTTTCGAATCGCAGACAAAGACCAAATTAGGTTCCAAAGACATGGGTCCCGGAGGCCCGACCGTTTCCAAATTTATCGGCGATTTTGTCAAAAAAGAATTAGACAATTACCTGCATAAGACGCCCGATACCGCCGATGCGTTACTGAAAAAAATCCTTGATTCGGAGCGTGAACGCAAAGCGATTGCCGGCGTAACCAAATTGGCAAAGGAGAGGGCAAAAAAGGCTAATCTACACAATAAAAAACTGAGAGACTGTCGTTTACATTACAACGACGCCAAAGGCGAAAATTTGGATAATACTTGCATTTTCATCACTGAAGGCGATTCCGCCAGCGGTTCGATTACCCAAAGCCGCGACCCGAATTGTCAAGCTGTTTTCAGTCTCCGCGGCAAACCCTTGAATACTTTCGGCGAAACCAAACAGATTGTTTATAAAAACGAAGAGTTCAATTTGTTGCAAGCTGCGTTAAACATCGAAGAAGGTTTGGAAGGTTTGAGATACAATAAGGTAATCATCGCAACAGACGCCGATGTGGACGGAATGCATATCCGCCTGTTAATCATCACATTTTTTTTGCAGTTTTTCCCCGATTTGATTAAAAACAATCACGTCTTCATTCTGCAAACGCCGCTTTTCCGTGTCAGAAACAAAAAGGAAACGCAATATTGCTATACCGAAGAAGAGCGGGTGAACGCTATCGAACGTTTAGGCCCTAATCCGGAAATTACCCGTTTCAAAGGTTTGGGCGAAATTTCGCCGGTAGAGTTTAAAAATTTTATCGGCGAAGACTTGCGCTTAGACCCTGTCTCAATGCGGAAACAAGATTCGGTGAAAGAAATGTTGGAGTTTTACATGGGAAAAAACACCATGGAAAGACAAAATTTTATTATTCATAATTTGGTAGTAGAAGAAGATGTCTAAAACCGCTATATTCCCCGGCACGTTCGATCCTTTCACTTTGGGACATTTGTCCTTAGTTGAAAGGGGATTGCAGTTGTTTGACGAGATTATCGTCGCCATCGGAGTCAATACGGATAAGAAGGCTATTTTCACAACGGAACAAAGATTGGAAATGATTTCCCGGCTTTTCCAAGAAAATCCGAAAGTTCGGGTCGAGACCTACACCGGCTTGACTGTTGATTTTGCAAAAGCCCGAGAAGCCGGATTTATCTTGCGGGGAATCCGGTCGGTCGGCGATTTTGAATACGAGAAAAACATAGCCAACGTAAATCGTGAAATATCAAACTTAGAGACCGTTATTTTATTTACAGATCCGGAATATTCATACATCAGTTCCTCCATAGTCAGGGAATTATGGGTACATGGAAAATCGATTGATGATTTTGTTCCAAAAAAATTAGGTATCAATGAATATAAAAAATAAATACACAGAAATGAAACAATTAGTTTTTGCATGCATGTTGATTTTAACTATAACTGCATGTTCTTACGGACAAAACAAAATCTTTTTCGGAAATGCCCCCTCTTCTAAAGCTGCGCAAAAAGTGGATATAGCCATAACAGCCATCGAAAATTTATATGTTGATAAACTCAACAGCAATAAATTAGCTGAAGACGCCATCATCGGCCTTCTCGAAAAATTAGATCCTCATTCCAACTATATGACTCCCGAAGAAGTGAAGGAAATGAATGAGCCTTTGCAGGGAAATTTCGACGGAATAGGCATTCAGTTCAACATGCTGACCGATACGCTCTATGTTGTCCAGGTCATTCCCGGCGGGCCGTCCGAAAAAGTAGGAATTTTGACCGGCGACCGTATTATTCAGGTAAACGACACTTTGATTGCCGGCGTAAAAATAAAAAATACGGATGTTATGTCGCGCCTTCGTGGTCCCAAAGGCACTACGGTGAACGTGAAAGTACTCCGGAACAGAGAACCCAAGCTATTGAATTTCAAAATTATAAGGGATAAAATACCCATTTACAGTCTGGATGCTTCTTACATGGTCGATAAGACAACCGGTTACATCAAATTGAACCGTTTTTCGGCTACTACCCACGATGAATTTAAAGGCGCGCTCGACAAATTGGTGAAACAAGGTATGCAAAACCTGATTCTTGATTTACAGGGCAACGGCGGCGGTTATTTAGGCGCCGCTATCGAAATATCCAACGAATTTCTGAAACAAGGCGCATTGATCGTATATACCGAAGGCGTTCACCAGAAAAGGGAAAATGCGCTGGCAACCAATAAAAGCGATATGCAAAACGGACGATTGGTCGTGCTTGTGGACGAATCTTCGGCTTCGGCCAGCGAAATTGTTTCGGGCGCTATACAAGACTGGGACCGAGGCGTGATTGTTGGAAGAAGAACCTTCGGAAAAGGTTTGGTACAACGGCCGGTTCCGTTGCCCGACGGCTCGATGATCCGTCTTACCACAGCGCGTTATTATACGCCAACCGGACGTTCGATTCAAAAACCGTACGAAAACGGTAACCAGGAAAGTTACAACAAAGATTTGATTGACCGTTATAATCGTGGCGAAATGATTTCGGCCGATAGTATTCATTTTCCGGATTCTTTGAAATTCAGCACATTAGTCGATAAACGCACCGTTTATGGAGGCGGAGGAATCATGCCCGATTATTTTGTGCCTGTGGACACAATACGTTGGTCTACGCTCCTGAGAGAATTGAATTCGAACGGAATTACATACAAATATACGACTCAACTCATTGACGCCAAGCGTACTGCATACAAAAAGCAATATCCTGCGTTTGAGGATTTTAATAAGAAATTTGTAGTAACGAATCAAATGATGAACGATCTGATGGCTTTGTATAAAAAGGATACGACGGAAAACAAAGACGAAAGATTAACAGAAGATCGTATTGCTAAGGATTTGGTTAGATCCGGCTCAATCATCAAAGCTCAGATTAAAGCTTTAGTTGCCCGGGATATTTTCGGCGAAAGCGAATATCATCAAGTGTTAAATACGGAAATCGCCGAGGCTTATAATAAAGCGATTGAGATCATCTCAAATGAAGCGGTTTACAATAAATTATTATCCGGGAAAAATTGAATGTTGAGGATGCATTATCACTATATTTACTCTTTATTTTTCGCTCTAAGTGCTATTTTTACCCCACTTTAAGCGGAAAATAATTTTTATTTTTCGCTCTAACTATCATTTTTACCCCACTTTAAGCGGAAAATAATTTTTATTTTTCGCTTAAAGTGTTATTTTTTTGTGTATATTTGCAGTGAAAAATAAAGCAGTATCCATTATGAAAATTATTGGCAGAGATAAAGAACACAATCAGTTTCAAGAATTTATAAATTCCGATTCGTCTGAATTTGTAGTTGTCTATGGGCGCAGGAGAGTAGGAAAAACGTTTTTGGTTCGTGAAATATTTGATAACAAGTTTGATTTTTACCATACAGGAATTGCGAACTCCGATAAGGAAAGCCAACTGGCGGAATTTAATTTTGCACTCAATCAAACGGCAACGCTTCCGAATACTCCCGTAAATTCGTGGTTCGACGCTTTCCATAAATTGGAGTTTCTGCTGGAACATACAAAAAACAAAGGCAAAAAAATCGTTTTCTTAGACGAATTACCCTGGATGGACACGTCAAAATCGGGTTTTATTCAAGCCCTGGAATTGTTTTGGAACAAATGGGCGTCGGCGCGAAAAGACATCTTGCTGATTGTTTGCGGTTCGGCTACCTCGTGGATGTTCGACAAACTCATTAACAATCGCGGAGGGCTTCACAACCGCATAACTCAACAGATTTATTTAAAGCCGTTTACACTAAAAGAATGTGAGGATTTTTTCAGAGAAAAACATATTGCATTAACCCGGAAACAGATAGCCGAAGTTTATATGATTTTTGGCGGGATTCCGTATTATTTGAATTTTTTCAAAAAAAACCTGAGTTTACCTCAAAATGTTGACGCCATTTTATTTGCCGAAGATGCTCCCTTGCGAAACGAATTTTTGTCGCTTTATCAATCGCTGTTCAATCATTCGGAAAGATACATCGAGGTAGTGAAAGCGATGGGCAGTAAGAAGAAGGGATTGACGCGCGATGAAATATTGTCCGTCACAAAATATACAAATGGCGGCGGTTTTACCAAGCTTTTGCGCGATCTCGAACTCAGCGGTTTTATCAGGAAATATCGTAATATTGATAAAAAAGAGAAAAATACGATATATCAATTGGTTGATTTTTACACGCTTTTTTACTTCAATTTCATCGACAATATACGGCATAACGACGAAAATTATTGGTCTCACCTGATTGATAATGCGCAACATCGCGCCTGGTCGGGCTTTTCGTTCGAGCAAATTTGCCTATATCACTTGCCGCTCATCAAACGAAAATTGGGTATTTCGGGAGTTCTGACCAATGCTGCCTCATGGGTTGGCGCGTATAACGGCAGCAAAGTTCAAATTGATTTGCTGATTGATAGAAACGATGGCGTAATCAATCTGTGCGAGATGAAATTTGCAAAAGGTATATATGCGATTGATAAAAGCACATGGCGTAATTTGCTGAACAAAATGGAGGTGTTACGGCAAAGTACAAAATCGCGAAAAGCCATACACCTGACCCTGATAACGCCACTCGGCATTCTTCAAAACGAATATTCCGGCGAAGTAAATTCCGAAATTGTATTGGATGATTTGTTTTTATAGGAAGGTAAACTATGCGTGGGATAGAAAATTAGTAAACGAGTAAACAAGTTGACGAGTAAACAAGTAAACAAGTTGACAAGTAAACAAGTAAACGAGTAAACAGGGTATAAAGAGCCGTAACTCGTTTACTCGTCAACTCGTCAACTTGTTTATTACCGTGTGAAATATAATATATTTTCGTTATATTTGCACTTAAATTTATTTAGTATCCATAAACTCACATTAATTATGTATGATGAATAGAAGAGATTTCCTGAGAAACGCAGGAATTACAGGAAGCGGCCTTATGCTTGCCGCAACGCCTTGGTTATCCGTTTTTTCCGAAAAGAAGCAGACAGTCGGCGAAAAAGCTCGTTTGGGAATTATCGGGCCGGGTTCGCGGGGACAGGTTTTGATGAATTTCCTTTGCCAAAATCCCAAGGTTGAAATTGTAGCTATTTGTGATATTTATCAGCCGTCCATTGATGCGGCTTTGCAAATAGCGCCTCAAGCCAAAGTGTATCGGGATCATCGTAAATTGCTGGAAAGTAAGGAAGTAGAAGGAGTTGTCATTGCAACGCCCCTTCATACGCATTTCCGGATAACGATGGATGCTTTCGACGCAGGAAAACATGTTTACTGCGAAAAATCCACCGGATACGATATCGAACAGTGTTTCAAAATGTACAACAAGCACCGGGAAACCGGACTGATTTTTTTCGCCGGTCAACAACGTCTTTTCGATCCGCGCTATATCAAAGCGATGGAAATGATTCATTCGGGCGTTTTTGGCGATATAGAAGGCATTCGTACTTTTTGGTACCGCAATAATGACTGGCGGCGTCCGGTTCCGTCCCCCGAATTGGAACGGCATATCAATTGGCGTTTATATCGCGAATATTCCAAAGGTTTGATGACCGAACTGGCTTGCCACCAACTGCAAATCGGGACTTGGGCGTTGCGTCGTCTGCCCGATACCGTCATGGGACACGGAGCGATCACTTTCTGGAAAGATGGCCGCGAAGTGGACGACAATGTAAGTTGTATCTATGTCATGGATAACGGCGTAAAAATCAATTTCGATTCGGTGATTTCCAACAAATTCTACGGACTGGAAGAACAAATACTCGGACATTTGGGAACCGTAGAGCCGGAAAAAGGCAAATATTTTTTCGAAGAAGTCGCGCCTGCTCCCGGATTCCTGCAAATGGTAACCGAAATCGAACAGAATCTGTTTGATACTTTGCCCTTTGCCGGAACAAGTTGGGCGCCCGAAACCGCTCAGCCGAACAAGGGCGAATATATTACCGGCAAACGTCCCGACGGCGACGGCACCGATTTGTTGACCGCCGCTTTCGCGGAAGCTGTGATTACGCGTAAACAGCCCGAAAACATCGCCGAAGAATGTTATTATGCAAGTGCGCTCGCTCTTTGGGGCGATCAGGCTTTGCAGGAAGGCCGCATGTTGACTTTCCCCGAAGAATACAAACTGAATTATCTGAACCACAGCAGAAAACCCATCAATGAAAACGAGGAGGAAAAAGTATGAAAGATACAGTGATTACCGCAAAAAGAAAAAAGACTGAAATTATCACTTTGGTAGTTTGTTTTATTATCGCCAATTTGATAAATCTGTACGCAATCATTCGTTATAAAACTTCCTATACCGAATTGTTTTCCATGTTGGGATACATACTTGTTTTGACCGTTGTGTTGTATGTTTTCTGGACGGTGATTCGTCTTTTCTTTTATGTACTCAGGCGTCCAAAGCGTATATAATCAAGGACTGTTGTACGGATGGTTTACCGCCATGCACACGCGTGTTGATATTTTGCTTTACGGCAAACCGGAAGAAGCATTACGCAATGTCATTACCCTCATTTCCGACGCATTACATCGTTTGGAAATGAGGGCTAATTTTTTTGATTCGACTTCCGAATTAGGGAAGTTAAACCAAACCGCTCATCTTAAACCAATTACCGTGAGCGACGAATTGTTTCAAATGATTGCATTGTGTAAAATTTACCATGAAAAAACAGACGGATGTTTCGATATTTCTATCCGCTCGGATCATTACAATGCCGAAACTTTCCAATCGCTTATCCTTGACGAAGCCCATTCGACAATCTATTTTACAAAACAGGGACTTCGCCTTGACTTATCCGGATTCTTGAAAGGTTATGCTTTGGACAAAGTAAGGGAAATATTGCAAACCCATTCGATAGACAATGCTTTAGTCAATATAGGCAACAGTTCGGTGATGGCCACAGGCAATCATCCCAAGGGTGACGGCTGGAAAGTAACCGTAGCCGCAACCGGGAAAGAATATCTTCTTAAAAACGAATGTCTTACTACTTCCGGAAATGAGACTCCCGGACGCAAGCACATCATTAATCCTCAAACAGGGAAATATGTTGAGGGGCAAAGGACGGTTTCGGTTGTTACGGCAAGCGGGGCGGAGGGGGAGGCTTTGGCTACGGCGTTGTTTGTGGCGGGTTGATTATTTGGTAATACCCCTTACGATTAATAATTTCAAAAAACAGCGCTATGTTATTTTTTCTAATCAATCTTTAAAAATATACCGAAAATCCTCCCCATTTTTTGCCAAATAAGTTTTCATTCCTAATTTTTTACCCATTTCGACATTCGCAATGCCATCATCTATAAATAAAGTTTCGGAAGGAACGATGCCGGCGTCGGCAAACATAAATTCAAAGATTTCCGGGGCAGGTTTAGTGTATCCGATTTGATAGGAGGCATAAATCTTGTCAAAAAACCGGTCGATACTTTTGCCTTGCGACGAAAAGGCGGGAGATTTAGCCCAATCCATAATCACCGAATTGGTATTGCTCAACAAATATATTTTATAGTTTTTTCTTAATGTTTCCAGCATTTCCAATTTGTGTTCGGGAACGTCTTTCATAAAGCCCAGCCATGCGTGGTCGATAACCTCAGCAGGTATGTATCTGCCGACTTCTTTTTGTAAAGCCTCGTAAAATTCTTCTTTGGTTAATTTACCTTCTTCCAGTTCGAGAAAAATACCGTTTTGATGGTAAACATCCAATAATTCTTCCGCATTTTTCACTCCGATTTCCCTAAAGCGGCGCACAGCTTCCGCCCGCTCTAAAGTAATAATAACGCCACCCAAATCAAATACAATGTTTTTAATGCCTGTTAAATCTAATTTCTGCATGATAAATTGAATTTTATTCTACAAAGGTAGCTTTATTTGACGAATTTATTATAACTTTACTTCGTTATTGCAAATTCTAAAGAATACCATTATGTTTAACAAAGAAATTTACGTCAAAAGACGCGAGGAATTGAAGAAATCAGTGAAATCAGGTATTGTCCTGTTGTTGGGAAACGGCGAAGCCGCTATGAATTATGCAGGGAATGACTATACATTCCGGCAAGACAGTTCCTTTATTTATTATGTCGGGCTTGACACGCCCAACTTGGCTTATATTCTTGACGTCGAACAAAATAAAGAGTATTTACTTGGCGATGAGTTGACGATTGACGACGTCATTTGGATGGGAAATCTGCCCTCCCTGAAAGAACGGGCGGCAGAAGCGGGTATCGACCGGATCCTGCCTTTCGCAGAGTTAGCGACGATTATCGGAAACGGTTTGAAAGCCAAGCGGATGATTCACTATTTAAAGCCATATCGTTACCGGAATCAATTGATTTTAAGTGAGATATTAGAAAAAAAGGTCGATTCTATTGCGTCCGGTTTTTCGCTTGAGCTTACCCAAGCCATTATCCGAATGCGTTTGATTAAATCGGCCGAAGAATTGACGGAATTGGAAGACGCCGGAAAAATGGGTTATGCGATGCATATTGTCGCTATGAAAATGTGCCAGCCGGGCGTGTCCGAACGGGAAATTGCCGGAACGATGGAAGGTTTGGCTATTTCGGTCGGAAATAGGGTCTCGTTTCCAACCATTTTGTCGATGAATGGTCAAACGCTTCATAATCACGACCATAGCGGAATACTGAAAACCGGACGGCTCATGTTGTGCGACGCCGGCGCGGAAAACCTGAATTATTATGCTTCCGATTTTACAAGAACAACCGCTGTTGGCGGCGAATACAGCGAACGGCAGAAAAATATCCATAACATTGTCCTGAAAGCCTTAAACGACTCAATAGCAATGGCTAAACCGGGCATTACTTACAAAAGCGTGCATCGCAACGCTTATCGTATTATCTTTGAAGGTTTGCGCGACCTTGGATTGGTAACGGGAGATACGGAGGCGGCGCTTGAGGCCGGCGTTCCGGCTTTGTTCATGCCGCACGGATTGGGTCATGCCATGGGATTGGATGTTCACGACATGGAAAATTTAGGCGAAACCTTAGTCGGTTATGACGAAGAAACGAAGCGGGATACACTGTTTGGTTACAGAAGCCTGCGCTTCGGCAAACGGTTGGAACCCGGGCATGTTTTAACCGTCGAACCGGGCGTTTATTTTATTCCGCAGTTGATTGAAAAATGGGAAGCGGAGAAAATCAATGCCGATTTCATCCGGTTTGATAAATTGAAAGATTTTTATGATTTCGGCGGCATTCGCTTGGAAGATGATATCGTCATCACATCCCAAGGTTGCCGGCCGGTTTATGAGAAGCGGCTTCCGGTTACGGTTGAGGATATTACATTGATTTCTTCTCACTAATTTACAAACATATTTTAAACCCATTCCCGTTCATACTCAAAAAAAATCGCAAATAAAACCCCGATGACCAAAGCATATCCGGCAAAAATAAACCAGCAAGCCGGCCAATCGGTAACATTATCTTTGGTGAAATGATTAATCACATTTTCCGCCCCATAATTACCGATAATCGCCCCCAATCCGTTCGTCACCATCATCAACATCCCTTGAGCGCTGGAACGGAATTTCGCCGGCGTTTCTTTTTCGATAAACAGCGAACCTGAAATATTGAAAAAGTCGAAAGCCATGCCGTAGATAATCATCGAAAGCGTCAGCCAAATCATTCCGGCGCCGGGATTACCTACCCCAAACAGCCCGAAACGCAAAATCCATGCGCCCAAACTCATTAACATTACGGTTTTAATACCAAACCTGCGCAAGAAAAACGGAATGGCTAAAATAAACAAGGCTTCCGATATTTGGGAAATAGACATGAAAATATTGTTGTACCTGACGGCAAACGAATCGGGATAATCGGCCCCGAAACTACCGAGAAATGTGCTTCCGTAGGAATTGGTGATTTGCAGGCAAATACCCAACAGAACGGCAAAAAAGAAAAATAATGCCATTTTCTTTTCTTTCAACAAAACCAATGCATCCAGGCCTAAAACGGAAATCAGGGAACTACCTTTCTGTGCGCGAGTCGGCGGAGAGGGAGGCAACGTAAATGCGTAAATCCCGAAGAACAAAGCGGAACCGCTCGCCAACAATAACTGATTGGAACTTGTCCCCCACCCCGCCAGATTGACAATCCACATGGCAACGATAAATCCGACTGTTCCCCAGGAACGTATCGGCGGAAAATCTTTCACCGT
Source organism: Dysgonamonadaceae bacterium (assembly GCA_031271125.1). Lineage (GTDB taxonomy): Bacteria > Bacteroidota > Bacteroidia > Bacteroidales > Azobacteroidaceae > Azobacteroides. The sequence goes on from JAISWH010000052.1 coordinate 31,044, forward strand.
ATCCAGGTTGTTTTTGGCCATAATGCTGTAACAGACGGAATAACTCAGTCCGATGGTCGGCATGAAAACCAAAGCATTCAGGAACATGTACAAATAAAGCTGCTCAAATCCGGTTGCCCGCGACGCCGCAAAAAGACAGCAAGCGCCGAGCAGGTGCAAAATACCCAGCAGCCGTTCGGAATTAACCCACCGGTCGGCAATAATTCCGACAATCGTCGGCATGATGAATGAGGCAACGCCGGCCGTCGCAAACAACGTACCGATTTTGTCGCCCATACCCATGCTGAACATGTAATTACCAAAAGAAATCAACCACGAACCCCAAATGAAAAATTCGAGGAACTGAGTTATCGTGAGGCGAAGTTTTAAGTTCATATTTCACTGTTCACTATTCACCGTTCACTTTAAATTTTGTATTTCCCGTTTTGAAAAAATCCACGATTTGATTAGCTGCGGCAATTCCCGCATTGTTGTTGGCTTCCGAAGTCTGTGCACCCATTTTTTTAGGCGTAGAGAAATAGCGCTTCGGGAATTTTTCTTTCAGTTCCGCATCGTTTTTGGGCATAATATCCGTCAGATATTTGAAATCCTGGCGTTCTTCCATGATTTTTACCAATTCGGCTTCATTGATTACTTCCTGGCGAGCGGTATTGATAAGCACGGCTTTTTTCGGCATTTTTTCCAATAAAGCATAGTTGATGGAATTTTTTGTTTCGGCGGTTGCCGGAATATGCAAGGAAACATACTGACAGGTTTTATACAATTCTTCAGCAGAAGCTACCGCTTTAATTCCCTCTTTTTCAATGGCTTCAGCAGGATAAAAAGCGTCGTAAGCATAGATTTCCATACCGAAACCTTTGGCGATGCGAGCTACGTTCCGCCCGACATTTCCGTAGGCATGGACGCCCAATTTTTTTCCTGATAATTCGGAACCCGAACTCCCGTCGAAAAAACTGCGGGCAGAATAAACCATCAAAGCTAAAGCCAATTCCGCCACCGCATTAGCGTTCTGACCGGGCGTGTTCATGACCGTTACTTTCCGGGCGGTAGCTGCGTCCAAGTCCACATTGTCGTAACCTGCGCCGGCGCGAACAACAATTTTCAGGTTTTTGGCGGCGTCTAAAACTTCAGCGTCAATGATATCGCTTCGGATGATGATGGCGTTTACTTCTTTTACAGCATCCAACAATTGCGATTTATCGGTATATTTTTCTAATAAAAGAAATTCAAACCCTGCATTATCAACGACTTGTTTAATTTTTTGAACGGCTTCCGCTGCAAACGGTTTTTCTGTTACAATTAAAATTTTCATATTACAATATAATTTATAGGTTTATTTATGTTACCTCCTAACCTCCTAAAGGGGGGATACCGCAGCAACATATTCATACTTGCTGCCCCAACTCCCCCTTCAGGGGGCTGGGGGGTGCCAACATTCTATCATTCAATTTTTTGCGAAGCGCTTTGATTTCCCTGATTTTTTTAGCAATCAGACCTGCCAGAATTACCTGTTTTTTTTCAGATTGTTCGCCCTTTTCGAAAAGATTTAATATCTCAACAATTTCGGGCGCCGACAGCATCTTCATCAAAGAACCCATTTTGTGGGAAATCTGCTTGACCGTTTCGGAATCCTTTTTGTCTAAAGCATTTCCCAACAATTTCAGATTACTGTTTGTTTCGTTAACGAACGAATCCACCATGTTTAGCGCAGCTTCGCAATCGTATGAAGCGTATTCCAACAGATTTTCGAGATTACTCAAATCAAAAGTTTCGGCAAAATTTACGGTTTTTTTCGTATATTTTTCGATGATTCTCAAAATATCTTCCTCACTGAATGGTTTAGACAGAAAATCGGTAAATCCCTGTTCGGGATTATCTTCCATCCACCGGGAATCCCCCGAAAGCCCGATAACAGGAATCGTTTTCGCTTGGGGATATGAGGATTCGCGAATACGTTTTACTAATTCAAATCCCTTTATATCAGGCATTTGTATGTCTGTAAAAATAATATCGAAAACTTCCTTTTCAAGCAGTTTCAGAGCATCAAGAGAACTCATAGAGCAAACATACGACAATCCCGCTCTTTTCATCAATTCCGATAAAAGATTCAGTTGCACCGCATCGTCATCCACGAAAAGAATGTGTATTGTTTTATCGTCCGGCGTTACAGCCGATTCATTCAGACCGGAAATAAGCGGAACCGTCAAAACGAAGTTGGCTCCCTGACCTTTTTGTGATCTGATTTCAATGTTCCCGTTCAAGAGCGAAGAAAGTTTTTTGGAAATAGTCAGTCCCAAACCGGTACCCTCTACAGTTTCTTTGGTCTCTTCCAGACGAATAAATTCTTCAAAAATACGATTTTTGTCTTTTTCGCTGACGCCGGGGCCGGAATCTTTGACGGAAACGCGGAATACATCTCCTTTTTCAATGGAAGCCCGAATACTGATCAGGCCATTTTCCGGCGTAAATTTGATGGCATTGGAAATTAAATTATTCAATATCTGTTTGATACGATAGGGATCGCCGGTGTATTTTTTATCTTCCCGAATCATTGAACTGAATTTAAAAATCAGTTTCTTCTTTTGAGCAAGCGGAAGAAAACTAACGTAAATATCGTTTACCAACACATAAGGGGAAAAAGCCAAGGCGCTCGCCTCCTGTTGATTCTTTTCCAAAGATTGGAAATCCAACAAATTCTTTACCAGATCGATAATGTGAGTCGCCGACAAATACATGTTTTTTACAAAATACTGTTGCTTCCGGGAAATTTTTTCCCCCGACAACAGATCGAGAAAGCCTATGATAGAGCTGATAGGCGCTTTAATGTCGTGCGTAATCGTGTAAATCAGTTGCTCGCGGGAAATCAATAATTTATCTACCGATTTTTTAGCATCCTGTATCTTTTTTTGCAATTCAATTCCCACATTTATTGATTTTAACGTCCATGACACGAAAAAAACAGCCACGATAAAAGCCAAAAATCCGACGAGGATTACCAAACCGAATGATTTTACCAACGACTTGTTTCTTTCATTTAAAGCATCCAAACTGTTTTGATACTCGGTAATTTTTATTTTACTTACAATTTGGTCGATTTTTGTGCTTGTTTGCCCGTTTATCAAATGAAATTCATTTTGCCGGTCAACCAAAGTCCTGATTATTTTTGCATTTTTCTTTTCGGCAGCCCAACTTGTTTTTTTTATGTAGCTGACAAGCGTATCCGAAACATAAGGAGTGGCTAACTCGTCATGGCGGGAAGAACTGCTTTTTTTAATATGAGTAAGCGTATCCACCGGATCGGGTTTAAAAACATTACTAATCCGTTTGAGAATTCCTTTTTTCCCGGTAATTATTTTTGAAGTGTCTTGTATATTTTGTGTCTTATTGACTAACAAATCATTGAGTTTTCCGGTATCTCCGAAAGTGGAAACCATTGTATTTGTAATTTCACGAACGGTGTTGTTTTCGATTTGATTCATTAAATAAATCATTTCCTGTAAATTATTCAACTTCTTTTCGAGTAGAGTCGTCAAACTATCCAAATCCGACAGTATTTGCGGATTATCTTCGATTGATTTCATGGAATCTATCTGGACAAATGCACAATTCATCAAAGAATCATATTCGAAATACAAGTGTTCATTGTCAACGCCGGTTATGATTACGGCAGTTCCTTCCGCCAAATACAAGTTATTTAAAGTGTTACTCAGTTCGATTAATTTTTCTTGCGGATCCATTTTTTTTAACATATCGGACGATTTTGCCATTTCCAGATAGATGGCGATAAATCCGGATATTGCTAAAATCAATAAAAAGCAATATCCTATAATCACAATTAAACGGGTATTCTTAGTCATTTTCATATTCCGGCCGACTTGTAATGGTATATATTAGGAACACATTCTTTTAATAATTCCGAAACGATAATATCTTTCCGGACAACGAGTACCAATCTGAAAATCACATTTCTCAACTCCCGGATATTCCCCGGCCAGTTGTATTTTTGAAATAAATTCAATGTTTCTTCGTCAAACCCGACCACATTTTTATTAATTTCCCTGTTGGCAATTTTCAAAAAATGATGGGCAAACAAAACAATGTCTTCTTTGCATTTTTCAAGTGTAGGTATTTCTATCACAAACTCATTGATCCGGTGATACAAATCGGCGCGAAACCGACCGAAAGAAATGGCCTTCTCCATGTCCTCGTTAGTCGCGGCAACCACTCTCACATCGACCGGAATTTCTTTATTTGCTCCGATGGGTTTGATTTTTTTCTCCTGAAGCGCCCGCAATAATTGCATTTGGGTATCCAGCGAAAGATTTCCTATTTCGTCCAAAAATAAAGTTCCGCCGCTGGCCTCTTCAAAATGACCTTTTTTATTGTTGATTGCTCCGGTAAACGAGCCTCTGATGTGGCCAAAAAACTCGCTCGCCGATAAATCCTTAGACATAGCGCCGCAATCAACCGGAATAAACGACGATGAGGAACGGTTGCTTTTTTCGTGAATCAACCGGGCGATATGTTCTTTTCCGACGCCGCTTTCTCCTTTGATAAAAACGGAAAGATTGGTCGGAGCAACTAAATTTACATATTCATATACTTTCTTGTATTCCAATGAATTACCGGGAACATAATTTGAAGCAGTACCGGTATTTTTACTTGTTCGCGATGTTTTTTTATCTTTTGTGCCGGCGGAAGCACTGAGTATATTTATTTTTTCCATCAGCGCTTCGGGATTAAACGGTTTGGCAATATAATCATAAGCCCCCGCACGAATAGATTCCACCGCAGTTTGAATATCCGCATAATTAGTCATCATGATGATAATGATTTCGGGATATTTATCTTTTGTCCATTTCAGCAAATCCAAGCCGCTTCCATCAGGAAGACGCAGATCTGAAATAATCAAATCCGGCCGGCATGATTCGATTTCCTTTTTAGCATCAGTCACACTTAAAGACGTTTTTACCTCAAATCCTTTCTTTGTAAACCATGTTTTAAGCATCAATCCGAAAGTTACAACGTCTTCAATGATTAAAATATTTTTCATCTCTTTTATTCCGGCAAAAATAATTATATTAACTTTGAATAACAGAGCAAAGTTAACTATTATTAGAAGAATAACCAAATTTTTTTATTTACCCCGGGCGAATTCAAAAAAACATTCGTAAATTTGTCATTCAAACTAAACTATTAAATAACAGAATGATGTCAAGCAATAGGAAATTGCCCATCGGCATACAGGATTTTGAGAAATTGCGTACAGGTAATAATATATATGTGGATAAAACTGCGTATATTTATAAACTGCTTCAGAGTGATGCACCCTATTTTCTCGGACGCCCGCGCCGTTTCGGCAAAAGCCTTTTCCTTTCTACACTTAACGCCTATTTTCTCGGCAAAAAGGAATTGTTTGAAGGCCTGGCTATTGCGGAATTGGAAAGGGAGTGGGTGGAATATCCTGTGCTTCATATAGATATGAATAAAAGTGTCTATAAAAACATACAAACGTTTGAAAACAGCTTGGGAGTTATTCTTGGCGAGTATGAAACGGAATGGGGTGTAGAAAACACATTGGAAGAAGCGTCACAACGTTTAGGCCAATTGATAACCCAAGCCTACAAAAAAACCGGTCGCAAAGCGGTAGTATTGATAGATGAATATGATAAGCCACTGGTTAATACGATGGATGATATTAAGCTCCATGAGGAAATTCGTAATATCTTAAAAAGTTTTTACGGTATTCTGAAAAGCGCCGATACTCATTTGCGTTTCGTTTTCCTAACCGGTGTTACCAAATTCTCGAAAGTCAGCGTTTTCAGCGACTTGAATCAGTTACAGGATATAAGTATGGACAACCGGTTTTCCGGTATTTGCGGTATTTCCGAAACGGAACTTACCGGAAATTTTCAGCCGGAAATAACGGCTCTTGCCGAAAAACAGGAACTGACTTATAATGAAACGCTTGCCGAACTAAAAAAACAGTATGACGGTTACCATTTTTCCAAAGTAAGTGAAGACATATACAATCCGTTCAGCCTGTTGAATACCTTTGCAAAGCTGGATTTCGGCGACTATTGGTTTGAGACCGGCACTCCGACTTTCCTGATTCGTATGTTGCGGGATATTGACTTTAACGTGAGAAGTTTGGAAAACGATGTTCAAATGCCGTCGGATTTGATAACGGATTATCAGGCGGGAGACGAAAATCCCGTACCAATCCTGTATCAAAGCGGTTATCTGACCATCAAGCGATATGACCGGGAATTTAACGAATACACGCTGGGTTTCCCAAATGAAGAAGTAAAATACGGCTTTATCAGGCGTTTGATACCTGCCTATATGCCGGGTAGGGAAATGTCAAATGACTTTTCCATCAGCCATTTCATTCGCGACCTGCGAGCCTGTAACGTGGACGGTTTCATGACCCGCCTGCGAGCCTTCTTTGACGGTATTCCCAGCGAACTGAACAACAAGGAAGAAAAGCATTATCAAACGGTTTTTTACCTGCTGTTCAAGTTAATGGGACAATTTATACAAACCGAAGTGAGTAGCGCCATTGGTCGCGCCGATGCGGTGGTGGTTGCCGGTGACACTATTTTTATCTTCGAGTTCAAACTGAACGGAAAAGAAACAGCCGAAAATGCTTTGAAACAGATTGATGAACGCAAATACGCCGCCCAATATGCCGTAAGCAATAAAAAAATTGTCAAGGTGGGCGCAGATTTTGATGTGGAAAATCGCACATTGAATCGCTGGGTACAAGGATAATAAAATTTATAGCTACTTATTTCTTAACCCAAGCTCGGCAGAGGCTCCCGACTCCTGACTTCGCCACAGGAATACCCTACGAATTTTCCCAAAAATTTGGTTTAAAAATTTGAGCAAACGAGTAAACAAGTTGACGAGTAAACAGGGTATAAAGAGCAGTAACTCGTTTACTTGTCAACTTGTCTACTCGTCAACTCATTTATACACAAAACCATGCCGCGCACAGTATAACTTTGATGCGCCTATAGAATGGTTTTATAAAAAAGTTGCATTGGTTACTTGAATCTGTGTTGTAATGAATACTTAATATCTTACCTATTGCCGGGCTACTGTAACCACAGGACGCCTTCAAATTTTTAAACTCACTATCTTAAACCGCGCAAAGTATAATTGGGCCGACAGCATCGACCCACAGCACACCTGTAGCCGCATGTACAGACTTTATGGGCCAGTAAACACGCACCTAACACTGGCCTGATTTGTTGCCCCCGGGAGTGTATCCACAAGAAGGGATCTATTGGTAAAACTATAGTAGTATACCATTGGTGCTCCGTTAACCCATAGGACATTGCTCATACCGTAATCGACCCAGCCGACGCCCTCCCAGTATTGACCCACCAATTCAAAAATAGACCATGGGTATAGTTCGTTCTCGCTACCGAACAGCAGATAGACAAAGAGTTTATTGATGTCTTCTACCGTCGGCAAAGAGTAATTTGGCGGGCAAGCCGTTTGAGCCTGTGTGTTGGTATAATAGTGATTTTGCCCCTTGATGTTGTTGTCGCTGTCTTTAAAGCCGATGGCGGTGGCCGTGCCTTCCCGAGAGTTTTCGATCATCCAACGTGTACCTCCGTAGTCATAAGTTAGATATGTGTTAGCGCCACTCCCATTTATTCGAACTGTATCCTGCGGCATAGCAGCGATGCTGCTGTTGGTAACAGTAATATCAACCGAATCGGCTTGATTAGATACTGTAGTTGTAGCCTTTACCCGGGCAGTCCCTGTGGCTACTCCGGTTACAACGCCAGCAGCACTTACCAATACGTTCTCGGCACCGGCGGTAATCTCCCAATTAACATTTTGGTATGCAGTTACCGGTTCGATTTCTGCAATCAGTTGAAGTGATTTTCCTATATTTATAGAGTATTGGCCGGTTTCGGGATAAACGCTGATACCTGTGGCTAGACCGGTAGGCAGAACCATCAAAGCGAAATCCCGGTAAACGCCTGATCCATCAATAGCAGCTGCTCGAACCGTAACACTACCACCGGGTTTAACGGCAACCACCAGCCCTGTGTCGTTGACAACCGCTTTCCCGGCTGTCAATGAACTATTCCAAGGCACACTCCACGCCAATTTTTGGTTAGATGCAGTGTCCGGCAGTACGCGCGCCGTTAATCGCAGGGTATCGCCGGCTCTCACCGTATTAATGTTCCCTGGTGAAGTAATAA
>JAISWH010000177.1 GCA_031271125.1 Dysgonamonadaceae bacterium
GGTTTGCCTGCAAATAAATCATTGTTTAGTACAGGCGGGAAAGTGGGTATCCCTATAGGTAATCTGACAAGCCAGGTTTTTGCTAATCTTTACCTGAACGATTTCGACCAGAAGGATCCGATAGTCGTATTTAACAAGGAAATGTGCATTGTAAAAAAGTCGAAATAAAACCAAATGCTCCGCCCGACGTAGGGGCAAGGCGCGCCTTGCCCCTACGTCGGGCTAAACGAAGTTTTGTAGGACGCGGCAAATTTGCCCTGCCTACAGGATCGCTTTTGTACAATTAAAAAAAATATTGTAATTTTGCCACATTGTTTATTAGACGGCAAGATTTCTTACATGAACAAAGATCGAGAAAAAATCATGCTTCTCACCTCTTGGATCAGTGTGATCGGCAATGTATTGCTATCCCTGTTGAAGATTGTCGTGGGAATTATTTCGGGCAGTTTGGCCGTATTGAGCGACGGTTTGGATTCGGCTTCCGACGTTTTTACGTCTTTGGTTATATTGATTGTGACTCCGATTATCAGCCGTCCTCCCAATTCAAAATTTGTGTATGGGCATGAAAAAGCGGAAAATATCGCTTCAACGGTATTGTCGTTTGTGATTTTCTTTATGGGAGGACAGATGTTCATCACTTCTATCGGTAAAATTATTCACGGGGAAATTACCGAACTTCCTTTTACGATAGCGATTTGGGTAACGATTGTATCAATTGTGGGTAAGTTATTGCTTGCGCTTTACCAGTTCCGGCAAGGAAAACGGGTAAATTCATCCATGCTGAGAGCCAATGCCGTCAATATGCGGAACGACGTGATTATTTCGATAGGCGTGTTATTGGGACTTGGTTTTACATTTCTGCTTAATTTGCCGATTCTTGATCCGATAATTGCCTTGTTAATAAGTATTTACATAATTTATTCCGCCATTGGAATTTTTCGGGACGCCAATGTGGTTTTGATGGATGGAATACGGGATACGACTATCTACAAAGAAATCATCAACGCCGTTGAAAAAGTGCAGGGTGCATCGAATCCGCATCGAATTCGCTCCAGCCATACGGGAAACCTGTATAATATTGTATTGGACATCGAAGTTGACGGAAATCTTTCCTTAACCGAGGCGCACCGGATTGCCCAAAAAGTGGAAGATACTATCAAAGAATCTGTTGATAATATTTATGATATTGTCATCCACGTTGAGCCGAAAGGAGTTAAGCATTGTGAGGAAAAATACGGCGTTAATAAAGATAATCTGTAATCCATTTCCCGACTTCGGAAGTTTTATATGCTTTCCCGCCTGCGGCAATATCTTCCGTAACAATTTTTTCGACCAAAGAAGCATCGACAGCTTTGCGAACAGCTTTTGCTTCGGCCTGTAGGTCGAAAGCATATTCAAACATTAATGCAACCGAAAGAATAGTCGCCAAAGGATTGGCAATATCTTTCCCGGTAGCCTGCGGATAAGAACCATGAATGGGTTCGAACACGGAAGTATGGGTGCCGATGGAAGCCGACGGCAACATTCCCAGCGAACCGGTAATTACGGAAGCTTCGTCGGTCAAAATATCGCCGAACATGTTTTCGGTGACCATCACGTCGAAACGCTTCGGCCATTGGATAATTTGCATGGCGGCATTGTCCACAAACATATATTCGGTTTCTACTTCGGGGTATTCTTTTTCCAGTTTTTGCGCTACCTGCCGCCAAAGCCGCGAGGTGCAAAGCACATTGGCCTTATCGACAACCGTCAGTTTTTTCCTGCGTTTTAGCGCGTAACCGTAAGCCAGACGGATGATTCGTTCGATTTCTTCTACCGTATAAACGCAAGTGTCGTATGCTGTTTCCCCATCCTCGCTTCTACCCTGCGGACGACCGAAATAGATTCCGCCCGTCAATTCGCGAATACACATAAAATCGGCGCCGTCTACCAAATCGGTTCGCAAAGGCGATTTGTGAATCAAAGAAGGAAAAGTCGTTACCGGTCGAATGTTGGCATATAAACCCAATTGTTTGCGCATGGCTAACAAACCTTGTTCCGGACGCACTTTCGCCGAAGGGTTATTGTCGTATTCCGGGGAGCCAATGGCGCCGAACAAAACGGCATCCGAATCCATGCAAATCGCATGTGTTTCAGCCGGATACGGATTTCCTACGGTGTCGATGGCGGTAGCCCCGACTAAGGCTTCCCTGTAAAATAGTTCATGTCTGAATTTTTTACAAACCGCTTTGGCCGTTTCCAAAGCCTGCGCAACAATTTCCGGACCGATTCCGTCGCCCGGTAAAACGGCTATTTTTAATTTCATTATTCTATAAATTACGAATTTAGTGATACGAAATAAATAACATGTCAAAGTTTTGCTGACCCCCGTTATTTCGCATCCCTTACGGAGTTTTATTCTCTGGAAAATTTGATATATCTCGGCAGGGATGGCACATAGTCCTCATCGTCCCATAAAGTGCTGGTAATCATCAAGTCGGCGCTGTAACGGTTGCAAGCGATAGGTACATTGTGAACCCTGCACTGACGGAGCAACATCTGTATGTCGGCTTCGTGAGGTTGCGGATTCAAATCGTCGATCAAAAATATAGCTAAATTGATTTCGTGCCGCACCACCATGGCCGCTATTTCGGCATCGCCGCCCAAAGGACCGGAGTTAACACAAACAATCTCGGCTTGAATACCTTTCTCGTCAAACGCCTGTTTAATCATATTTCCGGTTGTTCCGGTACAAATCAGTTTGTGTTCCGATAAGGTACTTGCATTGAAAACCGCCCATTCTACCATGTCGGCTTTGCGATGATCGTGCGCCACAATTGCGATGGTCAATTTTTTTTTCATCATTATCCGAATTAATTAAATATTCATCGGACAAAGGTAACACTTATTTACTACATAAGCAACAAAGGAAATGCGCCCTTGTCATGTTAAAATAATTTTTTACCTTTGCCGAAAATTATCAATAAAAACTACAATGAATGAGCCTATTGGTTTTTGGATTGGATTTGTTACATTCGTAATCGTGATGTTACTCCTTGATTTGTTTGTTTTTCACAAAAAAAACGAAGTGATAAAAGTAAAATCGGCGTTACTATGGAGCACATTTTGGATAGGGCTGGCCTTGCTTTTCAATCTCGGTGTATACTTTTTTATAGGCCATCAAAAAGCCCTTGATTTTTTTACGGGATATTTGATAGAAGAATCGTTAAGCGTTGATAATCTGTTTGTTTTCATCATGATTTTTGCAACGTTTAACATTATGCCGAAGTATCAACACCGCATCTTATTTTGGGGAATCATCGGGGCGATTGTGATGCGCGCCGTGTTTATTTTTGCGGGCATTGCACTTATTGAAAAATTTGCATGGGTTATGTATGTTTTCGGTATCTTCCTGATATACACCGGAATAAAGATGTTTTTCGAGAAAGACAAAGGTGATAAACCGATTGACCTCGAAAGCAACAAAATGATAAAATTTATCAAATATTTTTGCCCAATCGTTATCGACAATAAGGAAACGCATTTCTTCAAACGCATCAACGGTAAATTATACGCAACTCAATTTCTGCTGACACTCTTGATGATAGAGGGTTCGGATTTGATTTTTGCGGTCGATTCGATTCCCGCCGTGATGTCGGTTTCTACGGATCCGTTCATCGTTTACACATCGAATATTTTTGCCATTCTCGGCTTACGTTCGCTTTATTTTGCGCTAAGCGGCATTATGGGATACTTCCGTTATTTGAAATACGGATTGGCATTTATCCTCTTTTTTATCGGTTTGAAAATGTGTATTAACGAGTTAGCTACCGAAATGGATTGGCATTTTCACATATCCAACTTTGCATCTTTAGGTGTAATTGTCGGAATGTTAACCATTTCCATTGTGGCTTCAGTCGTCAAAACCAATCAGGTATACAAAGATTGTAAAAAATAAAAACTAAAAAAAATGTATTTAGCAGAACAAACATGGAGATGGTACGGGCCGAATGATCCGGTCGGTTTGTGGGATATTCGCCAAGCAGGTGCAACCGGTATCGTAACGGCTTTGCATCACATTCCCAACGGGGAAACCTGGACGAAAGAAGAAATCCTGAAACGAAAGAAAATGATTGAAGATGTTGGACTGACCTGGTCGGTCGTGGAAAGTGTCCCTGTCCACGAGCATATCAAGACGCAAACCGGTGATTTCCGGAAATATATCGACAATTACAAGGAAAGCCTCAAAAATTTGAGCGCTTGCGGTATATATATTGTCACCTACAATTTCATGCCGGTACTGGATTGGACGCGTACCGATCTGGCTTATACAATGCCCGACGGTTCGAAGGCTTTGCGGTTTGAAAAAGCGGCTTTTGTCTCATTCGATTTGTTTATTTTAAAACGTCCCGGAGCGGAAAAGGAGTATTCCCGACAGGAAATTGCCAAAGCAAAAGTCCGGTTCGAACAAATGAGCGAGGAAGACAAACATATTTTGACGCGAAATATCATTGCCGGATTGCCCGGTTCGGAAGAAAGTTTTACCGTCGAGCAGTTTCAGGAAGCTTTGGATCGTTACAAAGATATTGATGCGGAAAAATTACGCGCCAACCTGATTTATTTTCTGAAAGAAATTTGCCCGGTAGCTGATGAAGCCGGCGTACAAATGGTTATTCATGCCGACGATCCTCCTTATCCCATTTTGGGTTTGCCGCGAATCCTGAGTACCGAAGAAGATTTCAATCAATTAGTCGAAGCGGTGCCTAATAAATCCAACGGGCTTTGCCTTTGCACCGGCTCATTCGGCGTGAGAGCCGATAACGACCTTCCGGGAATGATGGAACGGTTGGGCGAGCGCATCGGATTTGTTCATTTGCGCAGCACGCAACGGGATGAAGAAGGTAATTTCCATGAAGCCAATCATTTGGATGGCGACGTTGATATGTACAATGTGATGAAACAACTGTTTTTGTTGCAACAAAGGCGGAAAATTTCGATACCGATTCGTCCCGACCACGGTCATCAGATGATTGACGATCTACAGAAGAAAACCAATCCGGGGTATTCCTGTATCGGACGGTTAAGAGGCTTGGCTGAGTTGCGGGGATTAGAGATGGGGATTGCCAAGTCGTATTAATTTTGAATAATAAGCAACTGCACGTAGAAAAGCATGGCATAAACCGCCATAAGAAGGCTGTCGAACCGGTCCAGGTAACCGCCGTGGCCGGGAAGCGCACAACCGGAGTCTTTCACGCCCAAAGTCCGTTTGATTAACGATTCCGTCAAGTCGCCCCAGGTGCCGAAAACAACGACCGACAATGACAGTCCTATCCAATGACAAAGTTTAATTTCAGGCCGGAAATGGGCGAAAACGAAGGCGGAAGCTATCGTAAAAACCAGACCGCCGGCAAAGCCTTCCCATGATTTTTTAGGAGAAATACGCTTAAAAAGGTGATGTTTCCCAAGCGCCATGCCCACCAGATAGGCTCCCGTGTCGTTGACCCAAAGAAATACAAAAAGGGATAAAATCATCAAAGAATTATAAACCGGCGTTTCACCCTCAATTTCCCTGAAAACAATCATATTCAGAAGCGCAAGAGGCAAGGCGATATAGGTTTGTCCCAGAAAAATATAAGCCGCATGATTGATTGGGTCCTGTTGTTTTTCGTACAATTCCGAAATCAAAACAATGACAATGTAAAACAGATAAATAAAAAATATGTAATAGTCGAAAACACCCGACGCATACAAATAGGTAACCAAAAACAAAAGGAATCCCCCGAAACAATTATAATAGGGATTGATTTTAGTTCGTTTCTGGGCGTTGATTAAATGATAAAATTCCCAGAGACAGAGAATTGTAACTACGGAAAAGACGGCAAGAAAAGACAGGGAATTCCCCATAATTCCGACACATATCAGTACTACGTATGCAATTCCTGTCAAAGTTCTTGTAAACAAATTCTTCATTCTTCCTTTTTATCTGCTTTCTTTTCGGGAACATTTGCGGTTTCTTCCGAAGGTTTGTCTAATTTAAGCAATTCCTGTTCGGCCAATATTTCCTGCGAACGGGAAATCCATTTCCGCTTACCGAATATTTTTTCCAAATCATCGGCATAAATTACTTCTTTTTCCAGCAGCAAATCGGCTAAAGCCTGATGCTGTTCGCGATGTTCGGACAGAATTGCTTTGGCGCGTTCATATTGTTCGTTGATAATTCTTTTCACCGATTCGTCAATCAGACGGGCGGTTTCATCGCTGTACGGTTTGGAAAACATTCCCCAATCCTGACCGCTGGCGTCATAGTAATTCAGATTCGGCAAATCTTTGCTCATACCGTAATAGACGACCATCGCGTAAGCCTGTTTGGTAACACGTTCCAAATCGTTGGCCGCACCGGTTGAAATTTTACCGATTGCAAAGTCTTCGGCAGCCCGTCCGCCCAAAAGAGCGCACATTTCGTCCTGTAATTGCTGGTATGTTGTGATTTGCCTTTCTTCGGGCATGTACCAGGCGGCGCCCAGAGCCTTTCCGCGGGGAACGATAGTCACTTTTACCAGCGGATTGGCATGTTCGAGCATCCAGCTCAATGTAGCGTGTCCAGCTTCGTGAATGGCAATCGCGCGGCGTTCTTCCAAAGTAGTCACTTTCGATTTCTTTTCAAGTCCGCCGACAATCCGGTCGACAGCATTCATGAAATCCTCTTTTTGTACGGATTCTTTTCCGTTTCGTGCGGCAATCAAAGCCGCTTCGTTACAGACATTGGCAATATCGGCTCCCGAAAAGCCCGGCGTTTGACGCGCCAGAAACTCGGTGTCGACCGATTCATCGATCTTTATATCACGTAGATGGACGATGAAAATCTCTTTCCGGTCGTTCAATTCCGGTAAATCTACATTGATTTGGCGGTCGAAACGGCCTGCCCGCAAAAGCGCTTTGTCTAAGATATCCACACGGTTGGTTGCCGCCAAAATAATAACGCCGCTGTTGGATCCGAAACCATCCATTTCGGTAAGCAGTTGGTTCAACGTATTTTCCCGTTCGTCATTGGCTCCCATGCTCGGATTTTTTCCCCGGGCGCGTCCAACGGCGTCTATTTCATCAATAAAAACAATGCAAGGCGCTTTGTCCTTTGCTTGCCGGAATAAGTCTCTCACGCGCGATGCGCCGACTCCGACAAACATTTCCACGAAATCCGAACCTGAAAGCGAAAAAAACGGAACATCCGCTTCCCCGGCGACAGCTTTAGCCAAAAGCGTTTTACCCGTTCCCGGAGATCCTACCAACAAAGCGCCTTTGGGAATTTTCGCACCTAAACCGGTATATTTTCCCGGCTGCTTTAAGAAATCGACAATTTCTTCCACTTCTTGCTTGGCTTCCGAAAGTCCGGCTACATCTTTGAAAGTCACCTTTTTGGCTTGCGCCGATTTGTCGTACAACTGGGCTTTCGTTTTTCCTACGCTAAACATTCCGCCGCCGCCGCCCGACATTCTTCTTATCAGGTAAATCCAAATAACGATAAACAACAGGAATGGGCCGACCTGAATCAGAATCGTCCATAATAAACTGTTGCCTTCGGAATAAGTAAGCGTTGCGTCGATTTGATACAAGCTTTTCCAATTATTGAAATGATCGTCAAACTTATCGGCTGAAGGGATGATGACTGTTACCGTCGCTTCCACCGCTTTTTGCAAAGAATATTTAGCTGTTTCGGCGCTATCCGTTCCCAGAATTTGCCGGATAAACTCCGGTTTGACGGTCGCCGTCACTTTCCTGTCCGACGCATTCACCTCCATTTTACCGAATACATTTTTTTCGGCATATCCTTGAAATTCCGTCCAACCCAATTCTTTGGTGGTCGTAGTCGGATTGTTTGTAAAAAAAATCATGATCACTATGATGAGGATCAATCCATACATCCAACCCATATTGAACTTAAAAGGTTTATTGTTTTCCGGGCCGAATCCCTTCGGCAAATTCGGTTTTTTATTATCGTTATTTTCGCTCATAATATATCGGGAATTTCTGTTACATCCGCATCCGCCCATAAATTCTCAAGATTATAATATTCCCTGATTGCGGGAATGAAAATGTGCAGCATTACCGTCCCGTAATCCATCGCAATCCATTGCGCTTCCCGCATGCCTACGGCTCCCATCGGTTTTTCATGCAGCCGGTCGTACACCATATCCCAAACGGAATCGGATAATGCGGAAACTTGCGTAGGCGTATTTCCCTGGCAGATAATAAAATACTGACAAATAGAACCTTCAAGTTTTGATAAGTTCATTGTTATAATCTTCTTTCCTTTTTTGTCTTGTAGTGCGTCAACGATTGTGTTTACTAAAATTTTTGTTTCGTTCATTTATTTCTTTTTCTTAAAGTCATCAAATACAGAGTGCAAATTTACATATTATTTCCGAATTTGGCAGACTTTTACTTCCGAATTCTTTTTACTCTGATTTTCGGGGCAAAGATAATCTTTAAAATGTCGCATAAATAGGTTCTCTTCTATCGGCATAAAATCAATTCCTTTTGACAGTGCGTAACCGAAAGCATTTTGTACACTTTGGAATTATCTCACTCTTTTTACAAAATCGGTAGGACTTTCGTTGTAATAATCTTTGAAACATTTGGCAAAATAGGATGGGGAGGCAAAACCAACATCATAAGTTGCTTCGGATATATTGACTTCGCCGGTCGAGAGTAGATGATGCGCCTTTTTCAGACGTATAATCCGCAACAGTTCGTTGGGCGAATAATCGGTCAGCGATTTGACTTTCCGGTAGAGCTGTGTGCGCGAAAGTCCGATGTGTCGTCCCAAATCTTCAACGTTCAATTCGGAATCGGAAAGGTTTTTCTCAATTAATTCCTTGAGTTTACTAAGAAAAGAACGGTCGAGGTCGTTGCCTTCATTGGAGATATTCTCCGAAAATAAATTTTCACTGAAAAGTTCTTTCAATCGTTTCCTGCTTTCAATCAGGTTAGCGACGCGAACCTCCAGTACATCCGAATTGAAAGGTTTGGCGATATAGTCGTCGGCGCCGCTTTGAAAGCCGATAATTCGCTGTTCGTCCAATGAACAGGCGGTTAGCAATATAATCGGGATATGGCTGGTCGAAAGTTCGGCTTTCAGTTTTTGGCACAGTTCGACGCCGTCCATTTTCGGCATCATTACATCGCTGATGATTATGTCCGGAATGTGTTTCACGGCTTTACAGAAACCTTCTTTCCCGTCGGCGGCTTCCAAAACCATATATTGTTTGCCGTGCAATACTATTTTTACATAGGAACGAATATCCGGATTATCGTCCACAACCAGCACCGTACAAAGATTCGTTTCCGGTGTTTCCTCTTCAAAAAACGCCTCGTTATGCGTAGCCGTATTTTCTTCCAAAAGTTCGATTTGACGCTCAGCCGGACCCGTTTCGCTTTTCGTGTTATCTGTGTTCGCCACCTTATTCGCAAACGGAATACGAACTGTAAACTTTGTCCAACCATCTTTTTCGCTGTTTACGGTAATGTCGCCACCGTGCAGTTCGACCATTGCTTTTGTCAATGCCAAGCCAATTCCCGAACCGGCTACGTGCGAATCAACCTGATAAAAGCGATTGAAAATATGCTGAATATCTTCGTCGGAAATTCCCTTTCCCGAATTGGTAACCTGAATAACGGCAAACGTCGCATCTTCTTGACTTGTTTTGTCCAAACTTACCAGAATAGCGCCTTTTTCGGGCGTAAATTTCAAGGCATTGGAAAGCAAATTAAAATAAATCCGTTCCATTTTCTCAATGTCCACAAGCAACTGAAAACCGACGTCGGAAAGTACATTGAACTCGAAATGTAAGCGCCGATTTTTCGCCATTTCCGTAAACGATTCGTTCCATTCGATGAATTGCTTTTTCAAGTCGTGCATGCTTAAATTGAGGCTTAGCTTCCCGTTTTCGTATTTTCGGAAATCAATAATTTGATCTATCAATTTCAGCAGGATTTTGATGTTTTTCCGGGCCAGATCAAGCAAACGGCGCTGTTCGGCGCTGATGGATTTATCCGACAATAAAGAATTTACCGGGCCGGAAATCAAAGTCAGCGGCGTACGAAATTCATGTGATATATTGGTGAAAAACACCAGTTTGGCATGGGTGGCTTTTTCCAACTGTTTGGACAGTTCAATAAGTTGATCGCGTTGTTGTTCCGTTAGGACTTTTTGTTCGCTGATTTCACTGTTGCGCTGTTCCAATTCAATATTCAAGCGGTTTTTAGCATTATACGCGCGGAAAAGCAGGATAAAAAAAGCGATAAAAAGGATAATGACAAAAATGGCGCTCAAAAAAAGATATCGTTGGGTGGTGTGTTGCACCAAAAAGGCGTTCATTTGAGTATCCAGAAATTTGATTTTGCTTTCCTGCTCAATGATAGCGTCGGTCTGCAATTTCAATATCTGTGCGTTGGTTTCATCCACAATGCTGGTATAAAGCGTGTTGTTTTTTTCGTAAGGTTTTCCTTGCAAAATGTCCATAGCCAGTCTGATGATTCTTTCACCGTTGGTGGGGTAAATAAAAGTTGCTTTCAATTTATTAGCCAATACTTGCTCAATACCTCCGTCTTTTCCCGGAAGCGCATCAATCCCAACAAAAAGGATATCGGCTGTGCGGTTTTTGCGGCCGGCTGCATTGTATGCGCCTGCCGCCATACGGTCATTATGAGCGTAAACCAAATCAATAACAGGATAAGCAGCTAACGCTTCCTCCATTTTACTTTCGGCAACGTTTTTTAGCCATGCGCCGTCTGCACTGTACAAGAGCTTAATTTCGGGATAACCGGCAATGACTTCGGCAAATCCTCGATGGCGTTCTTCCACCGGGGTAGAGCCGTCCAAGCCGCGTATCTCAATAATATTGCCCTTACCATTCAGTAATTTAACAATATAACGGCCGACGTCTTTACCGATTTGCTCATTGTCCGCACCGATAAACGTTGTGTATTCGCTTGATAAAATTTTTCTATCCACCAATACGACGGGAATGCCCTGTGAATAAGCCCTTTCAATAATAGGAGTAATCGGAGCGGCTTCGTTAGGCGCAACAATGATTAAATCTACTCTCCGGTCGATGAAGCGTTGAATGTCTCTGATTTGCTTATCCGTATCATCATTAGCCGACTGTATGTCCAGCGTGATTTCCTTGTGCAGCAACGCTTCGTGCTGCATTTCGAGATTCATTTTTTGCCGCCATTCGTCATCGCTGCATTGCGATACGCCGATGACATATTGGGTTTTACCTGGTTTGCAGGAAATAAGCAAAAACAAAAGAGAACAAAGTAGTATGAATTTTGTATGTTTCATTTTGTTACACAAATTACCGATTCATATTTTCCATAATTTTATTACATCAAATGCAGCCACAAATTAGAATATTTTACAGTTATGGCTGCATATAAACGCTGTTTTACTGATTCAAAATATCTTTTATCGTTACCGTTTTTTGTATAATTCCTGCATATTTGTTATTAGTTAGTCCGTAAGTTGTGAGGAATATTAGATTAATTGCTTTTTTTGTTTGTGTTTCCTCTTGAAAAGTAACAATTTTGTGTCGCAGATTTTCTTCGTAATCTTTCTTAATTGTAAATTTGTCTTGTGCAAATTTAATTTCACAAAGGTTGAGCATTCCGTCTTTGCGGTCAATTACGAGGTCGATTTGTGAGCCGTCTTCCGAATCTTCACTTCTCCACGAATAAGCCACAGACACTACACCTGAAATTCCCAAAACATTTTTTATTTCTCTAATATGCTGCAACATAAGCATTTCAAAAGCAATGCCTGCCCAGGAGTTGTGTCGTGGCGAAATGAGATTATTCGACCAAAAATTCTCGTCTTTGAAATCATAATTTACCAGATATTTAAAATGAAATAATGTAAAATTATCCATAAGTTGGTAAATGAGGTCGCGTTTCATTTTGCCGATTGAGGGATAAGTACGAATAAAACCGCAATATTCAAGATTTTGCAGAAGTTTAGTCAATGTACCGCCACTCGCAAGTTTGGCTTTTTTAGAAATTTCGTTGCGGGTTAAACCTTTGTTCTTTTTGCTCAAAAGTTCAACAATTTTCATATAATCTTCCGAATCGCT
>JAISWH010000077.1 GCA_031271125.1 Dysgonamonadaceae bacterium
GATTCCCGAGCGTTTCACGGGGATAAATGAGGGGGAAGTACAGGTGGAATCCCTGTTAGGTAAAGCCCTCACATTCTCCACCAGTCCGGCGGGGGGGCGGCGAAAAGCGCAAATACGCAACATAAAGGGGCTATTTATTTAGTCCCTTTTTTTGTTTTTTCCAAAGCAATTTCAAAAGTCCGCTTTTATTCATATAGTAAATATCCGGCAATTTGCTTGTTTGTCCTTTCAAAAATCTACCGGCTTCCCTTTCCACTGCGTTGTTCAACAAAGCATATTTGTTTTCATCTGTGAAATAAAAAATAGCATTGTCCGCTTTACGGGCATCCCTGATTGCTGCTCGTATTGTTTCTTCGTTAGCGTTGTCAATATATTTTATATCCCATGTTTGGTTATCAAATTTTGTGTCTGCACTTTTCTTGCCTCTTTCCGGCAAAAATTCTACTTGCTTGCCATTGTATTTGGCAAGCATTTTTCCTACAACCTTTTCCGCTTTGCCACCGCCGCCTGTCGGTGAAAACTTATGGTCTTTATGATAAACATTGTACCCGTCGCTATACGGGTCAAAATACGCCTTTTCCCATTCGCTTCCGTAAGAATTGTACTTCTCGGTTGCGGCTTTTCTTAGTTTTGGTTGGTCTATTATATTTACAGTATTCACACTTTAGTAGCTAAAAATCAATCAAATCCTGCACAAAGTTGTTCCAGGAAAGTTTTTCCTTTTCGGTACGGATATTCGCAATAAACTTTTCCGTTCCTTCGGAAAATATTTCCCGAATCCCCTCGGCAATGCTTTCCGCTTTCGGACGGCAGACAATCCCCGTCCCCGCCGTTTCGATCGTGTCTTTCAGACTGCCGACATCGGTCGCAACGATGGGTACTTCAAAATGATAGGCAACGGGAATTACTCCGCTCTGCGTTGCCGATTTGTAAGGCAACACCAATGCGTCGGTAACCGAAAAGAGAACGGGAACCTCTTCATCGGAAATGTATTGATTCCTGACTTGTATCCGGTCTTTGGCAGGGGAAGTTTCGATAATTTGCCGGTATTTCCCGAAATCGCCGTAAGATTCGCCGGCAATGAGCAATTGGTAGGAATCGTCTAAAAAAGACATGGCTTGAATCAGTAAGTCCAGGCCTTTGTAATCGCGGATTAAGCCGAAGAACAGCAAGGTTTTCCTGTCCGGATGAAGACTTGTTTGCAGCCTTGCCGCCGTTTGTTCGATAGCTTCGCCGAAATGGTCGTACAAGGGATGAGGCAACAAGCGCTCATTGGCTTCGGGACAGAGCCGGAGCAGGTCGTTCCGCACGATCTCGCTCATCACGACAAGGTGCGTGCATTGATGAAAAAAGAAACGGGCAAACAGCTTGTCAAAAAAACGCGGTTCGTGAGGAATGGCATTGTCGATAATACAAATCGTTTTTATGCCTTTCTTTTTCAGCCGCCGGGCTACATAACCCAAAGAAGGAGCAAAAAAACTCATCCAATATTTCATCACCAGCACATCGGGTTTCCATTTGAGAATTTCTTTGGCTGTTTTTTCGTAGGAAAACGGATTTACGGTATTGAGAACGGCTTCACTGTCAATCGGAATGGCTTTGTCGGCTTCCGTTACGTACTGCGTTTTGCCCGGAAACAAAACCGACGGATACTGGCAACTGAAAGTATATGCCTTTACTTCATGACCTTGCCCTTCCAGGCTTTTGTACAACAGGGCGTTAAACTGGGCAATCCCGCCGCGGAAAGGATAAAAAGCGGATAATAGAGCTATCTTCATTTTTTGTTATTTAGTAATTTATACTTTACGCGGTAATAGAACGAGTTGACGAGTAGACGAGTAAACGAGTAGACAAGTAAACGAGTTACGGCTCTTTATACCCTGTTTACTCGTTTACTCGTCAACTCGTTTACTCATTTACTCGTTTTATGCACAAAACCATGCCGCGCATAGTATATTAATGTTTTTGCAAAGGTATATAAATTCTCGTATTTCGCACAAATGTTCAGGGATGAAATTTCTTCCGGCAAATATTTGTTTCCGATTAATACAGCCGGAATCCCCGCACGGTTGGCAAACTGAATGTCTGAAATACTGTCGCCGGCCATGAAACTGTTAGCGAAATCAATACCGGGGAAATCGCGCTTTGCCTGAGCAGCCATGCCGATATTGGGTTTACGGGACGGGCAATGGTCGTCTATCGCAGTCGATATGTAAATCCGGTCGATCCGGCAGCCGCTTTCTGCAATTCGTGCGATCATGTGGCGGTGAATAGCGTCTAAATCTTCGACGCCCATCACTCCTTTGCCTACGCCGCGTTGATTGCTGACGATCAGAATGTATTCAAACAGAGAAGAGAATATCGAAAAGGCGTCCAAAACGCCGTCAATGAAAATAAATTCGGAAACCGATTTGACATAATCGTCCGGCCGCTGCACATTAATCACACCGTCCCGATCCAGGAATAAGGCGCTAAACGGTTTGATATGTTCCATTCGCAAAATCGGTTTGAGCGCGTGAATAGTCGTCGGGAATCCCGATGTCGATAAAATAACCTTCAGCCGGAGAGCCAAACAAACAGCCTTCGGCAACCGTTTGTTCAAAGAAATCTTTTTCCAGGGAAAATGTTTCAGGGAAACCGGTTAAAGCGGTTTTGTCCAGTATATAAACACCCGCGTTAATCAGGGCTTTACGGCAATATTGCTTTTCGATAAAGCGGACAATACGCGACGCTTCGTCTGTTTCAATCGCTCCATAACGGTCGAAATCGCGCATTTCTTTCAGTGCCAATGTGGCTTTGGCATTTGTTTGAACATGAAAGTCGAACATTTGCCGGTAATTTACGTCCAAAAAAGTGTCGCCATTCAGGATAAAGACGTTTTCACAGGACGATTCCGACAGGGCGAATTTTACGGCGCCGCCCGTTCCAAGCGGACGGGGTTCCACGACGGAAGTAATCTTCATCTTCCACTCATTATGAAGTACGTATTCCTCAACGACCTCATGCTTATAACCTAATGAAAGAATAATGTGATCAAAACCGGCCGATTCGAGCGCAGTCAACAAATAATGCAGGAACGGCCGCCCGGCAACCGGAGCCATACATTTGGGAATATCGGAAACGACCGGCCGAAGGCGAGTCCCCATTCCTCCTGCTAAGATAATTGCTTCTTTCATCTATCCGAATATCTCTGCTTCGACCATTTCACAGATAATATGACCGACCGTAATGTGCATTTCCTGGATACGCGGCGTATCTGTCGAGGGAACATTAATCAGCCAATCGGACAAGTCTTTCATTTTACCGCCGTTTTCGCCGGTAAAACCGATGGTTCGAATGCCTTTTTCACGGCATACTTCAAATGCTTTCACAATGTTTGCGGAATTACCCGAAGTGGAAAGCCCTACAAGCACATCGCCCTTTTTCCCTGCTCCACCAATCAGGCGGGCATAGATAATGTCGAAAGAATAGTCGTTGGCAACGGCCGTCAGATAGGAAGTGTTACAATGCAAGGCTTCTGCCGGAAGAACGGGGCGGTCTATGTAAAACCTTCCCGAAAACTCAGCCGCAAGGTGTTGTGCATCGGCGGCGCTTCCGCCGTTTCCGCAAAAAAACACTTTTCCGTCCCGGCGAAAACAGATTGCGATGGCTTCTGCCGCCAAACGGATCATTTCTTGTAGCCGGCTGTCATTTTGCAACTTGACAAAAGCATTTATATGTTCTTCTATCCGGCTTGCTATTTTTCCTTTACTGTCCATAGATTCAATTATGTTTTACCGTCCATGTTGTCAAACCTTTTTTATAAAAATCGAAGAAAAATACTTTGCCGGCATTCAAACGCTCTAATGCTTTTACAACGCGGTATCGCGTATTTCCCGGACAATAAAAAAACATAAACCCGCCGCCGCCCGCTCCTGAAATTTTTCCGCCTAAAGCGCCGTTAGACAAGGCTGTTTCGTAAATGCGGTCAATAAAATCGTTGGAAATATGTTGCGCCATCTTCTTTTTGCTCACCCAACTGACATTGAGCGCCCCACCCAATTCCTGCAATTCCCCGCGCAATAAGTTATTTTTCATTCGGAACGCTTCCTGCTTCACAATATGCATGGCTTCGAGCGATTCGCGGTTGTTATTCTTCACGTTATTTGCCTGTTCTTCAATAATCCGGGATGATTCCCTTTTCTTGTCGGTGAAAAACAAAACCGTATTCAAAGCCCATTCCTGCAGAATATCATTGCCGATTCTCAACGGATTGACAATTACTTTGTCTTCTTCCATAAACTCCATGAAATTGACACCCCCGAAAGTAGCCGAATACTGGTCTTGTTTGCCGCCCGCCATTTTCAAGTCGAGCCGTTCAATTTCATACGCATAATGGGCAATATCGTATTTTCCGAGAGGTAATTTCAACCATTCCGTAAAAGCGCCGAGGATGGCTACCACCAAAGTGGACGACGTGCCAAGTCCCGAACCGGAAGGCACATCCATTTGGGTCGTCAATTCGAAAGAAAGCGGCTGGCCGTTGTTATAGCGCGACACGATGGAATTGTAAATGCCCCGTTGAAGTATCAGCGGACCTTCTGCCGGCAGTTGCGAAACAGCTTCAAACTCTTCCGCGATACCGCTATTGATATGAATAAAACGGATTGTTCCATCCTGCAACGGCCGGATGGTCGCATGAGCGAACAAATTGACGGTTACGTTTAAAACAGCGCCCCCATACAGGTCGGAATAAGGGGAAACATCGGTGCCTCCTCCGGCGATTCCTAAGCGGAATGGGGCTTTGCTTCGGTAAAACATATTCAATTACGAATTACGAATTCTCAATTAATACCTATAGTGCTCCGCTTTGTAGGGGCCATTGACATTGACGCCGATATAATCGGCCTGTTCGGGTGTTAAAACCGTCAGTTCAACGCCTATGTTTTCCAGGTGCAAACGGGCGACTTCTTCGTCTAAATATTTCGGCAGGCGATAGACGCCGATTTCGTATTGGTTTTTCCACAAATCCAACTGTGCCAGGGTTTGATTGGTAAACGAGTTGCTCATCACAAACGAGGGATGTCCCGTGGCATTTCCAAGATTAACCAAACGGCCTTCGGACAACAGGAAAATAGATTTTCCCGTAGCCGGAAATGTATATTTATCCACTTGCGGCTTGATGTTGGTATGGACGACGCCCGGATAATTCACTAATTTATCGACTTGAATTTCGTTGTCGAAATGGCCGATGTTGCAGACAATAGCCTGATCTTTCATTTGCGTGATATGGTCGATGGTGATTACATCACGGTTGCCGGTCGTCGTCACAAAAATATTACCTTCTTTGACGGCTTTTTCTATCGTTGTTACTTCAAAACCTTCCATTGCCGCTTGCAAAGCGCAAATCGGATCAATTTCGGTAACAATTACACGCGCACCGTATGAACGCATGGACTTGGCGCAGCCTTTGCCCACATCGCCGTAACCGAGCACTACGACTACTTTTCCGGCAATCATTACATCGGTGCCTCTTTTGATGCCGTCGGCCAAAGATTCGCGGCAACCGTACAAGTTGTCGAACTTGGATTTGGTGACCGAATCATTTACATTGATAGCGGGGAATAACAATTCACCTCTTTCCAACATTTGATACAAACGGTGAACGCCGGTCGTTGTTTCTTCCGAAACGCCTTTCAATCCGGATACGGTGCGACGCCAACGCGAATTGTCTTCCGCCAAGATGCGGCGTAAAGTGTCGAGGATCACCTGTTCTTCGTGATTGCCGCCTTTCCGGTTCAGAAATTCGGGGTCGTTTTCGGCTTTGTATCCCCAATGAATCAATAAAGTAGCGTCGCCGCCATCGTCGACGATAAGGTTAGGGCCTTGCCCGTCGGGGAAATGCAATGCTTGATCGGTGCACCACCAGTATTCTTCCAACGATTCGCCTTTCCAGGCAAATACGGGGATTCCACGAGCGGCAACGGCAGCGGCAGCATGGTCTTGCGTAGAGAAAATATTGCAACTTGCCCAACGCACGTCGGCGCCTAATTCTACCAGCGTTTCAATCAATACAGCCGTTTGAATGGTCATGTGTAGAGAACCGGTGATGCGAGCGCCTTTCAAAGGTTTTTCCCTGCCATATTTTTTGCGGAGGGCCATTAAGCCGGGCATTTCGTGTTCTGCAATCTCAATTTCTTTTCGTCCGAAATCGGCCAACGAGATGTCGGCTATTTTATAAGTGAAATTTTTTGACATTATGTTTGATTTTTTAAGTTTAAGGCGCAAAGTTACGGATTTTTTTTGGGAAAAGCAATCCGCGCGAAATGAAGGGGCGTATTTCAAATTGCTTTCAAAATTCGTATCTTTGACATCAGAAACAGCACATAATAAACATAGCATTGAGTGTTGTAGTTGTAAATTGCACCCAAATGTTACAGAATAAATTAAGTTTTATACGACAACTTTATTTTTCATTGTTTGATATTTTTCCATGATATTCCAATTTTTTTTGTACCTTTGTTCCACTTTTGCAAAAAAAACAAAGCAGAAAGTTTTTATCTTGTATAAATTATTAAGTATATGTGTGGAATAGTAGGAATATTCGATTTAAAAGATAAAAGTGTTGAAAAAGCACGGCCGAGAGCATTAGCCATGGCCAAGAAAATTCGTCACAGAGGACCGGATTGGTCGGGGATATATTGTTCGGATAAAGCCATTCTGGCGCATGAACGTTTGGCTATTGTCGACCCGCAATCGGGACGACAGCCTTTGTATTCGCCTGATAATGACGTTGTATTGGCCGTTAATGGTGAAATATATAACCATGCGGACATCAGAGAGCGTCAAGCGGGAATGTATCAGTTTAAGACCAAGTCCGATTGTGAAGTCATTCTTTCCTTGTATATGGAAAAAGGAGTCACATTTTTGGAAGACTTGAACGGTATTTTTGCATTTGCCTTGTATGATTCGCGGGATAATTCGTATTTCATTGCAAGAGACCATATTGGGATTATTCCGCTCTATATGGGTTGGGATAACGACGGCACTTTTTATGTGGCTTCCGAACTGAAATCCTTGGAACCGTATTGTGAAAAGATAGAAGTTTTCCCTCCGGGACATTATTTGTACAGCAAAGATGGAGGCCGGTTAACTCATTGGTACAAGAGAGATTGGATGAATTATGAAAATGTAAAAGATAATGAATCCGGCATTCAGGAATTGCGGGAAGCCTTGGAGTCGGCCGTCAAACGGCAATTAATGACCGATGTGCCTTACGGTGTGCTTCTTTCCGGGGGATTGGATTCGTCGGTTGTATCGGCGGTAGCGAAAAAATATGCGGCAAACCGTGTGGAATCCGACGGACGGCAACGTGCTTGGTGGCCTCAGTTACACTCTTTTGCGGTAGGCTTGGAAGGCTCGCCCGATTTGGCGGCTGCGCAAAAAGTGGCCGATTATATCGGAACCGTTCACCACGAAGTGCATTTCACGATTCAGGAAGGTTTAGACGCTATTCGCGACGTGATTTACCATATCGAAACATACGATGTGACTACCGTGCGGGCTTCGACGCCTATGTACCTGTTGGCAAGGGTTATCCGTTCGATGGGTATCAAGATGGTGCTTTCGGGCGAAGGCGCGGACGAAATATTCGGAGGTTATCTTTATTTCCACAAGGCTCCGAATGCAAAGGCTTTGCATGAGGAAACCGTTCGCAAATTAGACAAATTACATCTATATGACTGTTTACGTGCCAATAAATCTTTGGCCGCCTGGGGTGTAGAAGGTCGTGTGCCTTTTCTGGACAAGGAATTTATGGATGTAGCCATGCGTTTGAATCCCGAAGATAAACTCAGCGGGTTAAAAGGCCGGATGGAAAAGTGGATTCTCCGCAAAGCGTTTGAAGATTTCTTACCGGAAAGCGTTGCATGGCGGCAAAAAGAACAATTTTCCGATGGAGTAGGATATAATTGGATTGATACTCTTCGGGAAGTAGCTTCTTCGGCTGTCTCTGATGAAGAATTTGCCAAAGCAACCGAGCGCTTTCCCGTCAATCCGCCGATGTCGAAGGAAGAGTATCACTACCGGACAATTTTTGAGGAATTATTTCCTTCCGATTCAGCTGCGAAAACGGTGCCTTCCGTGCCATCGGTGGCTTGTAGTACGCCGGTTGCTTTGGAGTGGGACGAAGCTTTTAAAAAGATGATCGACCCTTCGGGGCGCGCTGTGAAAACGGTGCATAACGATGCTTATTAAGGGTGCATTAATACCGTCGATTCCAAAAACTCAAATTCTTTTTCAAAAAGAGCGGAAAACAGTCCGGTATTCAAATTTTCCTTAATCTGTTTACTTGTCCACCACTTCCCATCATTCAGATTTATTTTGTTTAATAAATTGTCGTTGCGGATATTGCAAATATAAAAGTAAACCAAACGCCGTATTTCATTGCTGTGGTGAATATAACGAAAAAGATAATTACAGCTTATATCCGCTTTGGAATCGCCGGACTGAAAAGTTTTTCTTATCGCTTTATCTATAGGCTCTTTATAAAGGATATGCCTTTCAAAGGGATAATCTAAACAAGACCTGTTATTAGCTTCTAAATTTTCTTTTTCCATCAAGAAAATTTTCCCGTTATGAATCAAAGCAATACGAATTATCGGATGTAAATATTGATTTTTCATTTGTCTGGATTGGCTGTAAGCGATTTTTCCGTACACCATTCCCGACTCGTTAATAATCGGGAGCCATTTCTCGTCGCATATTCTGCGAACAAATAACAAGGGTATAAATAAAAATCTAATTATTTTACTAATTTTCATGTTTAAGTGATATACCCTATAACATTATTACAATGTAAAAAGTTTCAAAGTAGGGGTAAAAAATTCGCCGAATGATAGGACGAACGAACCAAAGGCCCGCTTTCCACATGGTTGAATCCTTTATTATAAGCAATTTCTTTGTATTTATTAAAAACTTCGGGTTGCACGTAATTTTCAACCGGGATATGCTTTTTGGAAGGTTGCAGATATTGTCCGATCGACAAAAGTTTGCATCCCACGCTTAGCAAATCGTCCATCAATTCATAAATTTCATTTTCCGTTTCACCCAGGCCTACCATCAATCCGGATTTGGCTGCGACTTGCGCATTTGAGATTTGTTGCAAAACCGCCAGACTTTGCTCATACTTGGCGGCGCTTCGCACCTTGGGTGTCAAGCGTTTAACGGTTTCCATGTTGTGGGAAATCATTTCGGGACGGGTCTCGACGACAATATTCAAACAATCCGTATTTCCTTTGAAATCAGGGATAAGCGCTTCGAGTGTCGTTTGCGGATTCAGTTTTTTAATCTGCCGGATGGTTTCCACCCAATGCCCTGCCCCGTAATCCGGTAAATCGTCTCGGTCGACGGAAGTAATTACCGCGTGTCTCAAACCCATTTCCCGAATGGAACGGGCAATTTTTGCAGGTTCACCGAGATCAAGCGGTAAAGGCCGGCCGGATTTCGTGTTGCAAAATTTACAGGATCGGGTACAAATATCTCCGCCAATCATGAATGTTGCGGTTCCACGATTCCAACACTCGCCTAAATTCGGACATCTTCCGCTTCGGCAAATAGTATGCAAACTTTGGGATTCTACAAGATTTCCCGTTGCCGAGAACTGTTGGTTGTTTCCTAAATTAATCTTTAACCATTCGGGTTTTCTCATGTTGCTATTTTTACCCCCAATCCCCGTCAGGACTTTTAATTGATTTTTTTATTTGTCTGAAATAAATAAGATAAGTCGTTGTTTCAGTCTTATGAGGTACGATTTGGGGCTTGTCCAAGGGTACTGTTTGTCCACCTCAGTCTTGCCTTTGTCTGCATAAAACCTGATACAAAGATACAAACTGTTTTTCAGAAAAACAAGAAAAAAATAACCATTTGATACGTTTTTCCATGCAAACATAACGAATATACCGGATATTTGTACCTATTCCGAAGGAATAAAATGGAAAGAGAAAAAGCAGATTAAGAAAAAGTATTATATTTGTGTCGGTTTAAGTTTAATATATCGTACGGTTATGCGAAAGTACAATAAACGATGGGTTCCTATTTTTCTTTTTCTTTCATCCGTATGCTGTTTGCAGGGACAAGAACCCGCTTACCGATCCTTTGAAAATATTATCTTGAGCGCCGAAGCTACTTCCGTCACTTGTGT
>JAISWH010000085.1 GCA_031271125.1 Dysgonamonadaceae bacterium
ACATCTTTCGGAAGTGATAAAAAAAGCCTCCGGCAAATCGGCAAATGATTGGATCAGCGAACATGTGCTATTGGAATCGAAAGCGCTTCTTAAATCTACCACAATGACCGTTCAGCAGATCAGCGATGAACTGAACTTCCCTTCACAATCCTTTTTTAGCAAGTATTTCAAGCAATATGTCGGCATTTCGCCGAAGGGATACAGGAATACAGAATAAATAGTTGGCTATATTGGCAGAATAAAAATAAGTTGTATCTTTGGCATAAGTTATTTGATGATGATGTAAACCAAAGCCGGCGAAAGAATTTCGCTCGTTTCTATGTCGTTACCCACTACACTCTTTTCTTCAATTAATGGAACATGCAGACAAGGGACGAACTAAAACGCACCCAATTCATCTGTTTTTTTGTCGAACGAAATATTTTCCGTAAATTCGCCCACAATTTACATAAAATTATTTAAGATGTCGGTCGTTCGTTTTGGAGTATCGTTGGAATCGGAATTACTCGTAGAGTTGGATGCTTACGTGCAGGGTAACTCTTTTGCCAACCGTTCGCAAGCCATTCGCAGCTTGATTGAAAAAAATATCGTCGAAAAAAAGTGGCTTTGCAACCATCATGTGGCTGGCGCTATCGTTTTGGTATACGAGCCGGAAAGATATGATATTGCCGCGAATTTACTTAAAATTCAACAAAATAATGCCGGATTGATTCTTTCTTCCCAACGTTTTTTTGAAAAAAATAATCTCTGTATTGAAATTGTCGCCGTAGATGGCATTGCCCAAAAACTAACCAAACTTTCCGAAGAAATGATTTCTTTGAAAGGAATCATTCATGGAAAATTAATTATGAGCAGGGTAGAATAAATTTTTTTGTTGATGGTGACACGTTTTTCAAGAAAAGTGTTATCTTTGCCGAAATTAATTATAATTTCTAATTATTATTCATCTAAAAATGAAAGCAAATCGTATTTTTCTACCATTCATTATTTTTTTAACAAGCACATTTTCAATTGCTTATGCAGAATCCGCTCCTTTTTTAAAAGATACGGTCATCTTAAAAGAAGTTGTTGTCGTTTCTACGGCCAAGACGGAAGTGAATCGCAACCAGATACCTTTTACCGTATCGGTAGTTGATAAGGAAATCTTGGATGCAAGTACGGAAACAGGCGTGTTATCCATTTTGTCCGAACAAGTTCCGGGTTTGTTCGTCACGCAGAAAGGCGTTACCGGATTTGGAGTTTCTACAGGCTCGGCGGGAACGGTTAATATTCATGGCGTCGGAGGTGGAAATAAAGTTTTAATGCTTTTAGACGGGCAACCGATGTGGGCAGGTATTTTCGGCCACAGCATAGCCGATGCTTATGTCGCTTCCGATGCGGAAAAAGTGGAAGTAATCCGGGGACCCGGTTCGCTGTTGTACGGTTCCAACGCCTTGGGCGGCGTAATCAACGTGATCACTCGAAAAGCCGGTGTAGACGGTATCCACGGACGCGCCCGCGCCATGCTTGGCTCATACAATACGCAAAAATATCTCGGAAGCGCCGGCTATAAAAAAGATAAGCTGAATATTTACGCTTCCGTAAATCATGATCGCACCGACGGACAACGTGACAATTCGGAATTTTACATTACAAATGCTTATATAAAAGCAAATTATGAATTTTCAAAAAACTGGGACGCCTCGGCCGACGCCATCATTGCCGATTTTAAAACAGTCAATCCGGGAGCTGTCACGCAACCGATGTTCGACAATTGGGCAAAAGCCTTGCGGACAACTTATTCCGTTGCACTCAACAACCGGTTTAAAAACATGAACGGCTCTGTTCAAGTGTTTTACAATAACGGGAAACATAAAATTAACGACGGTTACAACTCCAATTCACAACCCCGCACATATTTGTTTCGTTCGGATGATTACAACGCCGGCATTGCGCTCTTTGAGTCTTTCCGGCTGATTGAAGGAAACTTACTGACTGTTGGTATCGACGCTAAACAATGGGGCGGTCGTGCCTGGAATGACAGCATCAATGGACGTGTTGGGAAAATCATTGATAAAAAAGTGAATGAATTGGCAGGTTATGCTGTTGTGCAACAGACGATTTTCGATAAATTAACCCTCAATGCCGGAATCCGTTTGGAAAATAATGAAAATTACGGCAATGAGTGGATACCGCAAGCCGGTATTGCTTACAATCCAACGAAGCAATCAACGTTTAAACTTTCGGCGTCGAAAGGATTCAGAAGTCCGAATATCAGGGAATTATACATGTTTATGCCGGCTAATCCCGATTTGAAACCTGAAAGGATGAGCAATTACGATTTTTCCTATTTGCAATCCTTGTTAGGTAACCGTTTACATCTTGAACTGACATTGTTTTTTGCGCAAGGCGAAAACCTGATTTCCACAACCATGATTGACGGTAAACCATTGAACGTCAACACCGGAAAATTTATCAATAAAGGGTTCGATCTCGGGCTGATATACCATATCTTACCCGACTTGAAATTTTCAGGTAATTACAGTTTTCTGGATTCCGACATTAAAATCACCGCATCCCCGAAGCACAAGGCTTTTGCAAGTCTCGGATGGAATTACGGTAAATGGACTTTTACACCTAACTACCAATATATAGCCGGTTTATATCTCGCCGACAATGTCCCTGCAACAGAAAATTATTCTTTATTGAATTGCAATGTTTCTTATAAGATTATTCCGACGCTCACGGTTTTCCTGAACGGCGAAAACCTGACGGATACCTCGTACGAGACATATACAGGTTTTCCGATGCCCGGAACGGTTGTTATGGGCGGAATTGATTGGAAGTTTTAGTATTAAAAACAATTATAATGGATTATTACGAAATTCAATTAACCTTAAACCCTAATACAGAGGTTCATCGGGATGTACTTTCGGCTTTACTTGCAGACATCGGTTTTGAAAGTTTTGTCGAATCCGAACAAGGTTTAACGGCTTATATTTCCGAAAATGAATATTCGGAAAAACGGTTGTCGTCTGTCTTGGAAGACTTTCCTTTACCCGGCTTATCGGTTCAATATCAAGCCGTTTACATGAAAAGCAAAAATTGGAATGAGGAATGGGAAAACCATTTTTTTCAACCTATCATTATTGATAATCAGGTGGTTATACACAGTTCCTTCCACAAAAATGTTCCTGCTTTGAAATACGACATCGTGATTGATCCTAAAATGGCTTTCGGCACGGGACATCATGCTACGACCGCTATGATGGTTTCTTACCTTTTGGAAACGGAATTAGAAGGAAAATCGGCGCTTGACATGGGTTGCGGCACGGCCGTTTTAGCCATCCTGGCAGCCATGAAAAACGCTCGACAGGTCAGGGCAATCGACAATGACGAATGGGCGTATAAAAATGCTTTGGAAAACATTCGCTTAAATCAAACACCTTACATTCAAGTGGAATTAGGCGATGCAAACCTGCTTGGGAAAGAAACTTACGATTTTATTTTTGCAAACATCAATCGCAATATTTTACTGAATGACATTCCGGTTTATGCGAAATGTATGCACCAAGGTTCTTCGATTTTTATGAGCGGATTTTTCAACGAAGATATTGATTTGATTGTTGAAGCCGGTAGAAAATGTGGATTAGAATACGTTTCGGAAAAGAAAAACGACCAATGGGCGGGAGTGGAATTGAAAGTTAAAATGAGTTGAGGATAATCATAAAAAATAAAAATATTCGATTTAGAATCAAACGCTTAGTTAGCGTTACCGGCCCAATGGCTTTGTAATTCAAAAAAAAGTAGTACCTTTGCAGCCGGGTAAGTCCTATACGGTCAGCTCCCTTCGAATCCCCCAGGGCTTGACGGCAGCAAGGGTAGTTGGTTGTAGCGACGCGATGTAGCAAGCTTACCCTTTTTTATTTTACTCCGTTTTTGTTTTCAACCGAATCCGCTTCCTCTCATTTTCGTCCAACACAATTTTCCGAAGTCTCATGGCAACCGGCGTTAATTCAACATATTCATCTTCTTTGATGTATTCCAAAGCTTGTTCGAGACTGAAAATAACGGGCGGAGTAAGGTGTACTTTTTCGTCGCTACCGGAAGCGCGAACATTGGTCAGTTTTTTCGATTTAGTGACATTTACGACCAAATCGCCTTCCTTGGTATGTTCCCCGACAATTTGTCCCGCATAGACATCTGTTTGAGGATCAATGAAAAAACGACCTCGGTCTTGCAGTTTGTCTAAGGCGTAAGCAAAAGCATTCCCGGTTTCCATAGCGATGATTGAGCCGTTTTGTCGTTTTTCGATTTCACCTTTCCAGGGTTGGTATTCCAGAAAACGGTGAGCCATGATAGCTTCTCCTGCAGAAACGGTTAAGACGTTGTTTGTCAATCCGATAATTCCACGGGAAGGAATCGTAAATTCGAGGTGAATCCGGTCGCCTTTTCTTTCCATAGACTGCATTTCGCCTCTGCGTTTGGTAACCAGGTCAATAATTTTGCTGGCGGATTCTTCCGGAAGATTGATGGTCAATTGTTCCACCGGTTCGGATTTGACGCCATTTTTTTCTTTGATAATTACTTGCGGCTGACCGACTTGTAGTTCATATCCTTCCCGACGCATGGTTTCTATCAGGATCGATAAATGCAAAACGCCGCGTCCGTAGACGATCCAGGCATCGGCGGAATCGGAAGGTTCGACGCGCATGGCCAGGTTTTTGTCCAATTCGCGCATCAGGCGTTCGTAGATATGGCGGGAAGTCACGTATTTGCCGTCTTTTCCGAAAAACGGAGAGTCGTTGATTGTAAAGAGCATCGACATGGTTGGTTCGTCGATAGCGATGGGAGCCAAAGGCTCGGGATTGTTAATGTCGGCAATCGTATCACCTATTTCGAAGCCTTCGATTCCGATAATGGCGCAAATGTCTCCCGATTGGACGGACGACACTTTGGTACGTCCCAATCCTTCAAAAACATCCAATTCTTTGATGCGGGATTTCACGATACTTCCATCCCTTTTGCAGAGCGCGACATCCATTCCTTCGCGCAATTCTCCGCGGTGAATGCGGCCTACGGCGATTCTTCCCACATAGTTGGAATAATCCAGAGAAGTAATTTGCATTTGGGGCGTTCCTTCCAGAACGGCGGGTTCGGGAATATGTTCGATAATTGCATCCAAAAGCGGCAGAATGTTGCCGGAAGGTTTTTTCCAATCATCCGACATCCATCCTTGTTTGGCAGAGCCGTAAATGGTGGCGAAATCCAATTGTTCCTCGCTTGCATCCAAAGAAAACATAAGGTCAAAGACCATTTCCTGGACTTCTTCGGGACGGCAATTGGGCTTATCGACTTTGTTGATTACAACAACCGGTTTCAGTCCCAAAGCGATAGCTTTCTGGAGGACAAACCGGGTTTGGGGCATAGGGCCTTCAAAAGCGTCGACCAAAAGGAGGACGCCATCGGCCATATTCAAAACCCGTTCTACTTCGCCGCCGAAATCGGCATGTCCCGGAGTATCAATGATATTGATTTTGTAATCTTTGTAATTGATGGAAACATTTTTAGCTAAAATAGTGATTCCGCGTTCGCGTTCCAAATCGTTGCTGTCGAGGAACTGATCTAATTCGGTTTTGTCGTCGCGGAACAATTTTCCGGCGAGTAACATTTTGTCAACTAAGGTTGTTTTCCCATGATCGACATGGGCGATAATTGCTATGTTTCGTATTTTTTGCATTTTTTACCTATTAAAAAACAGGGCGCAAAGGTACGAAAAAAAAGTTATACTTCCAGAATAGCTTTAATTTTTTCCGGGTCAGTTGCCAATAATTCATATTCTTCTTCCTGACAACCGAGTTTTGTGTTACGATATTGCATACCGCTTATTTTCCGGCTACGGAAAGTACCATGAAGTTCTTTCAGTCCGGTGAGACGAATCAATTCCCCTGCGTTTTCCGGAGTAACCCCCGAACCCGGCATGATGATGATACGCCCAGCCGCACTCTCAACCAACCGGCGAATAACTTCCGCACCTTCAATTGCCGTATTATAACCGCCGGAAGTCAAAATCCGTTCACATCCGAGTTTGATAATATTCTCCATGGCTAGAAACAAATCGTTGCTGCGGTCAAAAGCCCGATGGAAAGTGACGCCCATTCCGTATCGGTGAGCTATTTCTACCAATTGCCGGTTTCTTTCTCGGTCAATTGTCCCGTCGGAATTCAGCATACCGATGACTACGCCATCGCAACCTGTTTCTCCGCAAAAACGGATATCCGATTTCATAATTTCAAACTCCAAATCGGTATACAAGAAATCGCCTCCGCGGGGACGAATCAATGGATACAGTTCGATATTCAGATGCATACGCGCAATTTTTATTTGAGCATAAGACGGAGTTGTGCCGCCTTCCGGAAGGCTTACGCAAAATTCAATACGTTGCGCTCCGGCTGATTGTGCAACCAATGCATTTTCTATGGAATCGGTGCAGACTTCGAGTTTTTCGAGCATAATTTCTTTATTTAAAAATGAGCGTAAAAGTAATCATTTCTCAGCGAAATTAAAAAAATTAACAGCCTTGTGGTGAGATTTTGTTACCTTTCTTAAAATAATTCGTCTTAATTATAAAAAAATTCTTGTGATGAATGCTGAAATTTTTAAGAAAATTTTTCTTCCATACCATAAAAAATTATATCGGATAGCTTATAAATTCCTTGAAAATCAACAGGATTCGGAAGATATTGTACAGGAAACTTACATCAAACTCTGGCGAAAACGCGATGATTGGGAATCCGTCATCAATCCGGAAAGTTTCGCGGTAACTTTGCTGAAAAACAATTGTTT
>JAISWH010000182.1 GCA_031271125.1 Dysgonamonadaceae bacterium
AGATATCGTTCAATGTAGCTCGTGTCGTAAACAATACCCCGGTAAATCCTTTCTTCCCGGTCTTTGCCTACACCTTTTACTTCCGAGTAGGAAAACCATTCGATGTCAACTGCCATCAAGGCCTCTTTTACATCATCGAATTTGGTTTTACGAATAATTGCTTCAATCTTTTTCATACCTAAAACAATACTTAATGTTAATACTTGATGTTATTTACTTGTTAATTGTGTTGGTTAAATTGACAGGTTTATTTTAATTTTTATGTTATTTTGTAAATGAAAATTCAAAATAAATTTCATTTCATTTTTTCACTGCGCAAAAGTACGTTATTTTGTTTAAACAAAAAAACATTTAAAATAATTTTTTTTCATAAAAAAGCTATTGCACTATCAAACAGACAAATAAAATTTTTATTATACAATAAAACGATACAATATTATTAAAATATCAAACAAAATGATTAAAAAATTTGCATAATTAAAATAAAATGATTTCCTTTGCGGCGTGAATTAACGAATAGATATTTTTAGACTATCGTTAATAAATGGCAAAAAGATTGTATAGGTTATTTAGTTTTTATGTTTTTTAGGTTATCAAATGATTTATTAATTTATTAAAAACAGTAGAAATGAAAAAGTTAATTTTAGTATTAGCAGTTTTGGTATGGGCATGTAGTAGCGTTAAAGCGCAAGAGAGCGGTTTGAATTTTTCGGTAGGAGCGGATTTGGTTAGTTCGTATGTATGGCGTGGTGCTTATTCGGCGAAAGCCTCATTTCAACCCGCAGCGAGTTTAAGTATAGGTAATTTTTCATTATCTGCATGGGCGAGTACGGAAATTGTAGATTTAGATGAAGTACGTTCACAGAAAGAAGTCGATTTCACTGCGGGATATAGCATTGCCGGCTTGTCGTTGGCTATCACGGATTATTGGTGGGAAGGCGAAGGCGCTTATAAGTATTTGAAATACGGCGATGGGACGGCGCATCTTTGGGAAGGAAGTTTAGGTTATACCCTGCCGGTGGAATCTTTCCCGTTGAGTCTCAGCGCAAACGTCATATTTGCCGGAGCCGATAAAAAAGAAGAAGAAGACAAAAATAATTATTCCACTTACATTGAAGCTTTTTTACCCTTTGCAATCAAAGATATCAATCTGAGTGCAAGTCTCGGCGCTACACCGGGAAAAGGACTTTACGCATCACAGGCGTCGGTGGTTAATATCAGCTTGAAAGCAAGTAAAGAAATTAAAATTACGGATAGTTTTTCTTTGCCGGTTTTCGGGCAGATAATCCTCAATCCTAATGCGGAAGATATCTTTTTTGTATTCGGAATTAGTTTATAAATAAAAAATTGTATACCTTTGTCAACCGAATAGAATAGATTCTTTGCAAAATAGCAGTCAAAAAGAGTATGTAAAAACAAAATAATTTGGAATAACGTAAAAAAAGAGCAAAAAGATGTCAAAATTAAGATTTAAAGCTGTTGAAGAAGCTTACAAGAAGAAAGCAGTAGCTGTATCGGCTCCCGAACAGTTGACCTCCGATTATTACGGAAAATATGTTTTCAACAAAGACCAAATGGTTAAATATTTGTCTAAGGAAACGTTGGAAGCGCTTATTAATGTAATCGAAAAAGGTGAAACTTTAGACCGCGGATTGGCCAACCACGTGGCCGCCGGAATGAAAATGTGGGCAATGGAAAGAGGCGCTACGCATTATACCCACTGGTTTCAACCGCTGACTGAAGGAACTGCGGAAAAACACGATTCATTCATTGAATATTCCGGCGAACCGGGAAGCGCTATCGTCGAAGAATTTTCGGGAAAACTTCTTGCACAACAGGAACCCGATGCCTCCTCGTTCCCGAGCGGTGGTATTCGCAACACATTCGAAGCGCGCGGTTACACGGCGTGGGATCCGTCTTCTCCGGCTTTTATTGTCGATGATACGCTTTGTATTCCTACCGTTTTCATTTCTTACACCGGCG
Source organism: Dysgonamonadaceae bacterium (assembly GCA_031271125.1). Lineage (GTDB taxonomy): Bacteria > Bacteroidota > Bacteroidia > Bacteroidales > Azobacteroidaceae > Azobacteroides. Next base: position 1,984 of record JAISWH010000182.1, read on the forward strand.
AAGCTTTGGACTACAAAACGCCTTTGCTGAAATCTTTGAATGTCGTGGATAAAGCGGCGACAGACGTTTGCCATTATTTTGACTCGTCCGTAAAGAAAGTCTATTCTTATTTGGGATGGGAACAGGAATATTTCCTGGTTGACGACGGTTTGTACGCTACCCGTCCCGATTTGATGCTCACCGGCCGTACTTTGCTGGGACACGAATCGGCGAAAAACCAACAGTTGGAAGACCATTATTTCGGTTCGATTCCTACGCGTGTACAAGCTTACATGAAAGATATCGAATTTGAAGGATATAAATATGGTATTCCTTTGAAAACCCGTCACAACGAAGTGGCTCCCAACCAATTCGAATTGGCGCCGATTTTCGGTGAAACCAATTTGTCGATCGACCAGAATTTGCTGATCATGTCGATTATGAAGAAAGTTGCCCGACGTCACGGGTTCCGTTTGTTGCTGCACGAAAAACCGTTTGCCGGAATCAACGGTTCGGGGAAACACAATAACTGGTCATTGGGGACAGATACGGGCGTAGGTCTTTTGACGCCGGGTAAAACGCCGGAAGAAAACCTGCAATTCATTACTTTTGTGGCGAATATCCTAATGGCTGTTTACAAGTACAACGCTTTGTTGAAAGCATCTATTATGACGGCTCAAAATGCCCACCGCTTAGGCGCTAATGAAGCGCCTCCCGCCATTATTTCCGCATTTCTGGGAACACAAGTGTCGGCCGTACTGGATAAATTGGAAAAGAGTAACAGCGAAGAAGCGATTGTGATCGACTCCAAACAAAAAATGAAACTGGGTGTTGCCAAAATTCCCGAAGTGCTTCTGGATAATACCGATCGCAATCGCACTTCCCCGTTTGCTTTCACCGGTAACCGCTTCGAATTTCGTGCAGTGGGTTCTTCGGCCAACTGCGCTTCCGGTATGATTACCTTGAATGCAATTGTTGCCGCTCAGCTGATCGAATTTAAGAAAACCGTAGATGAAAAAATCAAAGCGGGATCGGCTAAAAACAAAGCGATTTTTGATGTATTGAAAGAATACATCAAAATCTCGAAACCCATCCGCTTCGACGGTAACGGTTACAGCGACGAATGGAAAGCCGAAGCCGCCAAACGCGGTTTGGACGGCGAAACAAGCGTCCCCGTTATCATCGACGCCAACACAGCGCCTGAAGTAGTTCAAATGTTCGAAAGTGTCGGCGTTTTCAGCGAAAGGGAATTGCACGCACGCAACGAAGTGAAATGGGAAACTTATACGAAGAAAATCCAGATTGAAGCGCGTGTTTTGGGTGATTTGGTAATGAATCATATCGTTCCGACCGTAACCAAATACCAATCCGCTTTGTTGGATAACGTTTATAAAATCAATCAGGTTTTCGACAAAGAGAAAGCGGCCAAACTGTCGGCACATGATTTGGGAATCATTGAAGAAATTTCCGACCGGATATCAACAATCAAATCGAAAGTTGAAGCGATGATCGAGGCCCGAAAAGTGGCGAATAAGATTGAGAGCGAAAGGGAAAAAGCCATTGCTTATCACGACAAGGTTTTACTTTATTTTGATGAAATTCGTTACAATGTTGATAAATTGGAACTGATTGTCGATGATGAATTGTGGCCGTTGCCGAAATACCGGGAATTGCTGTTTATACGGTAATGAATAAAGGAGTTGACGAGTTGACGAGTTAACAAGTAGACGAGTTGACGAGTAAACGAGTAAACGAGTTACTGCTCTTTATACCCTGTTTACTCGTCAACTCGTCAACTCGTCAACTCGTTTACTTAGTTATGTCCCGAAAATCTCCGCCTTTGTACAATAATCCCCCCCTTTGGTACTATATTCTAAAAATATTGATGTGTAAATAAAATTTACTTCAAAATTTTGTTTATATTTGCAAATCCAAAAGTGCAATGGGAACATACAATGGGAACAAATGTAGACAGCGCTGAAAAAAAAATTGTCCGGTTTACTTGTTTTTTTGGAAAATTTGTTGTTATTTTGCGCTAAATTTTTGCTTTTTACGGTCTTGATTTTCCGTACTTTGCTAAATAAAGCGACATTTAGGCGAGCATAATTGAATTTTTTTAGTGGTTACCGCTAAAATAAATAAATAATAGTAATATGTATAATCACTAAAAAAACCAGGCTAAGTAGCCACTAAAAAATTCAATTTATATATTTATTTTTTTTTATTAATTTATTTTAAACATGTTTTTATGAAAAGAAAATTGTTTACTTTGCTTTTAGCAATTGTGGCGTTGACGGCTTTTCAGGCAAATGCTCAACAGCAGGGGAGTTGGATTCTTGCTGATACGAGTGGTTTGGCTAATAATGAACTGTACAGCGACTCTTTTCCCAACAATAAATTGGGATTATACAATTGGTTAAGTGATAACGGCAAGACGTTTTATGTGCATCCGCGCGTAGATACTACCGACCGTTATGAGATTTACAGGGATGAACAGAACAAATTTCAGTTGAAGAAAGTAGGAGAAACTAATGACTACCGTTTCTACATCAGAAAAGAGTCAGTATCAGGTAGAGATTTTGAGTTAGAATGGGACAAAAAACCCATCTCTCAGTTTGAGATTGTTCAGTTCAACGGCACTCCCGAGACAAGGGTAGCCCAAAAATTCGTAAACGACACCATTGAAGGCTATTTGGCGCTACCTCAGGGTGAAGTGTTAGGTCCCGACAGTGCGGAACTTGTTTTGGCCGGCACCGATAAAGACGGAAAGATTTCGTTCAAGAAATTTTCCGAATTCGGAATTAAAGGTCCAGGGCCAGCTCCTGCTTCGTTTACGGTATATCAAGCTGGCGTCGATAAGGTGGCGGGTAGAGTGTATCAATGCCAAGGTTCTCCTTTTTTACAGACATATTATAAAGACTCTCTAATAGTAGCAGGTGGTCAAGAACGTAAAAATTGGGCTTTAGACAATTCGCAAGATTCGCTTTACACCTATCTTAACATGGTGATAGAAAAAGGCAAAATTGGGATTAGTACTGATAGTGTACTTGGTTTGGATTCTATCTTTAAGTATCTAAAGGGACAATCGGGATTAGAAAACGTTGTTGATACGTTCTCGACTTCTGGCAGTCGCAGCAGAGAGGATTCGGTCTTGTATTTTGTTAATGAGGGTGGTAAATTGTATTTTACTGCTCCAGTAGCAGGATCAAAAGACGGTTGGACTTTTAAAAAACCTACCGGATTTGCGTGGGATAAAACGACGATGTACTATGGTATAAAAATCGCCGGAGATAACAGCTTACTATCGGCTTTTCATACCGTTCTTACAGACCTTTTCGGTGTTCCCAACGGCGTCTTTTCCCCTGCACAGAATGAAACTGTGAAATATTTCTATCACCCCGACAACGGCGATTGGCGTCCGCTATACATCAAAGTAGTTCCTTCATGCGCTCCGCAACCATACGAATATGTAGACTCGAAATGGTTGAAGGATGGAGATTATGATCTTGGCGCAGCATTGCAGCTCACTGCCGATGCCGATGGCGGGATCACCGGATCCGTTGCCAAAGATGATGCTATTATCATTGGCAAAGCCCGTCCTGATCGAGCTAAATTCTTCTTCGAATTTGCAGATTCGATTTCGGGTGGAACTCATAAACTATCACTACCGGCTGCAGATACGTTATTCACTAATGAGAAAACAATCGAATTATTCTATATTAAGAATGGTAATAAATATCTGACCGTTTTGGATACAACTATTTTTGGTAATATTGAGTTTGCTGACTCTGCAGTTACGAATACACAGTTAGGATGGGCAGATAAACTTAAAGAAGATACAGTAGCCAAATATCGTCAGGCATTTGCAATCGTTTACAATAAGAAGAAAGATAATATTATCACGCTCTTGCCCGTAGCTTCTTACAAATGGAAATCAGTAGAAGGAAAAGGAGTGTCGTCATACGGAAAGAATCTGTATTACAATAAGGCGATAGGTGCTGAAACGGCAAATCCTTGCGGTGTTCTGTTCGTTGACTTAAGTAAGGCATGGTATATTACCCAGTTGTCGAAAACAGGCGCCGACCAACCACAAAGATTGATTATTGCCGATCCGACAGGTCCAAGTTACCCAAGTAATGAAGCCATTTGGTTTAAGACGGAAATGGATTTGAACACGTGGGATGGACCAACTTGTGGTGATACAATTTTTGCTGTTTACAATGTAGACGGAACTAAATATTATTCCGCGGGATCCAAGGATAATAAAGCTAACGGTAAATTAGATGACGTAACAGTAGCCGATATTAGAAGCCATTGGTATGCTACATCGGATAAGAAACCGGAGAAAGGAAAACTTGTTAACTGGATATTTACTCCTAATGTTGACACAATTTATAATGCTCCACAACAAAGGGTATTGCAAGAACCTCGTATAGCTCTTAATCTGGAAGATGGAAAGATCGAACTTGTTCATAGAACGGCAACACAGCCCTACACGAGAGATACCATTCAAGTTGTATGTATTGCTGTTCCGGATGGACCATTCTTGAATATAGATGGTTACGCAAACGCTTCTAAAAGAGTAGCTATTCTGGAATCGCTGTACAAAGACAGGAATATTTCTTATTTAAGTCTGCAGGGAGATACTGTCGTACCTCGTAATACTAGTACACTTGAAGCATTCCTCAAAGGAGTTGATTCTTCAGAAATAAAATCTTTTGCTTGGTTGGATGTTCGTAAGAGTAATGTACAAAAATTAGGAAAATATAAACCGATTGAAGTTCCTTATTATATATTCTCACATACGTATAAAGGTAAGCAATATTTCTTGAGAGCAGGTGCAAGTAAGGATTCCGTACAGTGGGTAAGTTTGAATGATGACCAGCAAACAGAATTGTTGAAGAGTGAGTCTTTGAACACAACGTTAGCGCCATTCAAGTTCTGCTTACCTTATGTATATAATGTAGATGGAACAAGAGATGACAAGAGGGCGGGGACATATAATAAGGTTTATTTGCAAACTTTAGATGTCGGACAACAACAGACCTTTGATTTGGTTAAGGCTGGTAACGAAACCGGTATTGTAAATGCCATTGATTTCTTCAGCGCTCTTAAGTCAGAAACTGGTATAACGAAGACGGAAGGTATTTACGCCGCTGTTGATCAGTATAAAAACAATATACAACAGATATCAAGTTGGATAATTCTTTGTGAAGATGGAGGGGCTTCCGATTGGGTACGTGTAGATGACGCTGTTGATGACATAGAAGAAGCTACAAGCGTTGGTGTACTTACCAATGTTGATTATCTTGGACCAGGCGCTGCATATCTTGCTCCGAGTAGTGAAACAAAGGATAGTATTCAGACTGCTGGCGCTGTTAATTATGGTGTCTTGACTGATGTCAAAGAAAGAGGCGCTAACTTCACACTCGAATACAAAGGTGTAGCACAGATCGGTTTTAATCAAGATTCGATTTGGTACTATAATATTTACACAACAAACGAAAAAGGTGATAGTATTTATTTGACAGATGCAATAGATTCGGCAACTGTAACACCTAATACGAAGTTTCAGTATATATATCCAAATATTGTTGGTGGTACACCCTTTGTTTACGGTTTCTTTGCGCCTACTAAGTTGCCCGATGCAGAGAAATATAAAGAGCAAGTTTATGCAGATTCGCTCTTCCGTCAAACATTTGGTTTGAAATACACTGAACCTGTTGAAGAGCGCAAGGGTTTCTATTTTGTAATTGTATCAAGTGCGGATTATACTAAGAAGCAAAGTGACTACCGTTACTTAGGTCGTGCAGGCAATCGTTTGGTATTCGTAAGCGGACAAGAAAGTGCACTCAAATTCCAATGGGGTAAGGTCACTGAAGATGGTTATGTCGGTATTAAAGAAGTCGGCGCACCCGCGAAGATTTACGGAGTATCCGGCGGCGTGAAAGTAGCGAACGTAAGCGGTGCAGTCTCTATCTACACGATAGATGGCCGCTTGGTAACCAGCAAGGTAGCCGTATCAGCAAATCAAACGATAGCCGTTCCGGCAGGAATCTATATCGTGAAGAGTGGAACTGATGTAGCTAAAGTAGTTGTAAGATAAACAAACAACTTCATAATTATAGAAGAAAGGCGTCCCAATGCGGGGCGCCTTTTTTCTATGCTTCAATGTAAAAGAAACCTCATAATTCATTTTGCAAATTCGCAATTTATTCCTACCTTTGCCACGCTTAAAAGCGAGGAAAGGTGCTCGAGTGGTTGAAGAGGCACGCCTGGAAAGCGTGTATTCCCCTAAAGGGAATCGCAGGTTCGAATCCTGTTCTTTCCGCGATCAACTTATTATATATAAGAGAGTTATAGATAAGAGCGCTAATTTAGAGCGATTTACCAAACATTAACTGACAAAAAAGATGGAAAATTTATGCGTGAGATAGTAAAATTCAATGAAGTAGAGAGCAAAGTAATAAGTTTGCGCGGGCAAAATGTAATACTCGATAGCGATGTCGCCGGACTGTATGGAGTAGAAACCATGCGTATCAATGAAGCCGTAAAAAACAATCCTGATAAATTTCCCGAAGGATATATATTGGAACTGACAAAGGATGAAAAAAAAGAGGTTATCGAAATTTTCGATAACCCTAAAATAAAATTTTCACCGGCATTGCCCAAAGTATTCACCGAAAAAGGCTTGTATATGCTTGCCACCATCCTAAAAAGCGAAAAGGCAACGCAAACAACCATTGCGATTGTAGAAACATTTGCCAAGATACGGGAACTCTCCCGCACGGTAGCGAAACTGTCGCAATCGCCGGAAGAATCCATGCAAAAAACGCTTATGCAAAAAAGCGGGGATATTGTTGCCGATCTGCTTGGCGACGATCTGCAAGTGAGCGACACGGAAACAAGCATAGAAATTAATTTTGCCTTGATGAAATTCAAACATACGGTTAAGAAAAAAGCAAAATAGATTAAAGAAACGCTATGTTCGGTAAATGCAGATGGAAGTTTCCTTGTACCACCCCAGTTTGATGTCGCAAAATGCGACATCAAGTCCGTAAATTTTTTAAAGAATTTACAGATTTGCGGTGGAAAATTTCCACCACAAACCTAACTAAAACACGCGTAAATCCCAAAGCATTCACCGAAAAAGGCTTGTATATGCTTGCCATCATCCTAAAAAGCGAAAAGGCAACGCAAACAACCATCGCGATTGTAGAAACGTTTGCCAAGATACTGTTCTTTCCGCGATCTACCAATATTCCGTCCCTGACGGGACGGGGGATCGTGCGCATGGCGTTCATTTCTACCAACATATTGTCCCTAACGGGACATAAAGACATTATTTCAACCGTGATTCGCATGAATCATTAATTTTATGCCCCTAACGGACGGAATATTGGTAGAAATGAACGCCACGCACATCTCAGGATGAGAAAAAAGAGGTTATCAAAAAATTTGATAACCCCAAGGTAAAATTTGCACCATTTGGGCCAAAAGCTTTTACAGAAAAAGGGCTTTACATGCTTGCTACCATCTTAAAAGACCCCAAGGCAACGTATACCACCATCGCCATTGTAGAAACGTTTGCCAAGATACTAAAAAAGATTTAGCCAACCTTGCAACAATTTGAATTATCCAAAGAAATATATTATTTTTGCAAATAAATCAAAACTAAAAACTAAAATGAACTATGGAAACTTTATTGCATTATGTATGGAAATACAAGTTGTATGAATCTACAAATTTACTTACAAATAGCGGAAAACGATTTGAAATTATCGACCCCGGCGTTTATAACTCGAATGCAGGCCCTGATTTTTTTAATGCCAAAATTAAAATGGACGACAAGGTTTGGGCCGGAAATATCGAAATGCACACAATAGCTTCCGATTGGTACAAGCACCGGCATTATGAGGATGTGGCCTACAACTCCGTTGTGTTACACGTAGTTGAGTACTTGGATGTGCCGGACATATTCGACTCTTCGCAACGCGTGATCCCACAATGGGAAATGAAAATTCCCGATCAAATCAAGGCAAATTATCAATTTTTGTTAGATAGCGATTTGTCCGTCCCTTGTTTGAATAAAATCCGCGAAATCCCCGAAATTTACTTTTCGGATTGGGAAAGCGCACTCTTAACCGAACGTTTGGAACGGAAAACCAATGCTTTACTTCAATTGTTGAACGAATACAAAGACGATTGGAACGAAGTGTTTTACATTACTTTAGCGCGGAACTTCGGTTTTGGTATCAACAATGACGCATTCGAACGATTGGCCAAGAGCCTTCCCCTGAAAATTATACTCAAACACCACGATTCCCCGCTTCAATCAGAAGCGCTGTTTCTGGGGCAAGCCGGATTACTGGAAGATGAAAATCCGAAGGATGAATACTATACAAAACTCAGGAAAGAGTATTTTTTTCTTCGGAAAAAGTATAAATTGAAAACCTTGGAACCGTATATTTTCAAAAATTTACGGATACGCCCCAATAATTTTCCGCACATTAAAATTCTTCAATTGGCGGGAATCATCGGCAAGAAGCAAGGCTTATTTTCCAAAATACTTGAAACAATCAATGACGATGAACTCCATTCGCTTTTTGTTTCCGAATTGAGCGAGTATTGGCTGACGCATTATCACTTTGAAAAAGTTTCGGTTAAAAAAACAAAATATCTGGGTTTGCAAGCGAAAGAAATTCTGTTGATAAATGTCATTGTGCCTTTGTTTTTCGCGTATGGCAAGAAAAAACAATCGGAACAGTACACCGAAAGAGCTATCCGGCTGCTGGAATCTTTAAAACCGGAAAAAAACTACATTATCACAATGTTTTCCCGCGCCGGTATTTCTGCGGCGAATGCCGGCGATACGCAAGCCTTGATTCAACTGAAAAGGGAGTATTGCGAAAAGAAGAAATGTATTTTTTGCCGGATTGGGCATCAATTATTGACTAAATAATTATTGACACTCTAACACCCCACGATAGTTACCCGGTTTGCTTCGTCCGTTTCCCAACGAATACGTTCGTCCCAGGGCAATTCCTTTGCTTTCGGGCGGCGATCGAATATCACTAACCAGGCCTGAGCCGAAGCGTTTATCTTATCACGGTACTCTGTGATTTGTTCCAATCCTTCTTCCCTGACCATGTCGGGCGAGTCGTAGTAATAAACAACTTTTACTTCGATAATGTAGCATTGTCCGCCAAATTCAACCGCCAAGTCCATTCGTCCCCGTCCGGCGGCATATTCCCGGTCAATATGGCCCCCGCCGTTGGTAACCCGTTGAAGAAAAGCCATCAGCAACAAATGCGGGAAAGCTTCCGTATAGTTGGATTTCTGTTCCCACACTTCCGAATGACGGCGCCAGAATTTTTGAAATTCCTGAAGCAGGCGATCCATATCCAAAGTTCCATCCGGCTTTTGCCATTGCCAGGCAGGTTTCGGGATAGCCAACTGTGTGCTGAATGTCATCTGACGGGCGATTACTTCCCGGTAAACGGGATTGGCTATCTGTGGCGTACCGCCTTCAATGGAAACCAGGCCGAGGTCGAGGCATATCCGGAACTGTTCGCTTTCGCCCAAAGTGGGATTCGGTTCGCCGGTCATCAGCGATTCCATTACAAGACGTATCTGCGGGTCTTCCAAACGATAGGCCAGGGCGTCGAGATGAGTTTCACGGGCAAGAATCATTTGTTCCTGCGCTTCCCTGACATGGGCTATGGTTACGGTTTCCGTACTTTCTTCATCCAAAATCCGCATGGTTGCCCGCAGAAACAGGGAATTAACGATCCAGGGCTGTCCATTGGACTGTTCATAAACATACTCCAAGGCTTCAGGCGTAATTTGCTGACCGGTTTCTTTGGTACGCTGTGAAAAGAGCTTGGCAATATCTTCCTTTTTGAAATTGGACAACGAAGCCGAATCTGCTTTGACATTGAACGGCGAACCGGGATTAGGGGCTTTCCCACCTTTAGCCGCCGTAATATAGTCTTTCAGGTCGCGCATGCCCACCAAGGCGATAGATACGGGAAACTTGCCGACGCCTCGCGAAACAAAGCCTCCGCGCAATTGGCGCAGGAAACTGATCATCACTTCTCCTTGCAATACATCGACTTCGTCGAACAGAATAATAAGCGGTTTGGGCGCCAACAACTCCGACCAACGGATTAAAACATTACTCAACATACTGTTGGCGTCGGCAGTTGTTATTTCAGGTACCGGTAATTCCGCCCATTGGGCATACTCCATGACGGCATTATAAATGGCCGGCATCGCGCGTTCCGGTTCTGTGATTTCCTGACAGCGTTCCACACTGACATAACAGGAAACAGCTTCCCCGCCGGCATTGATTTCGTTCATCCAGCTTTTCAGAAAAGTGGTTTTCCCTGTTTGACGCGGTGCATGAAGTACCCAATAAAGCCGGTCTTTGATGTAACGGTGCAGCTGTGCGCCCACTAAACGATCCTCCGGTGGAAGCATATAATGATATTCCGGATCGCAAGGGCCTGTCGTATTGAAAAATCGTCGGCTACGCATCATTTATTATTTTTTGCAAATTTAGTATTTTCCATTGTAAAATGAAAATTTCAAGATATGTTATTTATTTCGCGTACCTAAAATAAAGGAGCGTAATGATAACAACAACTTTGGCAAAATTTTTGATACTCATTAACCGGTATAAGTGAACTGAATATGAATGATTTTATAGTATCCCGTTCGGATACAAGTAGAAAAGTAAAATTATTGAAGTTATGAGTAAACACAACGAACAAGAAAATCCGGAAATACAAGCAGATTTGTCTGACAATTTAGCAGACGATACGTCAAAAGAGCAGATTGAAGCCGCCGGTTGCGAAGAAGAAAATGCCGAAAATACTGACAATGTGTCGGAAGAGTTGGAAAAATGGAAGGATTCCTACGTCCGTTTGATGGCGGAATATGATAATTACAGAAAACGAACCATCAAAGAAAAAGCGGATTTGATAAAAAACGGGGGGGAAAAGGCGCTCATCGGTCTTCTTCCGGTCATCGACGACTTTGAACGCGCCCGGCAAATCCTCGAAACGGCTGCCGATGTGGAAGCCGTGAAAGAAGGCGTAGAGCTGATTTACAGTAAGTTTCAGGCTTATCTCCAACAAAATGGAGTGAAAGTGATCGACACGCAAGAACAAACTTTTGACGCCGATTTGCACGAAGCTGTTGCGATGATTCCGGCAACGGAAGAATCTCAAAAAGGACAAATCATGGACGCAATCCAAACCGGTTACAAATTGAACGACAAAGTGATACGCCATGCAAAAGTGGTGGTAGCTAATTAATATAAAGCGAAATGGCGAAAAAAAGAGATTATTATGAAGTTTTGGAAGTTCCCAAAACGGCAACTACCGAGGAAATAAAAAAGGCTTACCGGAAAAAGGCCTTGCAATATCATCCGGACAAAAATCCGGACGACAAGGCGGCGGAAGAAAAATTCAAGGAAGCGGCCGAAGCGTATGAAGTCTTGGGAAATGAAGATAAACGGAGGCGGTATGATCAATTCGGACATGCAGGCGTAGGGAGCAGCGCTGCCGGCGGCGATTTTGGCGGTGGCATGACGATGGAAGATATTTTCTCGCAATTCGGGGATATATTCGGCGGTCATTTCGGAGGATTCGGCGGTTTTAGCGGGTTCAGCGGAGGATTCGGCAATGGTAGAAGCGCGCAACGAGTCAATCGCGGAACGGATTTGCGCGTAAAAGTAAAACTTAACTTAAAAGAAATTGCAACCGGCGTTGAAAAGAAAATCAAAGTAAAAAAATACGTGCAATGCAAGTTCTGCAACGGCACGGGTGCCGAAGACGGTAAATCTTATACTACTTGTACAACCTGTAAAGGTTCGGGTATCGTCACCCGCATCACAAATACCATTCTGGGGCAAATGCAAACCACCTCTACTTGTTCGGCTTGCGGCGGCGAAGGCCGGGTCATTACCAAAAAATGTATCCATTGCGGTGGCGAGGGCATTATCCGCGACGAAGAAGTGATTACGTTGAACATTCCGGCCGGCGTGATGGAGGGCATGCAACTTTCTATGAGCGGTAGAGGAAATGCCGCACGGCATGGAGGTATCAACGGGGATTTATTGATCGTGATTGAAGAAGAACCGCATCCCGAATTGATTCGCGATCAAAACGACGTCATTTATAATCTTTTATTGAGTTTTCCAACGGCAGCCATGGGCGGTATGGTGGAAATTCCTACTTTGGACGGAAAAGCGAAGATAAAAATTGATCCGGGAACGCAACCGGGAAAAGTCCTGCGTCTTCGAAACAAGGGTTTGCCTTCCATAAACAGCTATGGGACAGGCGATTTACTGATAAACATTGCCGTTTATATTCCTGAAAATCTGACTCAGGAGCAGAAAACCCGCTTGGAAGAAATGGAAAAATCGGCTAATTTTCAGCCGACTAAAGCGGTAAAAGACAAGATTTTCAGCCGTTTCCGGAATATATTTGAGTGAAAACGGCATAAAAAATTACACAACCGTGATTTCAAACAGGTTTTTGCCGGTAAATACCACGACGGCGCCTTTCAAGTCCGGACATTCGTTCAAGCGGTGCGCTTGGAGGTATTGATGCAATTGCGCCAAGCCCACTTCCCGTTTACGGGGAACTTCTTTTTCTTCTCCTGTTTTGCAGTATTTCAACTCTAATATCCACTCGTACTTGATTTGAGGAAGAAGGGGATTCCGTTGCAGGTAAATGTCCGTATAGCCGGGTGTTGCCTCAAATTCGCTCATCGGGATGTAAATCCGGCTTTGAAACAGGTAAGACAACAGCAGGATTTGGATGTACTTCTCATCAAACTTTTGCAGGTCACGATCCGACAACTTACTGAAAGCGTTTTGCGACACATATTCAATGTATCGGTGGATGTCGCCCTCCATTGCCATAGCGGCGATTGCATCATCCAAAGCATTCGTGTTGATTGTCATCAGGGGAGAGGTATCCCGCGCAAGCCGGCTGATGTATTCCCAAAACACCGTCCGGATGGAGTAGTTGGGTATTCCCAGGCGTACCTTGAGCAAATGCGCCCCTTTGATGGTGAGCAGTCCCATGTAGAAAAGCAGGGAAACAAAATAATCGTCATCCGTCAGGTTGTCGATAGAGAATTTCCGGATAATCGTAGCCGTTATCCCCTCTTCTTTTATAATTTGAAGCAACGCATCCCGGTTCCGTTTATTTTGAGTGAGGCGTTGCAAGCGTCCGTAATCGGTTTTTAAGTTATCGTCGATAATGTATTCGGGCGTTTTTTTTGTCTGTATGATTTGATTGAAGAAATAAAGCATCATAGAGGGATTGTAAACCCTGTTTTCACCGTCTTTATGGAACAGGTATCCGTCGTAATAAGTCTTCATATCAACATTGATCAGGGCGGGATCAACGCCTGTTTCCACCATCAGTCTGTCGACTTCCTCTTGTGTAAAGCCCATCATTTCATTGTATGGCAAGTCAAGTGTAAGATTAACCGCAATATTGAATCCGCTGGTAAGGTCGTCGAGCATCACGGGTGAGATTCCGGTGATGAAGATGTGTCCGAGAACGGTTTTTGTCGCAATTTTCAGCGTTTCGTAGAAGTCGCGAACAAGGCCGTTGGCTCGTACCAGACGCTTATAAACATCTTCGCCGGAACGGTTTCCCATAGCAATCAAATCGTTGGCGAAATGGTCGTATTCGTCGATGATGATGAAGATTTGCTTTCCGGCAACTTCCGCTGCTCTGTAAGCGATAAGCAAAGCATTAATGCCGGGATTTTCCGTATTAATCTTTTGAATTAATTCCTCGTGGTTCGAAAAAAGAACACGATACCAGCTGATAAAATGAAGAACCGCATCTTGAACTTTCCATGAAAAAGAAATTTTAAAATCTTCTTCGGAGGAAGTGCTTATTCCCGAAAAATCAAACTGCATCATTAAATAGCCATTGCGTTTAGGCGTAGGATTCCGGCCAATATACAAATCGCCGAAAAGCCGCTCGAAATCTTTGGCTCTATTCAAATCATAATAATGATCCAATATGGAAAAGAACAAGCTCTTGCCGAACTTGCGCGGACGGATAAAGAATTGATAGGGGTTGGACGCATTCTCCAACTGTTCTATAAACCGCGTTTTGTCTACATAGTAGTAGTTTTCCTCCCTGATGGTGCTGAAATTGGAAATACCGTAGGGCAAGCGTTTAATATTTTTTTCCGTCATAATGAGTTATTATTTATGAGAGACAAAGATAATGCACATTTATTACACTTTACAACAATTCCCCAACCGCTTTTTCCAACTGTTGATCTTTCCCCGTCACCAGGGCGGCAGGGTCGTTCGCCACTTTGAAATCCGGCTCCAATTGCTGATTTTCCAGATAACTGCCATCGGGTAGCCGGTAACCGACAATGGGTATCCCGAATACCAAAGTCGGATCTTGCAGGGTTTCCCAAGAAACGCTTGTCATGGTTCCCGGAACCGGCATTCCCACTAATTTCCCGATGTTCATGTGACGGTACACCCAAGGCGAACCGTGTGCGTTGGAATAGTTGGCTTCACCGGTAATCATGATGGACGGTTTAGTCCAGCGGCGGCTCGGCATATCGCAACTTTCGACGCCGCGAATGACTTGCGTAAAATATTTTTTTCCGCTGAACAGGATTTCCAAATCTTCGTGCAAACGGCCTCCGCCATTGAAACGGGTATCAATCACAATGCCTTCCTTGTTGTTGTATTTTCCCAAAATATCGGAATAAATCGAGCGGAAACTCGGGTCACCCATACTCTCGATATGTACATAACCCAAGCGTCCCTTGGATAAGCGTTCCACGTCGGCTTCCCGCTGTTTCACCCAACGGGTGTATAACAAATCGGTCTGCGCCGCTTGCGAAATGGGTTTGACAACTTCTTCCCAACGTTCGTTTGTTGCCGGATTGTACAAAGAAACCAGCGTTTTTTTACCGGTAAGTTTGTTCAGCAGCGGGAAATAATCTTTACCGGCAAGGATTTTTTCGCCGTTAACGGCTTCGATGATGCAGCCGGCTTTCGCTTTGCTTTCCGCATGAGCGAAAGGGCCTTTTTCGAGGACTTCGTCAATCAGCAGGCCATCTTTTGCATAAGTCCATGAAAATAAAAGACCTAAACTTGCGGTTACATCCGGATTTTCCGGATCGGGATAATAACGTCCTCCCGTGTGGGATACGTTCAGTTCGCCCAGCATCTCGCTTAAAAGTTCGGCAAAATCATAATTATTGTTGATGTAAGGCAAAAACTTGGAATAAATCTTTTTCATTAAAGGCCAATCCGTTCCGTGCATATCGACCTTGTAAAACCGTTTCAATTCCTGTGTCCAAACGTGATTGAACAGGTACTTGCGTTCGGCGGCCAAATCCAGATCCATCCGCGCTGCAACCGATATCGACTCTTTTTTACCGCTTGACAAAACAATTTTTTGCGGACTCCGGCCCAAAAGGAATACGTTTTTACCGTCTTTGTCCAATACGAGGGAGGCTCTTCCGGCGCCTTTCACTTCCAGTTTGGTTTCTTTGGTGCGGGTGTTGATCGACCATAAGTCGTAATCTTTTTCAAAAGAAGCCAGGTAATACAATTTGTCGCCTTCATTGGTCAGCACGGCATCGCCTAAGTTGGAGGAATTGGGCGTGATTCGTACAATGCGGTCTTCAATGCCTTTCAGTTCGACAGTGATTGTTTTTGTCTTTTCATCTTTCGCTTTATCTTCTTTTGCTTTATCTTCTTTTGCTTCTTTATTGTTTTTCTTATCGTCTTTTTTTTCCTCTTTTTTCTTGTCTTTTTCTTCTTCTTCCAATAATTTGAAATCATCTTCGCTCAAGCGATATTTGTCAAAAGCTTTCCGGTTCAAAAAGACAATCATTGCATCGTTCAAAGAGCCCCAGGAAGCATGGTTGCGCATCCCGTATCTTTCGGAACGGAAAAGGATAGCGTTGCCCTCCAATACCCAACGGGGATTACTGTCGGTATAACCACTGTTAGTCAGATTGGTAACCGTTCCGCCCTGTGCGCTAACTAATCCGATGTCGGAATACGGTTCATGTCTGTTGGGTGTGTAAACAATGGTAAACCATTTGCTGTCGGGCGACCATTCGTAGTCGATATTTCCGGTGGAATTGGGGTTTCCCGATCCGTCGGTGATCGGGCGGACTTTTTTATCGGCAATATTGTAAACCATTAATTTATGGCGATCTTCGATGAAAGCGATTTCTTTTCCGTCGGGCGAATACTTCGGATACATGCGTTCCGTATCGGAAAGTTTGAACAAAGGTTCGTCATCAATCAGGGTTGCATTGAAGAAATATGATTCTTCGGGGCGATGTATCTTGGCGATATACAGATTCCATGCGCCGGATTTTTCCGAAGCGTAAATGATGGATTTTCCGTCAGGGGCGAATGCCGGCATATTGTCTTGAGCCTCCGAATAGGTGATTCTTTTGGTATATTTGTAATTTACGGAGGAAACGAAAATTTCGCCCCGCATCACGGATGCTACCTGTTTGCCGTCGGCAGAAACGGTTGTTGTAGCAACGCCTTTGTTTACAAGCGCTTCGACCTCGTTCTTTTTTTCGCCTTCCGTAATCCGGACGGAAAGCTTCTGAGGATTTCCGTTGGGTTTCAGCGTATAAATCTCGCCGTCGTAGCCGAAACACAACGTTCCGTCGCCGGCAATGCTTAAGAATCGAACCGGATTTACCTTGAAATGAGTGATTTGTTTTACTTGCGAAGGATTGTTCAGGGGGAAAGAGTGAACATTGTAAGTGCCGGAACGTTCGCTCAAAAAGTAAACCGTTGAATTATCCGGACTTAAGACCGGGTTGACATCTTCGCCTGCTTCTGCATTGAGTTCGGTAAATTTTTTCTCTACCGTATCGTACATCCAAATATTCCGGGTAACGGCCGATTTGTGGTGTTTGCGGAAACGGTCTTCCTGACCTTTCCTATCCTGGAAAATAAATTTTTTCCCGTCTTTGGTGAAAGAGATATTTTCGGCCGGGGTGGCAATCATTTGCTCCGGACGACCGCCTTCGACGGGGACTTTATATAATTCGCTCATTACGCGGGATGGAAAGGCGGCGCTGGCTGCGGGCGCCTGGATTTTAGCGCCGAAGACGAGGTATTTCCCGTCGGGAGTAAAGGCGTATGGGGATTCCGCGCCCGAAAAAGTAGTTAGCCGGTTGGTATTTCCGCCGTTCGCCGGAACGAGAAATATATCGAAATTGCCGAAACGGGCGCTTGCAAAGGCGATCGTTTTACTGTCCGGCGACCAGACCGGCATGTAATCATGCGCTATGTGCACGGTTATTTGCTTGGCTTCCCCACCCGCAGCCGGCACGGTGTATATATCGCCTTTGTAACTGAAAGCAATTTGCCGGCCGTCGGGCGAAAGGGCCGGATAACGGAGCCAAAGCGGATTATTTGCATACAAAACAGAGGTTGACAGGACAATGTAAATTAGAAATGATTTGAAAAGTTTCATCTTAATGAATGATTTTTAATTTATTTCGCAAAGTTACATGAAAATTTTCATATAACATACAAACTTCATCATCTCATTTCTACCCACATGCCGTCCCGTAACGAGACGGTGGGAAAAAATGGTTGTTTGCATTTTCTACCGACATATTGTGCCTGACGGCACAGGAGTTTTGCAGTTGACTCGTTTTTTTGTTGTCATTTAAATTTTAACAAAAGTGTCTGTCACTGTATTGATGACAGACACTTCATTTTTGCATTTTAATCCGACACAAAATTACTAAGACCTATCTAATTGATTACTATCCACTTGCAACAACTTTGCTTTGTCCGGCAAACTTTTTCAGCCTCCTTATTTAGACTCATTCCAAATAAGAAAGTCAGTTAACTTATTGATTTATAGCTGTTTTAGCATTCTTTAAATAGTAAAAAAGGCGAATATTGTCCTTATCTATCTTATTATCAATAATTTATAAGCAATATTTTTCAGCCTCATTTTTGCAATTTAACAATTTGTTAAACATTTGTAAAACATCAGGCCTCTTAAGTGCCTTAAAATCAGCCATTTACAAACGCTGTCTGTCATCAATACAGTGACAGACACCGGAAGCACAAAGTTGACTTGACAAACTATTGATTTACAGGGATTTATGCGTTTTATTGAAAAAAGTGTTGAAAATTAAAAAATGTGAAAATTAATAATTGAAAAGATGAAAATGACGAAAAAAACATCGTTTTTAATTTTGCTGTTTCTGATAGTTTTCGGGACAGCAAATTTGTATGCACAAGTGACTATCGGATCGGATGACGAACCGCATTCCGGTGCGATTTTGGATTTACGATCAGATAACAAAGGTTTGAAGTTGCCCACAGTTTCGCTTGAAGATGTGGCGGAATTTAAATTATCAGCGGATGCAACCGGCGCCGAAGGCATGATGGTTTACAATACCAATAATGAAATCGCCGGTGGAAACGGCATAGGAATTTACATCTGGAGCGGCAAATGGACTTTTGCCGGTAAAAATGCTCCGGTAGACGTGCCTGTAAGTAGAATAGTTATTACTTCCGAGGAGAATGTTAATACAGTGAGAGTCGGCGATACCCTACGATTAACAGCACGCGTACTGCCGGACACCGCATCCAACCAAAAATTGGCGTGGAGAGTACTTTGGAGCAGTTCATTGACAGCAGGGAAAGCAGTTGTCAACGACGCAGGGCTGGTAACCGGTATTAAACCCGGTAGTGTTACGGTACAAGCATCAGCTATTGATGGGTCTGGGGCTATCAGGGACTTTGCTTTAATGGTTCTGGCCAAAGGTGTAGTTGACAGTATCAGCGTTTATTCAGAAAACGGACAAGACACGATCGAAATTGGCCGTGGGCTTCAACTGATTGCTGCAATAGAACCGGAAAGTGCATACCAGATCGTTAAGTGGGAGGTAAGCCAAGGCCCCGCGTACGCGTTGGTAAATGAGGGTGGCCTTGTAACAGGAGTCGCCGTAGGGACGGCTTTGATCAAGGCCACTACTTTAGACGGTACAGCTCTGGCTGATTCGTTTACTGTCAGCGTTAGCGCGCTGACACTGCCTTCTGGTATTGCGGATTCGATAATTGGCTCCCGTTCATACAAAACCTATGATTTCGATGGTACCGTATGGATGGTTGAAAATTCGCAGGAAGGCACTGCGGCTATCACGACGGTTGGGGGCGTTGCGGATAACCCAATTAATTACTACTACAGCCACCCGCAGAAAGAAACCGCGTGCCCTGCTGGTTGGCAACTTCCGACAGAGGAACAGTGTAGGGCGCTTATGTCATTTCTGTCCGTACGTGCTTCCGCACAAGAACGAACGGCTATGCTCGCAACTGATTTGAACGGACGGGCCTACAACATAGGGGCTGTTTGGGAACACGTGGGAACCAGGAACGTAATTTGGACATCTGGAAATTACGTTGGCTTCTATTTGTATAACACGCCGGGGTTTGATACATACCAGGCGCATTACCAGAACAGCGTGCGGTGCGTTAAAGCCGCCAGCAATTAAAATTTTCTACCGACATATTGTGCCTGACGGCATGCCGCCCCTGCATGCTAGCGGTAAGTTTGATTGGCGCGAGTATCCTACCGATGATCCGGATAATACGATAACTTCTCCTAAGGACGAATGGACATGGGAAAATTCGGATAACGATCCATTTAACATTTTTTTTGTGAATCGGCTAAGCCGATTCACAAAAATTGAGAGTGTATCAAAAGTATTTTTATTCTTTATTTATTCGGATACCTATCTAGATTGATTCCAAATATTCAATTCTCAAGGATGAATGAGCGACTTTTGATACACTCTCTTATTCAAATAATCAAATTGTCATTATTTCTTACACCTGACGCTAAACAAGGAGTACTTATTGTTAGTGTAACGGGCCACACCCGAGCTGCCGCTACCCAGAGCCCGACGCCACGCAGCTGTCGCACTAACGGCACTACTGGACCAGAAGTGCGTGTCCGAGCCGAAATTGGCGCCACTACCGCTAGCAAAGTAACCCACTAACAACGCATTGAAGCCGGTACCGTTTTCGTTGCTTACACCGAGGGGAGCAGTACTGACTGGATCGCTGTTTACTTTAATAACTTTAGTGTTACTTTTCATAGTGCGCCCCCAACAGTTTAAACTGGAGTTTCCTTCTCCCGGACGCCAACCGGTATTATTTTCATATGATGAATTCCATGGATATGCAGTCTGCTCGCTAGAGTATTTCCCCGGATGGGTTGCAATCTCTTTTTCCAATTGATTCCAATCGTAATCACTGGGCAGTGTCCATCCGTCCGGACAAATCCCCTGACGATTGGATGTTGTATCAAGAAATGCATTTGTAGCCTCGGTCGTTTCTGTGCCGATATTAGCAGCGCCCCAAGTATATAAAAATCCATATTCGCGCGGAGAACTTGTATTACCTTCAGGATAATAATAAACAATAGCATTCTGATCATTTAATTCATTCTTATCTGGGAGTATTGTCTGTACTTGGTTTCCCTGCTTAGTCCACGTAGAACGCAAATTCTGAGTCATCCAGCAAACACCGCCGAATCTGGAAACGGTATATCTATTTCCTTCCGCATCCTTCAAACCGGCAATTACTGAACATTCATCTCTGTCGCCAACGGTAATTCTTCGCTCAAGTTCATAAGGAACGGTAGTGGTGCCGTCGTCTACAGTACATCGCAAAACATACGTGTAGGAAGTATCTGGTTTGTTTACAAGATTTACGTCTGATCGGATGCCTTCAGCGAGAGTAAATACCACTGTAGAATCTGTACTGGTACCCAAAGAAGCGTGGTTGCCCGGATTACTGATAATACTCCATCGGTAAGAAGCAGATGTTGGTCCGCCTACCGTTTCAACAGTATAGGCGCCGCTTAGCGTTTTATCATATCCATCTAAAGATCCGCCATCATCTCTTATGGTATCATTATCATAAGCGGTAGCAAGAATATCATATCCCGTAGGACCGGTAATTCTATACCAGCTTTGATACTTACCTGGAACAGTGGAAGATACTGCTGCCGACCGCCACTCCGGTTCGGATGCCCCGTTGTTGGGAATC
>JAISWH010000007.1 GCA_031271125.1 Dysgonamonadaceae bacterium
TTTCGTAATTCCAAATATCGTGGTTGCCGCCTCTACGGTGAAATTCGCAGCCCAAAGCTCTCAGCTTTTGTTCTAAAAGTAAATGCTTCATAGATCGCTTTGTTTTTTTAATCAACACCGCAAATGTACGCATATTTGCGTACATAAGCAAATATTTTCAGCATTATTTTTATGTTTTACAATATATTCCGCCGGTAATGCCTCGCTACGTCGGTGATGATATCCACCGCAATATTGTAGGCCTCTTTCAGCAGACGCGCATCGTTACGATATTCGTGTGTCAATGTAAAACGTGTGAATAAAATAATATGTCCTTTTTCAAAGGATAGCCGTTCTATGAATGTGGAGGCGTTAAATGATTTTCCGCTTCCATCGCAACACGGACAATCTTTGTCGCCGGCGCAATCGCACTTATGTTCAATAAACCTGCAAACCTGCGTTTTTACCTTCAATCCGGTTGCGCGTTTGTAAAGGGAATTTTCAACGACAATCTCAAGCGGTTTGCGGCCCCTTTTTAATGCCTTTGATAATTCAGGAATTGAAGTTACAAGCGTGGAAAAATAATTTTCATCACAACCAAAATAAACCGCAATATCCTTATTGTCAAGCCCATCACGCGCCAACCCCTCCGCAATAAGTAAATTGTCGGAATCATCAAAAGTATATTTTGGTTTTTTGGCTGTATTTTTTATCAGCCAACACGTATGCCTCAATTGCATCTAATAATTTTCTGTTTCTCATTGTTGTAATATTTAATTTAGAAAATTATTTTGGTTAACAATAATAATTGTATGGACTTTAAATGAATTACTTTTATTATTATCTGTGCAAAAAAATAATAGTATGAATTTTAGAAATAGAATTAAGGAGTTATGTAAAAGCAGCAATATAACTCAAAAAGACTTAGCAAAGCGATTAGGCGTTTCGGATATAAGCCTAAACCAAACTATCGTAGCGTATTTGTAGTTTCACATTGCGCCAAGAATAACGTTTGCATCGACATTTAATTCCTTGTGTATTTTGCGAGCTACTCGCAGGGTTGGCTCTGTTTTTCCGTTAAGATATTCGCTCACCCTGGGAGCGCTAATATCCAGAATTTTTGCCAATGATTTTTGAGTTAAATTCATTTCGTGCATGCGCGCTTTAAGAATGTCCGGTAATGAAAGTTTTCCTATCGGAAAATGTTCTTTTTCGTATATGACAACTAAATCTGTCAGAAAATCAAGTTCAATGTAATTTTTGTCGGTTTGCGAAGTATTGTCATCTACAATTTCCACAAGTTCGTCGATTCTTGCCATAATTGCTTCGTATTCCGTTTTGCTGCTTATTATTTTCATGATTCTAATTATTTATATTTTCGAACAATCTTTAATCTTTGTGTATTCGGCATGTGTCCCGATAAATCGAATATATACAATTTTCGGAACAAACAATATCAATGCGATTACGCGATATGAATTACCTTTTACATTGAATACGTAACGCTTGTCTCCTGCTACGTCCACGCTGTTGAAGGTTTGTTTTATGTCCGAAAAACAATCCCATTGGCTTTTTTCGGTTTTAATATACCATTCATCCAATGCCTGCTGTGCATCTGCATGAAGTTCGGAGTATTGTAGAATTGCTTTATGTGTTATTATTCTCATTTATTTGAAACAAAGATAATACATTTGTTTTGATTTTCAAAATAAAAAATACGAAATTTGTAATTATTTTATGCGTTTTACAGCATAAAAAAGCAGCGTCAAACAAATAACGCCGTTTCCAAGCCGTTTTTATAATCCCCTCTTAGGGGGGATTCTTCATACTCTACCTCTGCACGCCCGATACCCGGTATGCGTATTTCAGATGAATGTAAATCGACAGACAATCTATTATTATATCAAACAGGATGATAAGAATCCTGTTTCTCAATTAGGAAAAATCGCCACTGCGTTAAATGTGTCAATTACCGATTTATTCGACCGCCCGGCGACCGATGTAATCAACTGTCCTCACTGTGGGGGTAAAATAAAGATAGGGAAGGAATAAAAAAACCCGCTCCTTGTGGGAGCGGGCGTGAAAGTATAAAACGAAAGTAGTAATTAAACGAATTGTACTTGATTCAGATTTTTTGCAAATTCATGAATGGATGTATCAATTTTCTGAATGGTTTGTTTGCTTGGATTTCTTACTCCTGTAACATAATGACTTAATTGTCCCTGATGAATACCGGTTAATCGCGATAATCCGGCAAGAGAAAAATAACAGGTATAGAAATTCAGAAAAGAGGCGGTATCGTAATGGAACTCAAATTCCGCTTCTACAAAATGCTTACCTTCTTCTTTATGTAATTCTTTCATCTCTTCGTATGCGGTTTTAAAATCTTTGATTGCCGCATCAACCGTATCCCCCTCTCCTATAATACCATAGTTTAAGGTATTATCTTCATGATCAACATATACGCCGTATGTTCCGTTGTTTCCTCGTTCAATAAATGCTTTTACTTTATTCATATTCTGAATATTTCACTCTCAATTCGTTTAATTGTTACGACACAAAGATAATGATATTAATTTTAATATCAAAATATTTTCGATGTTATTTTTTATGTGGGGTCTGCCTTATTGTCTGTTTTGGCCTGTTAGTAACAAGCTAACCAATTGCCAACAATCTGTGATATATTTTCAGTTTTTCGTTCAAAGACTTATAGATATTTGCCTGCATTTACAGACAACTTTCCCTGTTGCCGTCTTATTATCAAAGAGAAATTTTCCGCAAACAGGACATTTAACAGACTTACGCAGGCACGAAGACAGAATACGAGTTATTGTTGCCTCAGAGCATGACAGACTACTTTGAGGTAGTAGAGGTTGAAGAGACTGACAAGATAATCATATTACATCTGGAAGAGAAGCGTTTATCCTCATCGGAAGTGCCTGGTAGGAGTTTTATATCCAAAGGTTTTTATCCGGCTGTTGACATTCATGATTTCCCAATCCGAGACAAGGGATGCCTCTTGCGAGTGCGTCGCCGCCGCGGGCAAGGCAAGCAGACGGGTGCTCCCTACATGCGTGACTGGGCAGTAATAGCCGACGGCACTCGCCTGACGGGCAAGTTCGCCGTTTTTTAAAAAACTATCTCGATATCGAGCCGGTCAATTGCACCACCCTGGGTAAATTCTTCCATCCGGATGGCAAAAGGCTCGAAGAGTGGTGCCATCTTTCGGGTTTTCACCGGTGGAGGGCGCGCAAATACGGGGCCGTAAAGGTTCTGTTGTAGCCATTGTTAAGGGGACATCGGCAGAACAGGCTTACTAATATTTATGCTTAGTCCACAAGAATCCGGGGTAGCCGATTTTCAGGGGATTTTTCACAAAGCAAAAAACGCTAACAATCTTATTTCTAGACTATTAGCGAATTACAAAGTACTCGGAGCGGGACTTGAACCCGCACAACCGTAATGGTCACAAGATTTTAAGTCTTGCGTGTCTACCATTCCACCATCCGAGCAGACCAATTATTAATACAATATACACAAGAACGATCGGGAGCGAAAAACGGGACTCGAACCCGCGACCCCGACCTTGGCAAGGTCGTGCTCTACCAACTGAGCTATTTTCGCATTGCGGCTGCAAAGATATAATTTATTTTCGTTTTTACAAAAGTAATTCAGCGAAAAAATGTGTTTTCAATCAAACTGCACCGCCTTTTTCAAAATAAATCGTATATCTTTGCGCGAAATTTCGTTACGGAATTTTTTTCGTAACAGAAAATTTCTTTTAACTAATTATTTATTTTTATGAAACAGAAAATCTTCAAACTAAAGCAAGCGCTTCGTTTCCGACGATTTGCCCGCAAAAATTATGCAGTCTTCAACAGCCTGCATAAAGTAATTAACACTGGAGTTATCACCGGTTGTATGTTAACGTTTGCCGCTACGACCGAGACGGCCGCTCAAAGCCGGGTTTCCGCCGTCGGGGATTCGATTCGCGAACAGGAATTGGAAGAACTGATCGTTACAGGCTCTAAAGCGGAACTGACGATGACGCAAACCGCTAAGTTGGTAACGGTTATCTCAAGAGCCGAAATTGAGCGACAAGCTGTCGAAAGTGTTTCCGACTTATTGAAAAGCATCGTTGGTCTGGACGTCCGCCAACGGGGACCTAACGGGGTTTTATCGGGCGTCGCTGTGCGTGGCGGCACTTTCGAACAAACAGCCATCCTTCTCAATGGAGCTAATCTCACTAACCCACAGACCGGCCATTACAACCTCGACCTTCCTATCAACCTTTCCGACGTCGAACGTATCGAAATCATTCAGGGACCTACTTCCCTTTTATATGGCGCCGGCGCTTTTTCGGGTGGAATTAACATCGTAACTAAAAAAAATTCCGACACCGGTCTTTCTTTGGAAGCCAAAGGCGGTATGCACAAATTTTTTGAAGCGGGTGCGCGGGAAGCTGTAAAGACCGGCGCTTCCGGCCACAGTCTCTCGTCGGGATACGCTTCTTCCGAAGGCTATATGCGCAATAGCGACTATCAGACATTCAACGCTTTATGGCAAAGCAATTTCTCGATAAACGCTCATTCGCACCTGGATTTGCAGTGGGGAATCAACGACAAAAAATATGGCGCTAATACTTTTTATTCGGCCGCTTATCCCGATCAATACGACGAAAGCCGCTCCTTGTTTGCCGCCATTAAAGCTACAACAGGGCAAATCTTGAAAATAACGCCGCAACTCTATTGGAACCGGCATTTCGACCATTACCAGTTGATTAAAAACCAACCGACCGGCGAAAACTTTCACCGGACAGATGTAGTGGGTTTCAACCTGAACATTCAATACGGGTGGATAGCCGGAATCACCAATTTCGGCGGGGAAATCCGTAACGAAGGTATTATCAGCGGCAACCTGGGGAAAGACTCCCTTTTCAATCGCAAACCTTACCTGTTGACGGACAATCGAACGAATCTTTCCGCTTTTCTCGAACATAGTTTTGTATTCGAACAATTCACGCTCAATCTCGGTTTATTGGCCAATTACAACACAGCCTTTACCGGCGACGCGGGTTTGTATCCGAGCGTCAATGCGGCTTATTGGCTCACCCCCAATTGGAAGATTTTCGCTTCGTGGAACAATGCTACCCGGATGCCTACTTTTACCGATTTGTATTACAAAGGCCGGACGCACAAAGGAAATTCCGACGTCCGTCCAGAAAAATCCGTTTCGCTCGAATGGGGATTAAAATATGTCCATCCTGCCGTCAGCGCTTCGGCTAACGGGTTTTATATGAAAGGAGTAAATTTGATTGATTGGGTAAAACAACATCCCGATTCGCTCTGGGAAACACGCAATCTGGTCGATTTGGATAAAACCGGATTTGAAACCAACTTTACCTTGAATATGGCAAAGATTTTCCCGAAAGTTTCCGGCGTCCATCTTCGTTTGGGATATATGTTTATACACCAGACGAAAGATGCGAGCGGTTTGATTTCCAATTACGTAATGGATTACCTGAAGCATAAATTTACTGCCGGCCTTTCCCACCCGATTTATAAAAACCTGAGCGCCGATTGGCAATTCCGCCTGCAGGATAGAGCCGGAAGTTATACGGAGTATAAAAATAACCAAACTACCGGTATAGAAACGCCTTACAAACCTTTTTCCATTTTGGATGTGAAATTTAATTGGAAAATGAACCGCGTGAATCTGTTTCTGAATATCAATAATTTATTTGATACTTACTATTTTGATTTGGGAAATGTTCCTCAGCCTGGGATTTGGATAACCGGCGGAATAAAATATAAATTACCGGATTCATAAACATTACGAAATGTAATTTACATAAACGCCGGTATATTTCGGTGAAAAATTTTAACTTTGCATAAATTTTTTAATTTTATGGATATCGACGCCGCCTTTTACGATTCATTGGATTTGCTGAAACAGTTAATCATTCGGCCTTCTTTTAGCCGGGAAGAAAATGATTTGGCGAATTTTCTGGAAGATTATTTAAAAGAAAGAAAATTGTTTCCGCAAAGGAAAGGGAATAATATTTGGTTGCTGTCGCCGGATTGGGACGACCGGAAACCGGTCGTCCTCCTCAATTCGCATATTGATACCGTAAGACCGACGGCCGGATGGAGCAAAGACCCTTTTTCCGCGATTGAAGAAGATGGGAAAATCTACGGATTGGGGAGTAATGACGCCGGCGCTTCCGTCGTTTCCCTGCTTCAGGCATTTTTAATTTTATCGGAAAAGAAGCGGGACAATAATTTTATCTTTTTAGCTTCCTGCGAGGAAGAAGTTTCGGGGGCGAACGGAATAGAATCCGTTTTACCTTTGCTTCCGCCTGTCGATTGGGCGATTGTGGGCGAGCCTACGGCTATGCAGCCTGCCGTCGCCGAAAAAGGGTTGATGGTGCTTGATGCAACAGTTTATGGAAAGTCGGGACATGCGGCGCGCGACGAAGGCGAAAATGCGATTTACAAAGCAATTCCGGCTATTGAATGGTTTAGGAATAAACAATTTCCCAAAATCAGTCTTTTGTCGGGTGCGGTGAAGATGACCGTATCCATGATGCAGGCCGGAACGCAACACAATGTAATCCCGGACGAATGTAAATTTACGGTCGATATCCGAACCAACGAATGTTATACCAATGAGGAACTTTTTGCGGAAATAGCAGCCTCTTGCGGTTGCGAAGTCAAAGCGCGTTCCTTCCGTTTGAATGCCTCGCATATTTCGCTCAAACATCCTGTTGTGCAGCGGGCTATTCTTTTGGGCTTAATCCCTTTTGCCTCGCCAACGCTTTCCGATCAAACTTTAATGAATTTTCCTTCGTTAAAGATCGGACCGGGGCAATCTTCGCGTTCCCATACCGCCGATGAATTTATATATTTGTTGGAAATTCGGGAAGCAATTGATTTATACCTCCGGTTATTAAGTTAAATCGAATAAAATCCATATCATTTTAACAATTTTCTCTGTGTTTTTAACAATTCGACCGCTTTGTTAAAAATATTTAATTTTTTGTGAAAAAAAATTTTGTTTTTTTGACTAAATGTTAAAAAAAAAAGTCTTTACTTTGTCTAAAATTTGATAATGGAATAAAAAATGAGAAAATCTGTGATTTGGTTATTGGCCGGCGTAATGATTTTTGCTTTTGTCGGTTTGCTGTATTTGCAGGTATATTATATCCATATCATTGTAAAAAATCAGGAAGATCAATTCAATGAGGCTGTCAAAAGAAGCTTGTTTCAGGTTTCTCACAATCTTGAATTGGACGAAACAGCCCGTTTATTGCAAGGTCAGATTTACAATATTAATAAAAGAACCGGCCGTAAAAATATAGGACGAAGCAGCATTACCATTGATCACAAACAGTTGGATGTTCCCGACATTCGAATAGATAGTCCCGGAAACATCACAACGAGTTATGGGAAAAGTGATTTGCGTTACGAGTCCCGAACTGTTCAGGAATTTTTAATTGAGCAATATGCTTACCGGGAAAATTTGGTGAACGAAGTAATCCGGATTTCTATGAAAGCCTACGAAAAACCGATTGAGGCGCGGATTGATTTCAAAAAATTGGAATTGTATATTCAGACGGAATTGGCGAACAACAATTTGGTTTTGCCTTTTCGTTACGCCATCAAAGGATATAATCCCGATTCGGTTTACTGGAAAAGTCCGGGTTATGACTCTTCCGCACCGAAAAACATATTTTCCCAGGTATTGTTTCCCAAAGATCCGGCTCCGGCTAAATCGTATACGCTCCTGCTTGCTTTTCCGAACGAAAGGAATAGTATTTTTGATTCCGTGCGTTTCGTTATACCGTCGATAGCTTTTACCTTTTTTCTTTTGGTTGCATTTTCCGTCACCCTTTGGATTGTGATGAAACAGAAACGTTTATCCGAAATGAATAAGGATTTTATAAGCAACATGACACATGAGTTGAAAACGCCGGTGGCAAGTATTTCCATTGCGGCGCAAATGCTGAGCGATGAAAATATGATTGATATATTGGAAAAAGGAGGCTCTTTGAAGGAATCGGTTTCTTTCAACAAAATTACGAGAACCATCGGGGATGAAACCAAACGTTTGCACTTCCTGATTGACAAAGTTTTGCAAATGTCTTTGATGGATGATGGACGATCAATTATGAAAATCAAAGACGTGGACGTCAATGATTTGTTACTGAATATAGTACAGATTTTCGACATACAGGTGGAAAAATGCGGAGGAACGCTCGAATTGGAACCGGAAGCCACCGAATCGGTTGTTTTCGTCGATGAAATGCACTTTACCAATGTGCTTTTCAACCTGATGGAAAATGCGGTAAAGTACAGACGCCCGGATGTGCCTCTGAAACTCTGCGCCAGAACGGAAAACGTAGACAACAAAATAGTGATCTGCATTTCGGATAATGGAACCGGTATCAAGAAAGAGAACTTGAAAAAGATTTTCGATCGTTTTTATCGCGTTTCCACAGGTAATATACACAATGTGAAAGGCTTCGGCTTAGGCCTGGCTTATGTAAAGAAAATTATCGACGAACTGAATGGTACGATTAAAGTAGAAAGTGAGTTGAATGTAGGAACGAAATTTATTATTAGTTTGCCCTACATCCAGTAAAGAAAAAATATGTTTAACTGATAATTAATTGTTATAATTTATGGATGAAAAAATTAAAATCTTCCTGTGTGAAGACGATGAAAATTTAGGTATGTTATTGAGAGAATACCTGCAAACAAAAGATTTTGCCGTTGACTTGTTTCCCGACGGAGAACGGGGCTTTAATGCCTTCCCTGATAAGAAATACGATTTTTGTATTTTAGATGTGATGATGCCAAAAAAAGACGGTTTTGCTTTGGCGCAAGATATTCGTAAAATAGACTCGGAAATACCTATTATCTTCCTGACAGCCAAAAATATGAAAGATGATGTTTTGGAAGGTTTCAAAGTCGGCGCCGACGATTATCTGACAAAACCGTTCAATATGCAGGAACTTATGTTTCGTATCGAAGCTATTCTTCGCCGGATAAACGGCAAGAAAACTAAAGATATTTCCTTCTACCAGATAGGAAATTATGCTTTCGACACGCAAAAACAAACCTTGACGATCGGTTCGACAGTGTCGAGACTGACGACCAAAGAAAGCGAATTGCTGAGTTATTTGTGTGCTAACATGAACGAAATTCTTGATCGTGAAGTGGCTGTAAACACCATTTGGAAACCGCATCACGATTTTTATCAGTTTGCCGCACGCAGTATGGATGTGTACATTACCAAACTGAGAAAATTATTAAAAGACGATCCCCGTGTAGAAATTATGAATATTCACGGGAAGGGTTACAAACTGATTGCACCGGTAGAAAATAAAAATTGAAATTGAGGAGAGTAGGGGCAAGGCGCGCCTTGCCCCCACGTATTAAATTACCAAAAAATTGTGCCTATATACAATTTTTGCAGCAAAATTTAGATTTTTTGAAATAACCTATTGTTTTCTCAAGAATTATCACTAAATTTGCAGCCCTATTTTGGGTTTAGAATAAGTAATAAACATAAAAAACGAAAGAATTTAATTTTAAAAAATGCCTACAATTCAACAATTAGTAAGAAAAGGAAGGGAAGTTTTGGTTGAAAAGGGAAAATCCCCCGCCTTGGATGCATGTCCGCAAAGACGTGGCGTGTGCGTAAGGGTTTACACCACAACGCCGAAAAAACCGAATTCTGCCATGCGTAAAGTAGCCCGCGTCCGTCTGACCAGCTCGAAAGAAGTAAATGCTTACATTCCGGGCGAAGGCCATAATTTGCAGGAACACTCCATCGTATTGGTAAGAGGCGGTCGTGTAAAAGACCTTCCGGGTGTTCGGTATCACATTGTACGTGGAACTTTGGACACCGCAGGTGTAAACGGCCGTACGCAAAGACGTTCCAAATACGGCGCCAAACGTCCGAAAGCAGGTAAAGCGGCAGCAGCGCCCGCAAAGAAAAAATAATTAGGAATTAAGAATTATTTTCCCGTAATTCGTAATTCGTAATTGAATAAAGGGTTGAGTAAATAAATTCAGCGGAATTTGTTGAAGAGACCAAGAGTTAACAACCGGTTTTAATAAAAATTTTTAGAAAAAATGAGAAAAGCTAAACCAAAGAAAAGACAGATCTTACCCGATCCTGTTTTTGGTGATCAGAAGGTTACAAAATTTGTAAACCACTTGATGTATGACGGCAAGAAAAGTATTGCCTTCGACATTTTTTATACTGCTTTAGATAAAGTAAAGGCTAAATTGCCTAATGAGCAGAAGTCTCCCCTTGAAGTCTGGAAACAAGCGCTTGACAACATAACCCCGCTTGTGGAAGTAAAATCGCGCCGGATTGGCGGTGCAACATTTCAGGTTCCTACCGAAATTCGTCCCGACCGTAAAGAATCGGTTTCAATGAAAAATATGATTTCTTTCTCTCGCAAAAGAGGCGGTAAATCCATGTCCGATAAGTTATCCGCCGAAATCGTTGATGCGTTTAACAATCAAGGCGGCGCGTTCAAAAGGAAAGAAGATATGCACAGAATGGCGGAAGCAAACAGGGCATTCGCACATTTCAGATTTTAATTTTTTAATGATAATAAATGGCTAATAGTTCAGATTCAAATTTAAAATTCACTCGAAACCTTGGCATCATGGCTCACATTGATGCCGGTAAAACAACTACGTCGGAACGTATTCTATATTATACGGGGCTTACCCATAAAATAGGCGAAGTGCACGACGGAGCCGCAACTATGGACTGGATGGAGCAGGAGCAAGAGCGTGGAATTACAATCACTTCTGCTGCAACAACTGCAAATTGGAAATATGCCGGAGATACATATAAAATCAATCTGATTGACACTCCGGGGCATGTCGATTTTACAGTCGAAGTAGAACGTTCGCTCCGTATCCTGGATGGTGCGGTAGCTACTTTTTGCGCTGTGGGAGGCGTTGAACCCCAATCGGAAACCGTATGGCGTCAAGCCGACAAATATCATGTTCCCCGAATCGGCTATGTAAATAAAATGGACCGTTCGGGAGCAAACTTTTTTGAAGTCGTTCGTCAGGTAAAAGAAGTGCTCGGCGCAAATCCGTGTCCGATTCAAATTCCCATCGGAGCCGAAGAACATTTCAGGGGAGTTATCGACTTGATTACGATGAAAGCGCTTTATTGGCACGACGAAACGATGGGCGCCGATTATTCCACCGAAGAAATCCCTGCGGAATTTGTAAGCGAAGCCCAAGAATGGCGGGATAAAATGCTTGAAACTTTGGCGGAAGTGGATGATACTTTAATGGAAAAGTATTTTGACGATCCGTCAACCATTACTGAAGATGAAATTCGCGCCGCGCTTCGCAAAGGAACACTTTCGATGCAGATTAATCCGATGATCTGCGGTTCATCATTTAAAAATAAAGGTGTACAACCGCTTTTGGACGCCGCTTGCGCTTACCTTTCCAGTCCGGTCGATACGCCGGCTATTGAAGGTGTAGACCCGGACGATCCTGAAAAAGCAATCATTCGCAAGCCGAGTTCTTCGGAACCGTTCTGCGCTTTGGCATTCAAGATTGCGACCGACCCGTATGTGGGACGTCTTTGTTTCTTCCGCGTTTATTCGGGAGAAATCGAAGCCGGTTCTTACGTTTACAATACACGTTCGGGCAAGAAAGAACGTATTTCCCGCTTGTTCCAAATGCACTCCAACAAACAAAACCCGAAGGAATTTATCGGTTGCGGTGACATCGGCGCGGGGGTCGGATTCAAAGATATCCGTACCGGCGACACTTTGTGCGACGAAAATCATCCGATCGTATTGGAATCCATGGATTTCCCCGATCCGGTTATCGGAATCGCCGTCGAGCCGAAAACACAGAAAGACCTGGATAAATTAGGCATTGGTTTGGGTAAGTTGGCGGAAGAAGATCCGACATTTACCGTAAAAACGGATGAAGAAACCGGTCAAACCATTATTTCGGGTATGGGCGAACTCCATTTGGAAATCATTATCGACCGTCTGAAACGTGAATTTAAGGTAGAATGTAATCAAGGTCGTCCGCAAGTATCTTATAAGGAAGCGATTACCAAACCGGTAGAATTGCGTGAAGTTTATAAGAAACAAACCGGCGGTCGCGGTAAATTTGCCGATATGATTATTCGCGTGAGTCCTAAGGATTCTGATTTTGAAGGAGATTTGCAATTTATTGATGAAGTAAAAGGCGGAAATATTCCGAAAGAATATATCCCTTCGATACAGAAAGGTTTCCAACGCGCGATGAAAAACGGTGTTTTGGCCGGCTATGCCTTAGACGGTTTGAAAGTAACCGTTATCGACGGTTCATATCACCCGGTGGATTCCGACCAGTTATCGTTCGAAATTTGTGCGATGCAAGCATTCAAAAGTGCATGCGAAAAAGCAGGTCCGATTTTGAAAGAGCCGATCATGCGTATCGAAGTGATTACCCCGGAAGAAAGTATGGGTGACGTTATCGGCGACTTGAACAAACGGCGCGGACAAATCGAAGGTATGGATACCAGCCGTACCGGAGCGCGGATTGTGAAGGCTCATGCTCCGCTTTCGGAAATGTTCGGTTATGTAACTTCTTTGCGTACAATTACTTCCGGTCGCGCTACGAGCACGATGTCGTTCTTGCGTTATGAAGAAGTTTCTTCGACGGTTGCGCGTGCGGTATTGACGGAGGTGCAAGGCCGTGTTGATTTGATAAAATAAGATTTTTCGAAATACTTATCATCATCCCGTATTTTGTACAATGCTCTTACCTCATTTAAATAAAGATTTGATTGAGGCCGGATGCGATGAAGCCGGGCGAGGTTGCCTTGCCGGCGCGGTTTTTGCGGCAGCCGTTATCCTGCCGCCGGATTTTGGATGTGAAGAATTGAACGATTCCAAACAATTATCCGAAAAACAACGTGATGCTTTGCGTCCGATCATCGAAAAAGAAGCCCTGGCTTGGGCGGTAGGAATCGTGTCGCCTGAAGAAATTGATAAACTCAATATTCTCAATGCTTCTATACTCGCTATGCACAGGGCCTTAGACCAGATGGACATTTGTCCGCAACATTTGTTAATCGACGGTAATCGTTTCAAAAACTACAAAGATATTCCCCATACAACTGTCGTGAAAGGCGATGGAAAATACCTTTCCATTGCCGCCGCTTCTGTTTTGGCCAAAACACACCGCGATGAATATATGCTCCGCCTGCATGAAGAATTTCCGCAATATGACTGGAATCATAATAAAGGCTATCCGACACGAAAACACCGGAAAGCGATTGCCGGTATCGGGACAACTCCTTATCATCGAAGGAGTTTCAGGCTTTTACCGAATACTGCTTTATGGGCAGATATTTTTGATAGTTTGTAAAAGCCCGCCCGAATACCAAGCTGCCAACACGTTAGTGGCTATAAAACAGACTACACCAAGCAGGGGGTTCAATCAATCCGCATCAATCCTGGCGCCATCCCATCCTACAGCCTTATACGTCGCAGACGGATAGGAGGAAGGAAGCGTGAACTTAGCGTTAGGAGTTGCATACACCAGCTTACCCTCATTGTTATACACCTCGAAAGCCATCACGTTCGACCAGCCGGTCATGGTAACGTTTAGCCCGTTCACTGTGCGGGTTCCCTTCACGATGGAGCGTTGTTCCCTGATGACATCGACGGTAGCGTCCGAGAGGTAGATCAGCCCTCCGGGAGCTTTGTTATCGGCGTAGGGACGGGCGGCAATCTCGTCTTTCAGGGCGGCGATTTGCGCGGCGGTGATGGTTTGGACAACAGAGGAATAGTCGCCTACCATCGTATCAATCTCCGCAATGAGTCCCCAAGCCTCGAAGAAGTTGGTGAGGTCGGTTTCAAGGAGATCGCAGGCATAGCGGACAAAGTCGAGTTGTATCTCTCCCGACTGGGTAGCGTAGTCCTTGCTGGGGTTGACGCGCACCTGTTCGTGAAGATCCATGTAGAAATCGGGTTTGCCGATGATATTCGCATAGAGGTGGAGTTGCCAGAAGGGAACAAGTTTCTGGAAATAGGGGTCGCCCGTGTACGCGCCGAGTTTGGCGTGCGGGATACCTCTGGCAATGATTTCGGTAAAACCTCGCTGGTAGCCATTCTCAGCGGTGAGGCGGCTGGTATTTCCGAAAGAGGTTTGGACGTAGAGGGAATAAACGTTATTGGAGACTTCGCTCATGCCGACCCATTTGAATCCGGGACGGGTTTGGTGAACATGCCCGACCTCGTGTGCCGGACCCCAGACGGCGGAAGTACGGAGTAGCCGCGCATTGATCAGTTGGGGGGAGAGGGTATTATCGTTGTAATTGGTATGAAGGTCGGAAGCGCTCATGTAAAGACTGCCGTACCCGACAAGGAACATAACGCGGTTGGCCGTTTTGCGGCCGTACTTGTTGAAACCGATAAACTCCTGTTCCAGCGTAACGATACTGTCATAAACATTAATCAAGGCAAGGCCGTCGGTACATTCCTTAAAGCGGTCGACGGGATAGAGCAGGTGGGCGGCGTTACCGAGAACGTCGAAATAGGGGCAAACGGTTTGGTCGAGCAGCCGTTGCCAGTCGTCGCGATCGTGCCGCGTGATGTCGAAGTAGCCGTTGACCCGTCCCGAAGCGAGGTTAATCTTGACGGGCGGCGCGGCGGTATTGTCGGTATGATACATGATGTAGGCAAGTCCCTTGTTGGCGGCTTTGAACTTGTTCAAGCCCTCGAAGAGGGGGTAGTTGGAGTTGGTATCGAAACCATTGCCCTCGCTGAAATCCGTGATGCGGAGCGATACGGTTTGGCCATGGAGGGAGTCGGCAAAGAGGATGATATCCTCGCCGGCATCAAAGAAGACGCCGGTGGCATTGTCGAGGATGCCGTACTTGCTGGTCTTGTTGGTGGCGGAGAGGGTTTCGACCCGCGGGTAGGCGGGATATGCCTTGACGCGGAACTCCGAATTGTAGTCGCCCCGGTAAATATCTAAAGCTAATTTCCGGAAGAAATCGTTCGGTTCCTGCGTTATGTCGTCGATGGTAACGTCCGCCTTTAATTCCGAACACTTGGCATCGGTAAAGAGGGATGTATAATCGAATGTGTCGGGACTTTTGCGGTAGAATTGCATTTCCGCGCAACTGGTAAACTGTTTGCCGTCCTCTCCTACTCCTGATTTGACGACAATCTGAATCAGATTGATATTACGCAACGGTTCGTCGAATGTAATCAGGGAAGGCGTTGTTGCTCCGTTGAAATTGTAATCGCCATACTTGATGGTTTGCGTGTTGCCGGAAACTCTGTAATGGACTTCTATTTCCTTAAAGTTGCCGTTCGTACCGGAAGTACGGGGATAGTAAACGATGTAATCCAACTGTTCCACCGGCGCAGTCTCAAAGAAGAATTTCAGGGTAACCGGCCCCGTCATGTCGATAGAATGATAGATGGTGGACATATCGCCGTCGATCGCGTTCCCAATTACGTCGCTGCTGTAGGTACCGCCGCTGGTCACCGCGCGGCTGGGACGGATATAAATATCGTCCGGTATGGCGGCGGCATAAGCTCCGGGAGTGGGGACAAGCGTCAGGAACGATTCTTGCGCTTGCAATGTAAAGAGGCCTGATAACAGGCATGAAATAGCGAATATTGTTTTCTTCATTTTACTAAAACTTTGGTGGTTTTCTTGTTAATTGTTACTAAATAAATGCCTGTGGGCAATTCATGGTTTCCGTCTATCCTTGTTCCATAGATGGTGTAAATCCGGTATTGATCGGCGCCTTCCACATAAATGCGCCTGTTTCTTACAAATATGCGCGTGTTGTCCTGTTCCGGTGCATTGATTGCAGTGTGTATTTCTTCATCCCTTAGCAGGAATTTCCATGCAAAACCGGTATTCAAACTCGCTCCTTTCAGGTAGTAGGCCGAGGCTTCGCCATCGGTAGCGGCATACCAGTATTTTTCTATACCGGCCGCACCTGTACGCACTTCATACTGGTTGTCTTCCAATTTATCAATCGTCCATCCGGTAGTTTCACCGGTGGCGTAGCGGACATAATCGTAGATACCGCGAAGGGGTTCGGTGCTTATCAGATGTCCTGTTTGCCGGTTAACAAAATTTACCGTTCCGCCCGTAATGCTTTTGATTTTCCATTGCTGGAGGGGGTTGTCCTCCGTGAAATCCTGCATGGAGAGGTGGATGCCGGCAGGGGTTTCATCCGGCGCAAGCGGGACTTCGGTCAGGCATTTCTCCCTCAGGCTGCTTTGGGCGTTGTGGATGCTGAACCACGCTGTTTCGTCGCCTTCGCTGATAGTAGGCGCGTCGGTGGATATGAATTGAAACTGTGCGTCAGAGGAGGCGTTGCTTGTGGTGAAATAAAGTATGGAATCAAGGGATGCGCCGCCCTGGGTGAGATAAGTTCCGCTTCCGCTCTGCGGGGGCGTGGCGATGCGCAGATGGTAGTAATTACCGGAATAGACTGGAATGCGCCACTGGGTAGAGGGCGTTTCGCTTGTTGTTACCGCTATCCGCAGGTTTAATTTCTCGTCGTAGCGAACGTCTAATTTGTTGCCGGAATGTTTATTGACTATCTCATACTGTATGGACGAACCATTGGAAACGGCCTCGATGCGCCAGAGTTGTCGGGCTTTGGCTGCCAAACCGGTTTCTGCCGGCATCCCGACCGCCTGTCCGTTTACTTCCGTAACGACCTTTCCGGCGTTGTCGCCGATGCCTTTTACCTGGATAAAATACCATTTGGGAGCAGTGGCAGTACTGGTTTCAAACTGTGCTTCTGCTTTTGCTACGGCAAAAGCGCAAATTATTATTGTTAATATCAATTGTTTCATAGGCTAATTTTTATTGTACTTCATGTGGGAATGAATAAGTTGACGAGTTGACAAGTAAACAAGTTGACAAGTTGACGAGTTGACAAGTTGACGAGTAGACGAGTTACGGCTCTTTATATCCCGTTTACTCGTTTACTCGTCAACTCGTCTACTTGTTTACTTGTAATTGACTTTATTTCACCGAAATAAATTTCGTTGCCGTCGTTTTCCCTGAAACATGTCGGTCAACACGGATATAGATATTATTCCTTACCGGTTGTAGCGTCCTGATTCCCTGCAAATTGTAATAAACGCTGGAAATTACCGGGTCGTTTGTTTCCGCATTTACCGGAATAATAGCGGTCGGAGTCAGCGGCGTAATCGCCAACCAGTTTCCACCGTCGTTCCGGGAATAGTTGGTTGCATAGATACCCTTGGCGTCCTTATCACAGAGATAGCCACCGTTAGTACTGTTCGTCAGGTTGCGCAGCTGTATTTTCTCTATGTTGTCGCCTGTTCCCGATACGAAGCTGAAACGGTGACCGGTTTCGACCAGCAAATAGGATTTTACCGTAGAAGTCGAGTCGTAGAACGCTTCGCGGCCCGCCTTGTTGACAAGCCGGTAGCCATCGGCCGCCGTTCCGTCAAATCTCCAGAGTTGAGCGTCGGTTGCTTCTGCCGCTTTGTCTATTTGATTAATCGTGTCGTTTTCGCCGGCGGTAAGGATTCTCTCGTATGCTTTGGGAGGTTCAAACAGCGGGCTTTGACGAACAAAACCGATGTAATACCAAACAGGAGCTTCCGCAGTCGAAGGCGTTACGGGCAACGTTACAGCGCCGCCTTTCAGTGTAATCGCTCTCGGATCGGCGCCTTCGGCGGTAAAGTTAACCGTCGATTCCCCATATACCTGTCCGGCTGTCGGAGTGAAACGGACTTTCAGGGTATCGAGTCCCGTGATGGAAGTTACCGCCGTGCTGTCGGCTGCGCGAATAACGGAATAGGCGGCAGCGTCATCGCCCGCTACGCTTACGGCGATATTTCCCGACAATCCTACGCCTTTCACAATCAGGTTACTGCTGTAAATCGCAGGCGCGCCGGCTTCTATCTTGCCGAAATCAACCGAGGTGGTGTAAATCTGAATACGTACCGGAGCGGGAAGGGCTGTTTCGATAAAGCCCA
The DNA here is from genome assembly GCA_031271125.1 of Dysgonamonadaceae bacterium. Lineage (GTDB taxonomy): Bacteria > Bacteroidota > Bacteroidia > Bacteroidales > Azobacteroidaceae > Azobacteroides. The sequence continues at coordinate 18,026 of JAISWH010000007.1, forward strand.
GCGGGTTGCCACCATCGTCTCCACTGGAAT
>JAISWH010000013.1 GCA_031271125.1 Dysgonamonadaceae bacterium
ACGATTTCCCACTTGTCGCCGACCACCATATTTTGCAAGGCATAAGAAAATCCCCTGACGGTTGCTGCAACTGAAAATTCAACAGGTACGTTACTACTACTTGATCCGGCGTCGAAATAAGTACCATCGTAATATTTGCCTTCGTAAAGCACTTTCACAGAACTCGTCTGGAGCGGATGTTCCGTACCCTCGCCTTTCTTCAACTCCTTAAAATATACGCCGAGAGGCCCTGTTCCATCTTCAAGGTGAAAAAAGGAGCGGACGTCTTTGTATTCGGTATTTGCTTTGATTTCGCTGTAGGCTTTCTCATTGGCGTCTTTCCAAACCTCGTCGATTTTATCGTCGTTGCAAGATGTAAAAGAAAAAGCGGCGAACAAGGATATTGTCAAATAAATTAACTGTTTCATTTTCATTTTATATTGTTTTCAATAAATTTTTCATACTAAGTTTCTCTGCAATAATCTGTTCCAACTGAGCGACGGGAACGCGCTCCTGTTGCATCGTATCGCGATAACGAATCGTAACCTGATTATCGACTAAACTGTCATGGTCGACGGTGACGCAATAAGGCGTTCCGATAGCGTCCTGGCGACGGTAACGTTTCCCGATAGAATCTTTTTCGTCGTACTGACAATGATACTCAAATTTCAGATTATCCATGATTTCCCGCGCTTTTTCGGGCAATCCGTCTTTTTTTACCAAAGGTAAAACGGCCAACTTGACGGGCGCTAATACCGGCGGGATTTTGAGAACTACCCTCGTGGCTTCGACAGGCTCAGCCACCGGGGCGGTCACTTCGGCGGCTGAACTTCCGGTGGCTGAACTTGTCGAAGCCACCTCTTCCGAATACGCGCCGGCCAAAACGCTCAGAAACATCCTGTCCACGCCAATTGAGGTTTCAATCACGTATGGAACATAAGACTGATTGAGTTCCGGATCAAAGAATTGGATTCTCTTTCCCGAAAACTTTTCGTGACTGCTCAAATCGAAATCGGTACGGGAATGAATACCTTCGACTTCCTTGAATCCGAAAGGCATTTCAAATTCAATGTCGGTAGCGGCATTGGCGTAATGCGCCAACTTGTCGTGGTCGTGGAAACGATACTTTTTATCGCCTAATCCCAAGGCTTTGTGCCAGCGCATACGGGTTTGCTTCCACTTTTCAAACCAAGCCAGCTCTTCGCCCGGACGCACAAAGAACTGCATTTCCATCTGTTCAAATTCGCGCATCCTGAAAATAAACTGTCGGGCGACGATTTCGTTGCGGAAAGCTTTCCCGATTTGAGCGATTCCGAAAGGTATTTTCATGCGGCCGCTTTTTTGTACGTTCAGGAAATTGACGAAAATCCCTTGCGCCGTTTCGGGACGCAGGTAAATCTTCGTAGCGCCGTCGGCAGTCGAACCCATTTCGGTCGAAAACATCAGGTTGAATTGACGGACTTCCGTCCAATTCCTGGTTCCGGATACAGGACACACAATTTCTTCATCTATAATGATTTGCCGTAATTCTTCGAGATTGCCGTCGTTCAGAGCTTTGGCGAAGCGAGTATGTAACGCTTCCTTTTTAGCTTCGTTTTCCAAGACGCGGGGGTTGGTTTCACGGAATTTTTGTTCGTCAAACGCTTCGCCGAATCGTTTGGCGGCTTTTTCCGTTTCCTTATTGATTTTATCTTCGTATTTTGCGATTTGTTCTTCAATCAATACATCGGCGCGATACCGTTTTTTGGAATCTTTATTGTCGATGAGCGGGTCGTTGAAAGCATCGACATGTCCCGACGCTTTCCAAATGGTCGGATGCATGAAAATGGCGGAGTCGATGCCCACCACGTTTTCATTCAATAAGGTCATACTGTCCCACCAATATTTTTTGATGTTATTTTTGAGTTCCACACCATTCTGTCCATAATCATAGACAGCTCCCAATCCGTCGTAAATTTCCGACGAGGGGAATACAAAACCATACTCTTTGCAATGAGAAATTAACTTTTTAAAGACTTCTTCTTGTTGTGCCATACCTTGAACTTCTAATTAAAACGCAAAGTAAGTTATTTTTTTTCAATTAAATCAGAATTTTGAAGATAAAATTTTTCGAAAACTCACTATGATTTGTTAAAAAATGAAATGACAAAAATGTACATTTTTATCTGAATTGAATCATAAAAGTCAATTTTAACATAAACAGAAAGTGTGTTTTTTGTAAAATAGTCATTTATTGAAAATAAAATTGCATTTCATGTCACATTATGGGATTTTTTTTTCTTTATAATTTTTGTCTAAAAAAATATATTGCGACATTTGTATTAAAAATTACAATTTATAACACACGTAACATGATTAGAATGTATGGAAAATAAAGATGATTTAAATGAGATCCTTGTAAATACTATCTTAAAGAACATTCCGAAGAACATAAAACCTGTAATCTACCTGATGGAATTACTTGATTTAAGCAGAGAATCAGTATACAGGCGCATCAGAAAAGATATTCCGTTTTCCATGAACGAATTAACAAAATTAGCTCTAACTTTGAACTTTTCGCTGGATGAAATCGTTGAAGGCAGTAAAAGGGAACGGATTTTTTTTGATTTGGGGTCAAGAAATTCCAATAGTTCTATGGACTCGTTTCCGGCAATATTTCAGGAATACAATTCATATATCAACAATTTATCTAAAGCCAGAAATTCATGCGTCTATATAGCCCTGAATTGTATATATCCTTTATTCACAATATTTTCCCCTAATTTATTCAAATTTCACTATTTCAAGTGGTTGATCGAAACACAAGATAACTTACAAAAATATTATTTTTCGGATTTTACTTTGCCGTCGGAATTATGTGCTATGCAACAAAAAATTACAGAAGAAATCAAGAATGCAAGAAATGTGACTATTATTTTATCGCCAAACATTATTGTAAGCATAATCAAAAATATTCAATATTATTACCAGAGAAAACTAATTGATAAAGAAAGTCTGGAAATCCTTAAAGAAGATTTGTTAAAAGTAACGGATTTTGCCGAAAATGTTGCAAAGAATGGTAAACTTGAGGGTGGAAATTCACAAATTGACATTTATATTTCCATCCCCTACATCAATTCCAATACAATTTATTTGGAATACGATGACATTTCGGAAGTGCATTATTGGATTTATTCAACCAATCCGATGGTTATCCGAAATTCCGACCTCGGTAATATCCAGAAAAAATGGTTCTTGTCTCTAAAAAAATCATCGACATTAATCACCCAGTCGAACGAAATTCTGCAAGCCGATTTTTTTGACAGTCAACGCAAACTCATCAATAAACTGATGAACGAAAGCAACGGAAATGTTTATGGGTGAAATTTGCACGCAAAAACAGATGAAGTAAAAAAGCGGTGAAACTCACGTCCTACCGCTTTTTTCATCGTTTTAATCAAAAAAAGTTAGTTTACTGTTTATTAATATTTAATCCTTTCAGGTTTTCGGAATATTTAACCAACATATTGAGGTCAATAACGCCGGTCATCTGTATCAAATTAAACCGGCCGTCTTTGTCCAAAAATAACAAAGCCAATTCTTTTACGGCGCCTTTCGATTCTTTTGTCCCTATCACAAACAATCCTTCCGGGTCCTCATTGCCTGAAAAAATAACGTTAAATCCGGTATTTTTCATCAGTTGACGGCATGAATCGTAATATTCTCTGTTCAAAATCGTATCGTTCAAAGTCGTATCTTTCGACGTGACGATGTATATATTTTCCAAACCTTTTATGGCGGCTTGTAATTCCGACAAATCTTCCCGGCCGGATGACAAACCGCTCATCGTACCAAGCATCTTCTTCCCAATCGTAACGACTTCCAGCCGGTTGTCTTTCCCATATTCATTCAAAAAAGAAGAAATCAATTCCTGCGCTTCCAAGACAACCCCCCATTGAACGAAAAACAAAAACAAGCCGTATTTCCGCAAATTCTTCATTGTACCGAATCATTTGGTGAAAAATCCGTTTCCTCCATGTCTGATTTCTGTTCTTGCATCAGATTCAGTACGGAAGAAACTTTTTCGATGGCATTTTGGGTATCGCGCAAGGCATCTGCCGGATCGGAATACGTTTCCGAGAAAACCTTATCCATCCATTGCACTTGCCGGTAATGCGTGTAGAAACCAATTCCAATGGTCATTATCAACAAAACCGAAGCGGCAATTTTCACGACAGAATAAAATTGGGCGACAAACGGCTGCCGGCCTAATTCCGCTTTAAGTTTGGGAGTGGCTTTTACCAATGTTTGCGTTTTTTTCCAAGCAAACAACACTTGATATTTTCTCCATTCTTCAGGAACGGAGTCGCCGGAAAAATAGCCTGTTAAAAATTGTTCTTCCTCCGGAGAGGTTTCACAATTCCAATATTTATCCAATAATTGTCGAATCGTTGTTTGTGCCATTTTATATACTCTCAAAATATTCTTTTAACTTCCGCCTGATACGGAATAAATTAACCTTTACCTGTTCTTCCGAAATGTTTAGAATAATTGCTATTTCTTTGTAACTCAATTCTTCAACTTCCCGCAAGCGGAAAATGGTTTGTTGCTTTTCGGGCAAGTTTTTCACCCAATTTTCCAGTAGATTTATCTGTTCATCGACTTCAATTTTCCGCTGAATATCCTCGCCGAGAGCAGGATTATCATAATTTTCAGGAATTTCTTCCAGATTATTTTCCATCAAAGCAAGTTTATCCAACGCCATATTCCTTGTCGATCGGAAACAATAAGCCTCCATATTTTCGATACTTTCCCATTCGGCTTTCTTTTTCCATACGTTAAAGAGAACATCTTGTACAACATCTTCCGCGTCCTCTTTATTTTTCATGATACTGAATGCTAACCGAAATAATTGATCGATAACCGGCAATATGTTTTTTTTGAATTTATCCTGCCTTATCATATTTAAACGACGGTTGAGCGGAAGAAAAGTTACACTTTCAGGATCATTTTTTCGTAAGCCAACTGGGTGTGGGGGAAAATTTCTGAGGCTTCCCGGAGAAGTATTTGCTCGTCGGGGTAACGGGCCGAAAAATGACCGATAACCAAACGTCCGGCGTTTGCAGTTTTTGCAATAGACGCGGCCTGAGCGGCCGAAGAATGAAAGGTTTCCTTAGCGCGAAGCAAATCGGCATTGCTGAAAGTCGCTTCGTGATACAAAACGTCTACGCCTGCAACAATCGGTATAACTTTCTCATAATAAGCCGTATCCGAACAGTATGCGTATTTCCTGGGCGGTTCGGCCGGACGGGTGAAACGGGTATTGGGAATCGTTTCCCCTTCGCCGGTAACAAAAGAAGCGCCTTCTTTTATTGCCCGGATTTGACTTAGCGGAACTCGGTAGAAATCAATCATTTCGCGAATAATGTGCGGACTTCGGGGTTTTTCTTCAAATAAAAATCCGGCGGTAGGTACCCTGTGTTTCAACGGGATGGTCGTGACTCTTAAATTTTTGTCTTCAAAAATCAATTCGCTTTTTTCGGGATTAAAAGTGTGAAAACAGATTTTGTAAGGAAGCTCTTTGCAAAAATACCGGAACAGAGGCGCATACAATTTTTCGGCGTCGGCATGGGCGTAAATGTGAAGATCGGACTTTCTTCCCAAAAGCCCCAAAGTAGAAACTAATCCCGGCAACCCGAAACAATGATCGCCGTGCAGATGAGAAATGAAAATGTGACCGAGTTTTTGAAAATTCAGTTTCATCGTGCGGAATTGGAGCTGTGTACCTTCCCCGCAATCAATCATATAGAGTTTGTCCCGTAAATTAATAACCTGCGAACTCAAGAAATGTTTGGTAGTCGGGAGGGCCGAACCGCAACCTAAAATATTTACTTCAAAACGTTCCAAATCTATTCAATAGAAATAAATTTGTGGATTTGCAAACTTAACCGCCAAACGGTCAATCGTTTAATTTGTTCCACACAATAGTTGATATTTTCTCTGGTCGTAAGCGCATCGTCCGTAAAAACCGGACTCAGGAAATAGTATTTCGCTTCCGGTAAGCGCTCGAAACCGGGAATCGTATCGCCTTTTTTTACCGGTAAACGGATTTCATCGACGACCGGATTTATTTTCCGCACATAATCCGGGGTTCCTTTCGGGCTGACAGCCGTATAGTTCAATAAATCGGACAATGGATAATGCCCGTTACTCTCAATGGCTTGAAAATAACCTTCGCGTTTGAAAAAAGCAATCGTTTCGCCGGTTAATTGTAAAGTCGGTTCGCCGCCCGTCCAGATAATCCACCGGCACGGAAATTCCCTGATAACGGAAAGAATATGCGTGAGTTCCAACATTTCGCCTCCTGAAAAATCCGTATCGCAAAAATCACATTTCAAATTGCATCCGCTCAAGCGAATAAAAATGGAGGCTTCACCTTGGCGGCCGCCTTCACCCTGCAAAGAATAAAATATTTCCTTGACTTTAAGGTTCATAAATACAGGAAGTTTTGGGCGTTTCACTCACTTCAACCGCGTACAGTTCGGGGATTTCCGGTTTAAACCGGTTATAGATGAATTTGGCAATGTTTTCCGAAGTAGGATGGTTGGGTATCACATCATTCAGGTGACGGTGATCAAGGTTTTCCTCTATGTATTTTTCGACAATTTTCAGCGAGTTATAATCTTTTACGAAACCGTATTCGTCCAATTCATTTGTTTTCAAATGAATCGTTATCAGGTAATTATGTCCGTGCATACGGGCGCAGGGATGGTCTTTCGCTAAAAGATCAAGAATATGAGATGCCGAGAAGGTAAATTGTTTGCTGATTTTATACATTGCTACACTTGCTCTTGAAAACAGATGCAAATATAACGAATATTTATTACATAAACCGAATTTTATTTGAACAAATCGCCGGTATCATTACCTTTGCAAGAAAAACAGGCGTCCCTATTTATATTCATCCCAACTCTTAATGGGAATTGTATCCATATCCAGATAACAGAATGCTTGAATAAACGCCGAAGCAAGCCGCGCATTCGTAAACAGCGGAACATTGAAGTCAATGGCGTCGCGGCGAATCTTGTAACCGTTAGACAATTCCCCTTCCGTCAGGTTTTTGGGAATATTGACGACCAGGTCGATTTGTTTGTTGCGAATCATATCCAACGCATTCGGGTTCCCATTTTCGCTGGGCTGATACACAAGAATCGAAGGAATATGATTGTCGGACAAAAATTTATGCGTTCCTTCGGTGGCGTAAATCGTATAGCCTTTTTCACACAACAAACGGCATGCGTTCAGCGTATCGACTTTCGAGCGCAAAGTCCCGCTGGAAATCAACACGTTCTTTTTAGGGATTTGCATCCCCACGGACAACATGGATTTCAGTACGGCTTCGTAATAATCATCGCCGATACATCCCACTTCGCCCGTCGAAGCCATATCGACCCCCAGTACCGGGTCGGCTTTTTGCAAACGCGCGAAGGAAAATTGCGAAGCTTTGATTCCGACATAATCCAAATCAAATTCGTTTTTACCCGGCCGTTCGACTGTTTCCCCCAACATGATTCGAGTAGCCAATTCGATGAAATTCAGTTTCAATACTTTGGATACAAACGGGAAACTCCGCGAAGCGCGCAGGTTACATTCGATAACTTTAATATCGTTGTCTTTCGCCAGGAATTGAATATTGAAAGGCCCTGTAATTTGGAGCGCCGCAGCGATTTCCCGAGCGATTCGTTTGATTTTACGAACCGTTTCCACATAAAGCCGTTGGGGCGGGAACTGTATGGTCGCATCGCCCGAATGGACGCCCGCAAATTCGATGTGTTCCGAAATGGCGTAACTGATTATTTCGCCGTGGTCGGCCACCGCGTCGATTTCTATTTCCTTGGCGTTCTGTATAAATTCGCTGACCACTACCGGATGTTTTTGCGAAACATTGGCGGCTAATTTCAGGAAACGCGAAAGTTCGGTCGGGTTGGAGCAAACGTTCATCGCAGCGCCTGAAAGCACATACGAAGGCCGCACAAGTACGGGAAATCCGACTTCTTCCACAAATTGGTCGATGTCTGCAAGCGAAGTCAATTCTTTCCAACGCGGTTGGTCAATACCCAAACGGTCGAGCATGGACGAAAACTTGTGCCGGTCTTCGGCATTGTCGATATTTGAAGCGGACGTTCCCAGAATCGGTACGCCTGCGCGGTCGAGCGAAAGCGCCAGGTTGTTCGGGATTTGTCCGCCTGTGGAAAGCACCACGCCGTGCGGATTTTCCAATTCGATGATATCCATCACCCGTTCGTAAGTTAATTCGTCGAAATAGAGGCGGTCGCACATATCATAGTCGGTCGATACGGTTTCGGGATTGTAATTAATCATGACGCCGCGCCAACCGCGCCGGCGAATCGTTTCAAGCGCATTGACCGAACACCAGTCAAATTCCACGCTGCTTCCTATCCGGTAGGCGCCCGAACCTAAAACGATTACGGAACGTTTGTCGCCTAAATAATGCACGTCATTTTCCGAACCGTTGTAAGTCAGATACAGATAGTTGGTCTGTGCAGGATATTCGGCGGCCAGGGTGTCGATTTGTTTCACAACCGGAACGATACCCGCTTTCTTGCGCACAGCCCGCAAAAGCGCCTTTTTATCGGTAGCTATATCCGAATTTTCGTACAGCAGCTTGGTAATCTGGAAATCGGAAAAGCCTTTTTGTTTGGCTGTCCGCAACAAATCTTCCGGCAGTTCTTCTACAGAATTGTATGTCTTAATTTCTTTGGAACATTGGTAAATCAGTTGGAGTTTTTGGAGGAACCACAAATCAATCTTTGTTAATTCGTGAATGTGTTCGATGGAATAACCGGCTTCCAAAGCCTGCGCGATAATGAAAATCCGTTTGTCGGTCGGCTCGGCAAGCGCGCGGTCGATATCGTCCGTTTCCAGATCTTTGTTCGCAACAAATCCGTGCATGCCTTGGGCAATCATCCGCAATCCTTTTTGAATTACTTCTTCAAAACTGCGCCCAATAGACATCACTTCGCCTACGCTTTTCATGCTCGACCCGATTTCCTGCGATACGCCCTGGAATTTGCCCAAATCCCAACGCGGGATTTTACAGACAATATAATCCAAAGCAGGTTCAAAGAAAGCGGTTGTCGTTTTAGTCACCGAATTTTTCAAATCCTGCAAGCCGTATCCCAAAGACAGTTTGGCGGCAATAAACGCCAACGGATAACCCGTCGCCTTCGACGCCAAAGCCGAAGAACGGCTCAAACGGGCATTCACTTCAATCACGCGGTAGTCTTCCGAAGCAGGGTCGAAAGCATATTGTACGTTACACTCGCCTACAATACCGATGTGGCGGATGATGCGGATAGACAACTCCCGCAATTTGTGATATTCCCTGTTGGTGAGGGTTTGGGAAGGAGCGACAACAATGCTTTCGCCGGTATGGATTCCCAGCGGGTCGAAGTTTTCCATGTTACAAACCGTGATGCAGTTGTCGTATTTGTCGCGAACTACTTCGTATTCGATTTCTTTCCAGCCTTTCAATGATTTTTCAATCAGCAACTGTCCGGAATAGTTAAATGCTTTTTCGGCCAAAACGCGCAATTCACCGGGATTGTTGCAAAATCCGCTGCCCATGCCGCCCAAGGCGTAAGCTGCGCGAACAATGACAGGATAACCCAACTGCCCGGCAGCGTTCAAAGCATCGTCAATGGATTCGACGGCAACGCTTTTGATGGATTTGACGTCGATCTGGTCTAATTTCTTAACGAACAATTCCCTGTCTTCCGTGTCAATAATGGACTGAACGGGCGTACCCAGCACCTGAACATTATACTTCTCAAAAACGCCCGATTTATACAACGCGACTCCGCAATTCAACGCCGTTTGTCCGCCGAAAGAAAGCAAAATCCCGTTGGGACGTTCTTTTTCAATGACCTTTTCTACAAAAAACGGGGTGACCGGCAAAAAATAAATCTTATCCGCTACGCCTTCGGAAGTTTGTACCGTAGCAATATTCGGATTAATCAAGACGGTGGTAATGCCTTCTTCTTTCAAGGCTTTCAGGGCTTGCGAACCGGAGTAGTCAAACTCGCCGGCTTCGCCGATTTTTAGGGCGCCGGAGCCGAGTAACAATACTACCTCCCCCCTGCCCTCTCCTTCGGAGGGGGAGACCGGCGCTTCAAAGGGCGTAAGAGACTGAAAATCCGCACTCCCCCTACTTCGGAGGGGGCCGGTGGAAGGTGTGATATTGTCTATAAACAAATCAAACAAAAACTCCGTATCGGTCGGGCCGGAAGCCGCTTCGGGATGAAACTGTGCGGAAAACCAGGGCGCCGTTTTGTGGCGGACGCCTTCGTTGGTGCCGTCGTTCATATTGGTGAACAGAACTTCCCAATCTTCCCCCAAGGTATCGGTATCTACGGCATAGCCGTGATTTTGCGAAGTGATGAAACATCGGTTGGAGCCGGCCATCCTGACCGGCTGGTTATGACTGCGATGTCCGTATTTCAGTTTGAAAGTCGAGGCGCCGCCGGCTTTAGCCAACAGCTGATTGCCCATGCAAATACCGAAAATCGGTTTGCCCGTTTCCATCGCTTTACGAATATGCTCGACGGTTATCCCGCAATGGTCGGGATTGCCAGGACCGTTTGAAATAAACAGCCCGTCATATTCCAAAGTGTTGAAATCATAATCCCAGGGAACACGGATAATCGTTACATCCCGTTTCAACAAACAGCGGACAATGTTGTGTTTGACGCCGCAATCGACCAGGACAATGGTTTTAGAACCGTTGCCATAGCGCAGGACTTCTTTGCAACTGACTTTGGCGACTAAATTTTCGAGATTCGGATCAACAAAAGGCAAAGGATCACTATCTTTTGCCCTTTGCCTTTCGCCCTTCACCTCAATTTTGCCCATCATCGACCCTTTTTCCCTGATCAGTTTGGTCAAAGCGCGGGTATCCACGCCGTAGATACCGGGAACTTTATGCTCTTTCAGCCAGTCGCCCAGACTTTTACGGGCATTCCAATGGCTGTATTCGTGAGAATATTCGGAAATAATCAAACCGCTGACTTGAATTTTTTCGGACTCGTAAAATTGTGAAAGTCCATTGATGATATTATCTTCGGGAACGCCGTAGTTTCCGACCAAAGGATAAGTTACCGTAAGAATTTGTCCGGAATAAGAAGGATCTGTCAGGCTTTCCGGATAACCTACCATAGCAGTATTGAAAACGACCTCACCGGTTGCAGAGGATTCATAACCAAATGAATAACCATCGAAAGTCATTCCGTTTTCCAATACTAAAACAACTTTTTTGTCCATAGATTTTGAAAAGGAATTTTTATTGTGCAAAATTACATGAAAAACTTGGGTTTTCCAAGCGCGAGAAAATGATTTTTTTTACAGAGGAAATTGTCGGAATGTCATCCGTGTTCGGCGGGCATAGATTTAGGCGGTTTGGAAATCATGTTTGAGACTTTCCCTTTCTTAAACGGAGGCACAAAACTTTCATATTCATAGAATTTTCGTAACTATTCAGCTATCCCCGCCACACACTTCAACCCCCGCCAGACCTTTTGATTATTTTTGATAGCCGTATCAATGAGCGAACGAATGATTGCGAAATCCCTTGCACCGTCGAAAGATCGGAACAGTCCGGAGACTTTCTGCTTGATTTTGAAAGTAATCAGTTTCCCGTGCTGTGCATCCAAGGTTTGATTGAGTAATTCATCCAGACGTTCTTCCAAAAGTTTTCGCTGTTGGATGGGTTGAAGATAAGTAGCTTCCGGGGTTTGAAATGTCCATGCCCAATGATTTTTACCGCCAATATTTACCCCTGTTTCGTCGGCGCCACAACCGGACTTTGGGCTATCCGTTGTAAATCCGGTTGTTCGGTAAATTCCAATGTGCTACCCTTATGACCTCTCTGTCCGCCCTGAAGCCTTACCACTCTTCTAACGAGTTGACGAGTAAACGAGTAGACGGGGTGTAAAGAGCCGTAACTCGTTTACTCGTCAACTTGTTTACTATTTTGCCTATGCACAAAACCATGCCGCGCACAGTATAAGATAATTTTAGTGCTTTCATTGCATTTTATTGTTTTTCTCTTTTTTACGCAAATACAACGGATAGTTTCTGACATATTGAATAATAGCTACAAAGGGCGTAATCCAAATAAATAAGACTCCAACAAAAACCGAAATAATTATCAAAGCAATAGTGTCATCTGTTTTATATTTTTCGTTATTTATGTCGCGATTGAGTGAGTTTATTTCGTTTCTTGCTGCCGACTGGTCTGCCTCCGAAAACTTATTCATATCATTATTCAACTGATTTATCCTTTCCTCCCGTAATCCGATATATTCTTTGTTTCCCCTTTTGTTTTCGAGGTTAGACCACATTCCACCAAGTATTTGCATTATATTTTTTGAGGGAGGACCATCACGCAGAATTTTATCCGCCGGTTTGAGGTAAGCAAAATATGAAAATGCTATGGTCAAAACAGCCCCGAAAAATTGTATAATTTTGTCCCAAACACCATCAATAAAAAATATACCCGAAAACATCAACAATCCGAAAAGGAATATGCGGCCATACGAGCCTACAAATTTTCGCCTGTCGTTATCTTTCTCTTTGACCATTTGAGTTAATCCAACAGCAAGGAAAATAAACAACAGTATCGCTAACAATATTTCTGTCCATTGACTTCCGTTCTTTGTGTTTTTATTTACAATCATTTCTCTATCGACAGACTCAGAAAGAATTTCTTCCCATTCTTTTTCTTTATTGAATTTCAGTTCGGGAGTAATGGTATATTGCCGGGATACCTTTCCACCTTCGCCGCTATCCCACCATTCTGTTTCACATAATACCGTATTCCCTTCTATGGTAACATTGGTCTCGTCTTGTCCTATTCTGCCCGCTTCGATACAATCTACATAGTCGCCGTCCGCATTGTAACTAATCAAATATTCGTAAAGCAAATGGTCGGGAATAATCACAAGAAAAGTTTCTATACGCCCTTCATCTCCTGTATAGATTTCTTTTCCCGGCGCTACTTTACCGCCATATTTAAAACTATCTTTGAGGTCGTCATTGTCAATTTTGTCAATTTGCATACTGTTTCTTTTTTCGGTAGAAACAACAAGACTTTTCATGTATTTATCCCAAGCATTCTCCTCATCTAACAATCCGGTTGTTTCGGAAATATTAATACTACTTTTGGAGGAATTGTCGCAAGAATAAAATACTGTTGCAGAAGTAAGCAGCAGAAATAAACTAAATAATTTCATTGTTTTCATTGTTTTTATAATTTAAATTTATTGATTAACATTTTGTTTTTTTGTATATTCCAATTCTAACATTAAGATTAATACTTACTTCTTCGTGTGAGTACTCCAAATATTGTTTAAAGCGGCATTTTTAATTCTTAATTATTTTTCAAACTCCGCTGAAAGCGCTAAATCCCCCATCAATAGGCAGGATAGCGCCGGTAATGAAACTTGCGGCGCCGGAACAGAGGAATTGTACCGCGCCATTCAATTCGGTAATGTCTCCGAATCGTCCCATCGGCGTTTTAGCCAATACTTTTTTGCTTCTGTCGGTCAGGGAACCATCGGGATTAATCAAAACCGCCCGGTTTTGGTCGCCGATGAAAAAGCCGGGTGCAATCGCATTTACCCTGATTCCTTCGCCGAATTTCAAAGCCATTTCCGTAGCCAGCCATTTGGTGAAGATATTGACGCCCGTTTTTGCTACCGAATAACCGGGAACACGTGTCAGAGCCGAATAGGTAGCCATTGAGGAAATATTGATGATGCTGCCTGTTTTTTGTTCCGCCATTACTTTTCCGAACACCAGACAGGGAAGAACCGTTCCTTTTTGATTCAGATTGATTACTTTGTCCCAGTCGTCGATTTTCATATCAAAAATAGTCTGATCCGGATCAAGTGTTGCACCCGGAACATTACCGCCGGCACAATTAATGAGGATGTCAATTGTTCCCCATTTTTCGACAATTTTCTTTGACGTTTCCTCCAGGCTGTTCACGTCCAGAACGTTACAAATATAACCTGCGGCTATTCCGCCCGATGTTTTGATTTCGTGTACGGCGTTGTCCAAGTTTTCCTGCCGTATATCCAGTACGACGATTTTAGCTCCGGCTTGCGCCAAACTTTTAGATATGCTGCCTCCGAGAACCCCTCCGGCGCCCGTAATTACAGCAACTTTTTCTTTGATACTAAACATATTGTCCATAATATTTGAGTAAAATTGATTGTTAAAATTTGCGTTGCAAATGTAACGGATATATTTGAGATGAGCAAATTTTTTTCATTGTCAGAACGGATAACCGATAGCCACATAAACCGCCGAATTGCTTCGGAAATTCTTTTTCAAAAAAACATACCGGCTATCTTCCGGTTTTGCAGGGTCATATACGCGCGTTCCCGCATCAAGCCGCAAAATCAAAAAACTCAAATTCAACCGTAATCCGATACCGGCGCCTACCGCCAATTCTTTGTAAAAAGAATTCCACCGGAAAAGTCCGCCGGGTTGGTTGGGATAATCTTTTATTGTCCAGATATTGCCGCAATCGACAAATACGGCCGGTTCCAACCAATCGAGCATGTTGTACCGGTATTCGGCGCTAAGGATAAAATTGACGTCGCCGACATGGAAAACCATGCTGTTGGCGTCTTGCTTACTCAACGAACCGGGGCCTAAATACCTTGTCTGCCAACCTCTGACGCTGTTCGGCCCGCCGGCGTAATACCTTTTTTCAAAAGGCAGAATACTTGAGTTCCCGTAAGGATAAGCCACTCCCAAAGCGGCATGAAACGCGACTCCGCTGTTTTCGCTTAACCGGATAGTTTCGGAATAATCCATATCGCCTTTCAGATATTGGGCAAAAGGATTTCCGAAAATCTCACGCCGGCCGTTTCCGTCCTGATGGGCTTTCGCCAAAGAAAGAATCCCATTCAAAACGTTGCCTGACGATTCCAAATTGAAACGCACGGTGTATAAACGTTGGCGAAGCTGCCCCGAATTGGCGTTGGTATAAATCAAATTGTAGCCGCTTCCCGCCGTAAATATATTCTCGTAACTGTAACGGGTCAAAGAGTCCACATGATTATCCAAATAATCCAGGAAACGTTTTGATTTCCAAGGCATAACCACATAATTGATGTTGATCGGATTGACCGTATGCGTCATGATATTGTTGTGCGCCGACCATCGGAACTGCCAGTTAAAATTGAAAAAATTGCGGGTGTATTGTGGTCTTTTTTGGATATTGAATCCCAAGCTGTATTGCGTTTGGGAATTGTACCGGTCTTTGATATAATTGTTTATGAAAGGCAGGTGAATTGCGGGAAAAATCAGGGAGGGAGTAATTCCAAATTCGTAAAAATTATGGTTGAGCGCATCGTCCTCTTTTTCGTTTACAAATTCGTAAGCGCCGTTAAGGCGGATATTGAACTGTTCCGAACCGTTGAAAAGATTCAGGTTTCCATAATTAATCTCTGCCGAAATGCCCAAATCGCCGGCTTTATTCGTACCGCTCAGGCTGGTTTGATTGGAATGGGTATCGCCCGGGGCGAGATAAATTTCGCAATCCAAAAGGGTCGAATCGGGATAGTTTCCTTCTTTGAATTTCACATCTGTCCGCCCCACGCTGCCAAGCGCCTGGAAAAGGTTGAAAGTCGATTCGGCGGCTCTTTCACGGTACAATCCTCCGGGACGGATCAATATTTTATCCGCGATCACTTTAGGCCGGAGAAACCGGAATTTATCGTAATAAATATCAATCCCATTCCGGGTAACGGAATCGACGATGGTGTAGTTTTCACTGTTCACGAAATCGTATCCGCTGAAAACTTTTACTTTTTCAATACTGTAAATTTTAGTTTGAATCGTATCTTTCAGAATCAGGGTCAGGTTCACCTCGTTGGATTGCAAAGCCGTGTCGGCCAGATAATGCAGATTGTCGATGGTGGACAG
The DNA here is from genome assembly GCA_031271125.1 of Dysgonamonadaceae bacterium. Lineage (GTDB taxonomy): Bacteria > Bacteroidota > Bacteroidia > Bacteroidales > Azobacteroidaceae > Azobacteroides. Next base: position 15,976 of record JAISWH010000013.1, read on the forward strand.
GTAGTAGCCGCTGTTACGCAAGCGGTTACTCACGCGGGACATTTCCTGTTCGAGGGTAGACATATTGAAAACACTACCGGGTTTAAGGATTGTACCGCGATTTCCTCCGGAAAAAATGTTGCGGTTGGAACGCGGATTTTGTCTGCGGGACAAATCGGTTGAATCGGAACTGATTCTTGCCGTGCGGATTCCGTTTGCCAGATTGTTCATATCCTCGTTCGGCAGGCGAATCTCATAATTCCTGATTCGATAAGGACTTCCTTCGTGAATGTGGTAATCGACGGAAATCTTTTTGTATGCCGTATCAAGAAGGGCATGTACCCGTGCATTCAGATAGCCTCGGTTTTTCATTTCGATAGCCATTTCGTTGAGGGATTGATTGAGCGATCGCTGACTGAAAATAACCGGCGGATTCCCTATTTTGCGAATCATCTTCTTGAACCATGAAGAATCGTTATCCACCCAATTATAAATCATCAAACCTAATTTCGGGTCATTGGGTTTTTGTTGGACAAATTCCATCAAATCGGTTTTGGGAATGGCGTCCGAATCACTTTTAAGGCTGATTTTATCCAAAAGGAATTGTCCTTCGGAAATGTATTTAGTGGTGTTGCAAGCGAAAAAGGCAAATAACGCAAACCCTAAAAATAAATATTTACGGTATAATCTCAAATTACTAAATTTTTTTTATAATAAAATATTGTTCAAAGTTACGGTTTTTGTTCGGATACTGCAATATTAAATTATTTCTACCACTTAATATGCAATTATTTTTATATACTTCATGCGGTATGGTTTGTGCATAGACAAGTTGACGAGTAAACGAGTTGACAAGTAAACGAGTAAACGAGTTAACAAGTAAACGAGTTACGGCTCTTTATACCTTGTTTACTCGTCAACTTGTTAACTTGTTAACTCGTTTACTGCACAAAGTATACACACAAAACGATTTCAATCACTCCTGTTAGACACCGGTCCATATCACGCCGTCCTGAAAGGACACAATGTTGGTAGAAATGTTGATGCAAACACATTCCGTCCCTGACGGGACGGGACGGGGAGAGGGACGGTTTGCCTGTTCTACCGACATAATGTCCCTAACGGGACATAAAGTTAATGATTCATGCGAATCACGGTTGAAATAATGTCTTTATGTCCCGTTAGGGACAATATGTTGGTAGAAACGTACGCCACACACTAATTTTTATGCTTCTTAAATACATTGAAAAAGGCAATAGCATCTCAAAAAAAGATTTAGCCAGAAAAACAAGTTTTTTTTTGCCGAATTTTAACAAAAGTGTCTGTCACTGTATTGATGACAGACACTTCATTTTTCGCATTTTAATCCAACACAAAACTACTAAGACCTATCTAATTGATTACTATCTACTTGCAACAACTTTTCTTTGTCCGGCAAATTTTTTCAGCCGCCTTATTTAAAATCAATCTAAATAAGAATATCACTTAACTCATTGATTCATAGTTGTTTTAGTCTTTTTTAAATAGTAAAAAAGGCGAATATTTTCCTTATCTATCTTATTATCAATAATTTAAAAGTAATTTTTTCAAGCCCCATTTTTGCAATTTAACAATTTGTTAAACACTTGTAAAACATTAAGCCCCTTAAATATCTTAAAATCAGCTACTTACAAACGCTGTCTGTCATCAATACAGTGACAGACACCGGAAGCACAAAGTTGATTTGGCAATCTATTGATTTACAGAGATTTATGCGTTTTCCTGAAAAAAGTGTTAAAACTTAAAAAATGTGAAAATTAATAATTGAAAAGATGAAAATGACGAAAAAAATGATGTTTTTGTTTTTGCTGCTTCCGATGGTTTTTGGAGCGGCAAATTTGTATGCGCAGGTGACTATCGGATCGGATGACGAACCGCATGCCGGTGCGATTTTGGATTTACGATCAGATAACAAAGGTTTGAAGTTGCCCTCTGTTTCGCTTACAGATACGGCGGATTTTCAATTATCCCCGAATCCAAGCGACGCTACAAGCGCCATAGGTATGACGGTTTACAATACCAATGATAATACCAAAGGCGGTA
>JAISWH010000152.1 GCA_031271125.1 Dysgonamonadaceae bacterium
TTTTTCCTGACTTCGACACTTTTCCGATACGTATTTTATAACAATCTGCAAAGCAACATATTATAAATTTTGCGTCACCGATTTGGGTGACGCAGTCAAAAAAACAGTACATTTGCGTCATGTTTTAGAATCGGGAGGCCACAAATATATTATTGGAGCAAGAATAAAGAATGAAAGCGAAGAAATCAAACGATGGGTATTATCTTTGGATATTTGTTTTGTAGCATATAAAGTTTATTAAGGAGCCGGAACGCATTCTGAGGATAAGTGGAATCAGGAAAACACAAATCAATCCGGCACAAATCCATCGCTGCTCTCTTCGATAACAATTTTTGGGAGGAAGTTAACTCGCCCAGAATTGCGTGAACCTGAAGAATTTAATTTTTATCACAAATACGTGCTAATTTCTTGCAGTTGGGCCGTTTTGGGTGGCGCATAGTCAAAGTCAGGATATGCGAGTAACAGTTCTTTTAGCTATATAGTTGCAAAATTATCCGGGACAAACACAATATTCTTAAATAATGAGCGTTGAAATGCTATGGTTTGGAGGTAAATATCAATAATGAAATCATTGGATGGCAAGTGCGTAAAGCAATATGTTTGAGATAGACAAAAAAAAATTACAAATAAAAATTTTAAAATAATGCTGGTTAAGTTATATAGAAAACACATTTCAAAAGAAGTCCGGGACAAAATCTACAAGGCTTTTCTCGGACAAATTTTGTTCTTTTTACGAAATTCGAATGAAATTATCAAATCGGAATTTATTTATCTGTTTCGAAAGATTTTACCTGATACGGAAAAAAACAGATTATATGCTTTCATGGGTAAATACGGATTAAATATGATGCCGTATCCTTTTGTTTTTGAATATAAAAAGATGCCTGTTGACTGTTTATTTGACGAACAAATAAGTATACATTATATAATCCATTCCGGAAAAAGATTATATTTTCCAAAATCCTGTTCAAAAGAGCAAATTATTGAGAATTACAGGTCTTTGGTAGCCGAACAAGACGCCCGCTCGCCGCATCAATATGTAAAAGACATAAACCGGTTGAAAGGGAAAATCTTACTGGATATTGGCGCTGCCGAAGCTATCTTTACGTTGGATTGCATAGAAATAATAAAACATGCCTATATTTTCGAGTGCGATGAAAATTGGATTGAAGCGTTGAATGTCACTTTTTCCCCGTGGAAAGACAAGGTTACGATTGTGTGGAAATATGTCGGCGACACAAATGATAACAATCATATTACTCTTGATTCGTTTTTAGAAGAGAAGGAAAAAAATAATCTTTTCCTGAAGATGGATATAGAAGGGGCTGAACAGGCGGCTTTGCGAGGCGCTTCCAATACGTTGAAAGAATCTCACGATATAGATTTTTCCATTTGTACCTATCACCGGAAAGATGATGCGGTTGAAATCGCAAGAATACTTCGGTTGTATGGTTTTGAATATGAATGGACTGATGGGTATTTCTGTTGTTTGTTTGGAGGAAATGCCGGTTTAAGAAAAGTAATTATCAGAAGATTAATTCTATGAATTTAAGGGTCATGGTTTAAATCCGTTGAAGTCATTAAGCGGAGTTCAAAAACAAACCCGACTTGAAATAATATCGTTCGATATACATTCCTATAACGTTATCATGAATTTGTTCATCTTTGGAATAACAAATGGTTTTCCTGTTCAAGCGTTTAATGTGTGTTCTGAAATTCAGGTTTTTCCGTAGTTTATAAATACCAAGTTCAAATGAAATTCGGTTTATGTAATAAATATTCGCTATCTTTGCATATTGATAAAATAATATTTTGAAAAAATAGATGGAACTTCTACAATATACGTTTTTTCAACATGCACTGATAGGTAGTCTTTTTACTTGTATTGCTTGCGGAATTGTCGGCGCTTATATCGTTTCGCGGCGGCTGGTTTTCATTAGCGGAGGAATTACGCATGCTTCTTTCGGCGGATTGGGACTTGGATTTTACCTGGGTCTGAATCCGATTTTTTCGGCTTTGATTTTTTCCGTGGCTTCGGCTTTCGGCGTCGAATGGCTGTCGAGAAAACAAGGCGTGAGGGAAGATTCGGCCATTGCCGCTTTTTGGGCGTTGGGAATGGCTTTGGGCGTGATTTTTATTTTTCTCACACCCGGTTATACTCCTAATATTTCGGCCTATTTGTTTGGGAATATCCTCACCATTACGCTGTCGGATATTGGGTTTGCGGGGATTCTTTCTGTGGTGTTAATTGTCTCTATGTTATTGTTTTACAAGCAGGTATTATATACCGCTTTCGACAGTGAATTTGCCGAAACCCAAGGTGTAAAAGTCTCGCTTATTGAACATCTGATGATGTTGGCGATTGCCGTAACTATCGTTTCGTCTATCCGCTTGATTGGTATTATGTTGCTGATGTCGCTCCTGACCATTCCGCAAATGACGGCCAATCTTTTCACTTCCCGCCTGAACCGGATTATTATTTATTCCATACTGATAGGTCTTGCCGGCTGTATTTCCGGTCTTTTTTTATCATATTACCTGAATGTACCTTCCGGCGCGGCCATCATTTTTGTGCAGATTATTCTTTTTTTATGTTGTAAGTTTATCGTTCGTCCCGTATTGCGTGCGGCATAATTTTGCCTATACGCAAAACAACCCCTATACATTATGGGTGAGGAAAGTTATATTCTATCAAATATGATACAAAAAGACAATAAACGGCCTGAAATTGTGTTTAAATATGGAACTCATTAATGTTGTAAATGAAAGTTCGTTACCTCATTTTCGCCGCATTTCTTATTCTGCTTGCGTCTTGCACTTCTACCAAGAACACGAGCGGAACGCGGTGGTATCATTCGTTCAACACCCGCTATAATGTGTATTTCAATGGAAATGAGGCATTTAAAGAAGCATATAAATCGCAATTGGAAAATCATACGGAAAATTATGCGGAGATGATTTTGATGTATCCGGTTTCGGCGCTCCCGAAAGAAAAGGCCAATAGCGGAGGTCCGTTCAATAAAGCCATCGAAAAAGCCGTTAAAGCGATAAAAATGCACTCCATTCAAACGAAACCCGATAAAAAACCGGGCAAACAAAATGATCCGGAGTACAAAGAATTTATGAGCCGCACGGAATACAATCCGTTTCTGCATAATGCGTGGACATTGATGGCGAAATCGCAGTTCCATAACGGAGATTTTCCGGAAGCTGCCAGCTCGTTTTCTTACATTTCGCGTTTGTACGAAACCCAGCCTGAAATTTCCGTTTCGGCTAAAATCTGGAAAGCCCGTTGCTATTCCGAATTGGGATGGTATTACGAGGCGGAAGATATTCTTTCCAAATTGAATAACGATCAACTACCGAAAAAACAAACCGATTGGTTTTCAACTGTTTATGCTGATTTTTTGATCAAACAAAAACAGTATGCCGAAGCCATTCCTTACATGAAAATCGCCGTAAAATCGGAAAAAAACAAACTCCAGCGTACGCGCGAGAAATACTTGTTGGGACAAATGTATGCGGCAACCGGCCGGAAAGATTTAGCTTATAATCTGTTTGGGGAAGTTGCCGGATCGACTGCTCCCTACGTTCTTCAATTGAGCGCCGAAATTCGCCGGACGGAAGTTTATCCGGGGGGCAATATCAAAAAGATAAGCAAGAAATTGGAGAAAATGACCAGAAGCTCCAAAAACAAAGAATATTTAGACCAGATTTATTACGCTTTGGGAAATGTTTACATGACCGTTCCCGATACCGCCAAAGCCGTCGAGAGTTACGAGTCGGGCGTGGAAAAAAGCACGCAGGGCGGAATTGCCAAAGCCATGAACCAGATTCGATTAGGGGATATTTATTTTGATTTACGGAAATATATAAAGGCGCAGCCGAATTACTCGGAAGCGTTGTCTCAACTGAAAAAAGAAGATGAGGCTTTTCCGCGCGTATCCAAACGTTCGGAAGTTCTGGACGCTTTAGTCGTTCATGTTGAGGCGGTTGAATTACAAGACAGTTTGTTGCGGCTTTCCCGGATGACGGAAGAAGAACGGCTGGTTGTCGTCCAAAAAATCATTGACGATTTGATTAAAAAGGAAGAAGAAGAGAAAAAGAAAGCCGAGATGGACGAATATTTGGCGGAACAGGAAAATTTACAGGCTGAACGGCAAGCAGCCGGGGCCGCTAAAAGACCACCGCAACAACCCATCATGCCGGGGTCTGCCGGATTGGACGAATCGTTTTATTTTTACAACAAGCAAGCCGTTGCACTCGGAAAAAACACTTTCCAGCAAAAATGGGGAAGACGAAAGTTGGAAGATGACTGGCGAAGAAAAAATAAAGAAAATCCGCTGTCGGATATGATCGAAAGCGACGATTTGATTGCTGCAACCGATTCCTCAGCGACCACAATGGATTCTCCGGATTTGCCCGCCGGCTCTCTCGCCACGGATACTCTCGCCACAACCGGCGAAACTCCACCGCTTTCCGAAAATCCGAAAGATCCGCAATATTATCTGCAACAAATTCCTGTCACAGAAGAAGATATTGCAGCATCCAACCTGATTGTCGCCGATGGTTTGTTCAACATGGGAGTGATTTATAAAGACATGCTGGAAGACTACGATTTGGCATTGGAAACATTCGATTCCCTCAATATCCGTTATCCCGAAAATGAAAACAAATTGGAAGCATATCATCATATCTATCTGATTTATTGGAAACAAGACGATATGGTGATGGCCAATCTCTACAAGTCCAAAATCCGCGCCGAATTTCCCGAAAGCGATTTAGCTTTGGCGATGGCCGATCCGGATTACGAATACAACCAAAAAATGATGAATGTGATACAAGATTCCCTGTATCAAAAAATTTACAACGAATACATGGAGGGAAATCCGATGGCTATCCGGAAAATATACGAGGAGGTTTCAAGCAGATACAATCAATCGAAATTGATGCCTAAATTTATGTTTATCAATGCCTTGAGTTTTGTGCAAACCCAAAATCCGGATACATTTAAGATTTTGTTGAAACAACTGATTGAAAAATATCCCAACGAAGACGTTTCGGTTTTGGCCGGCGAAATTATGAAAGGATTCCAACGGGGATTGCTACTCGGTTCCGGTGATAACTCCTTGGCAAAAAGCGGATTATTCAATATGCGGTTTGGAGCTTCGGACGATGCTCTACCCGATTCGGCTTTGGTTTTCACCGATAATGTGAATACGCCGTACAAACTGTTGTTCATTTTCCCGAAAGGAAGTCTTAACGAAAATCTGTTGTTGTTTACCGTGGCAAGTTTCAATTTCGGTAACTTTATGGTGAATGATTTCGGCCTGCAAAAAACGGATATTAACGATGAAATAGGCTCATTGGAAATAACCGGATTCAACAATCTGTCGGAAGTGATGCAATATTATAAAATGATTAATCAGACTTCGGGTTATGCGAAAGACTTGGAGCAAGCCGTTATCACAGTGCCGATTTCGCATGAAAATTACACGACGCTGATGAAAGGGAAAAGCCTGAATGATTACATGCTTTTCTTTGAGGAACATTTTAGCGAAGGCAGTGAAAACCTGATTATGCGATGGAATTTGGATAAAGAAAAAGAAAAAATCAGAATTGAGGAACAAGAGAAAAAAGAAGCGGAAAAAAAGGACGAAGAAACCCCAAAAGCGGAGGAAACGGAACCTGCTGAACCGGTTGTCGTAACAAATTCTCTTGATTCGGTTCCTGCTGTTAAAACAGATTCAATTGAAATAAAGAAGGATGATACAACCGACGAAATTGACGAAGCCATCGACGATATTTATAACGAAGCAACCGAAAAAATAGATAATCTGCAAAAAACGTACAATGAAATTTCGTCTGATCCGATTCGTGGCATTTTGAATTTGTTCAAAAAGAAAGGCCCGAGCAACGCTATCGACGAATATGCCAAACAGAAGGAAAAAGAAGAAAAAGAATTGGCAAAACAACGGAAAAAAGAACAGGCGGAAAAAGATAAAGCCGATCGCGAATTGGCGCGCCAAAAAGAAAAAGAACAAAAAGAACTGCTCAAAAAACAGCAAGCGGAAGATGAGGCTTTATTGAAAGCGCAAAAGAAGCAGGAAAAAGATTTGGCGAAGCTGAAAGAAAATGAGAAAAAGCAACAGGAAGCGGACAAAAAACGGATCGCAAAGGAAAAAGAAGACGCACGGAAAGCTGCCGTAAAACTGAAAAAAGAGCAACAAAAAGAAAAGGAAAAACAGCGGAATTTGGCGCGCGAAGAAAGAGCAAAAAAACTCAAAGAACAACAACAACTCAAAGAACAAGAACGAAAAGAGAAAGATAGATTGCGAAAAGAAGCGCTGAAAGCGAGAGAAAAAGCGCGTGAAGCAGAACGAAAAGCGAAGAAAAAATGAAAAAAGACAAACTCCTATGGGCCGACGACGAAATTGATCTCCTGAAACCCCACATCCTGTTTCTGGAAGAAAAAGGTTTTGAAGTAATCACCGTATGCAGCGGCCAGGATGCCATCGACAGTTGCCGCGAACAGGTTTTCGACCTCATCTTTTTGGACGAGAACATGCCGGGCTTGAGCGGTTTGGAAACTTTGGCGCTTATCAAGGAAATTAATCCCGAAGTCCCGGTGGTGATGATTACCAAAAGCGAAGATGAAGGAATTATGAATCAGGCGATTGGAAGTAAAATTGCAGATTATTTGATTAAACCCGTCAATCCGAATCAAATCCTTCTTTCCATCAAAAAAAATCTGCACAAGAACGAAATCATTACCCAAACAATGACTTCCGGATACCAGCAGGATTTTACCAAAATCGGTATGCAAATCAATGACTCTTTTACCATCGAAGATTGGAAAGAAGTCTATAAAAAACTGGTTTATTGGGAATTGGAATTGGAAGAATCGCAGACGGGAATGCTTGACATGCTTCGTATGCAAAAATCGGAAGCAAACAGACATTTCGGTAAATTCGTGAAAAACAATTATACTTCATGGATTTCCAATCCCGACGAACGTCCGTTGATGAGTCCCGATATCTTCAAGAAAAAACTTTTCCCGCTACTCGACAACGGTGAAAACCTTTTCTTCATCCTGATTGATAATTTCCGCTTAGACCAATGGCGGGAAATCAAAGACATGCTGTCCGATTTTTTTACATTCAACGAGGATTTGTATTGTACTATTCTGCCTACGGCGACGCAATACGCGCGGAATGCGATTTTTTCCGGCCTGATGCCCGCACAGATTGAGAAAATGTTTCCCGAATTTTGGGTAGACGAAGAATCGGAGGAAGGTAAAAACCTGAACGAAGCGCCTTTAATTAAAACGCAAATCGAACGTTTCCGGAAAAAATACACCTTTTCCTACAATAAAATCAACGATTCGACTTATGGTGAAAAAATACTGCAAAACTTCAACCAAATGGATAATTACCAACTGAATGTCATCGTTTTGAACTTTGTAGATATGCTTTCGCACGCCCGCACCGAGTCGAAGATGATACAGGAGCTGGCCTCTACCGAAGCAGCTTACCGTTCGCTAACCCGCTCTTGGTTCAGACATTCCACGACGCTCGAACTTTTCAGGAAAATTTCGGAAAAGGGCGGCAAAATTATCCTCACTACCGATCACGGAACCATACAGGTAACGGAACCTGTCAAAGTGGTAGGGGATAAAAATACCAACACCAACCTCCGCTACAAATTAGGTAAGAACCTGGCCTACAATCCGAAAGAAATCTTTGAAATCAAAGAGCCGGAAACCATAGGACTTCCGTCGCCCAATATCAGTACGCGCTATATTTTTGCTATGAACGCCGACTTTTTCGCCTATCCCAATAATTACAACTATTATGTTCAGTATTATAAGGATACCTTCCAGCATGGGGGCATTTCTTTGGAGGAAATGTTGGTGCCTATTATTACTTTGGAGGCGAAAGAGAGTTAAGAGAACTGAGAACTAAGAGTTAAGAACGAATTCTTAGTTCTTAACTCTTCCAAGTATTCTTTCATTTTTTCATCAAAAAAATCCCCTCTCGACAATTTTCCATTCACTAAAATAGCGACTTCAATTTGAGCGTTACAACAAATAGATTCATCGCTTTTGCGCCGAATGGTGTGATGAAAAATCAGTTTTGCCCCTTTTCTTTCCACCGTTAAGGACGACAGGAACACATCAGCGCCGGTCAAAGAAGTCTTGTAATGCAGGTCGGCGCGTGATACAACCGGATCTATCCCCAATGCGTGACATTCCTTGAACGAAATACCCAGACTTTCCATAAATTCGTGACGAGTCACTTCCGTATAATGCAAATAATTGGCATTATTCACAATTCCTTGCGCATCACATTCGTAATCGCGCACTTTCATTTCTATTTCAAAAACCTTTTTCGCCATTTTGTTCTATGAGCATTTTATATAACTTATCCGAAGGCCGGACTTTTTCCGGTGTTTTCATTGAAAAACGTTCACCTTTACTCGCTGTTCCGGTGGAAATCAGACTTACCCTGATATCTTCGGCGATGAAAGTTTGTGCGCCGGTTGTCGGCCCTGTAATCAATACTTTGTCGCCGGCGGACAACGATTGCGTTTCGACCAGAAATTCCGCTACGCCTAATTTTGAAAAATATTTAAGGACTTTTCCCACATACAGCTTTTTTTCTGTGGCTTTGTTGCCGTACCGGTCGTTCCATTCCCCGAGGCGTTGTCCCAAATAATAACCGTTCCAAAAACCGCGATTGAAAACTTTCACCAAACGGGAATCCCAATCGGCAATTTTTTCTTTGGAATACGAACCGTCGCAATAGGCGTGAACGGCTTCTTTATAACATTCCGTCACTGTTTTCACATATTCCGCTCCTCTGGCTCGCCCCTCAATCTTCAAAACCCGAACGCCCGCATCCAGCATTTTATTGAGAAAATGGATGGTTTTCAAGTCCTTGGGCGACATAATGTATTGGTTTTCAATTTCCAATTCAATTCCCGATTCTTTGTCTTTCACCAGATAACTCCGGCGGCAGATCTGATTACATTCCCCGCGATTGGCCGATGCATTCATTTCATGCAGACTCAAATAGCATTTCCCGGAAACGGCCATGCACAAAGCGCCGTGACAGAACATTTCGATGCGGATTAATTTCCCCGAAGGCCCCTTGATGTTCTGTTTAACAATTTGCTCATGAATGACTTTGACCTGTTCGAGATTCAATTCCCGCGCCAGGACTACGACATCGGCAAACTGTGCGTAAAACTTCAAAGCTTCGATATTCGTGATATTCAACTGGGTTGATAAATGGACTTCCATGCCGATGCTTCGCGCATAAGTCATTGCGGCAACGTCGGCTGCAATGATTGCGGATATTCCGGCCGTTTGGGCGGCGTCGATAATCTCGCGCATTTGTTCCGAATCCCGGTCGTAAACAATTGTATTTACCGTTAGATAAGATTGAATATGATGTTTGTTACAAGTTTTTGCAATCCGCTGTAAATCGGTAATCGTAAAATTATTCGCCGAATGTGAACGCATATTCAGACCTTCAATGCCGAAATAAACGGAATCGGCGCCGGCCCGGATAGCGGCCGCCAGTGATTCGTAGGAGCCTACAGGCGCCATGATTTCATATTGCATAACGACTGATTTTAAATCGAAGAAAGGTTTTCCGTTTTTCTGTAATTGTAATCACAAATTTTCCCATAATCGTTAAATAATTGATCGTTTAATAATCGGAAACAAAAGTAAGAAAATTTGTTTTATTGTCAAAATTTCAACCTCACTGGGGTGAAGTAATCCAGCCAACGCCGCCCTTGTGCCGTTAGGCACAACAAGTGCCCGCGAGTCCATAGTTATGCCGGACACAGGTCCAGGTATCCGGACATAACCTTTTAACGAAGATGTACCGAACCAAGTATTCCTTTTGCAAGGCGGAAGCCTCTGCCGAGCCGGGTTGCACGGGCGTACCTCAATCTTGCTTAAAACTTTGGTTTAACACACCGTACGCTAGCTAAAGCATTTGGCCACTCTACGTATGCAAGGCCGGTAGACAGAAACCGCGCGATAGTACTATTTGGTCCGTCTGTCCACACCGCATTATTACTGTTGACTTCGTTGTACGGGCCATGCGCGGTACGGTATCCCGATAAGTCGTACGCGTACCAGAGATTCTGTTCCGCTACCGTAGATGCTGTGATCAAGTGGCGATCCAGCTCATTGCATTGATCCCGCGTGGGCAAAGACCACTCACCGGTACACGTCGCGCTGCCTTGCGAGTAACTATAGTAGTAATTACCGGGTAATTGTCCATCAGAACCAATCACTGTTGCTGTGCCTTCCTTCGAGTTTTCTACCATCCAAACGATATTAGGGGTGAATGCATAGGTGAGGTATGATCCTGATCCAATGGTAGCTCGTATAGTATCCGCAGGTAGTTGCAGGGGGGTAACTGTGACACTAACGTTAGATGTATGCCCCGACCCATCTTTTGTAGTAGCCTTGACAACAGCAGTCCCTATTCCTTTGGCGGTTACAAGGCCATTTGGGCTTACCGAAGCAACCGCGCTTCCCTCAGTAACCTCCCATGTAGCGAGCTGGTATGCACTTTCCGGTTCGATTGCAGCAATCAGTTGAAGCGTACGTTTCATTCCCACAGCGTCTATACCGTTTTCGGAAAAAACGCTGATACCGGTGGCAGTACCGGTAGACTGAATCGTTAAACCAAAATCCCGGTAAGCCGTGGACCCATCAATAGCAGATGCACGAACCGTAACACTACCGGGTTTAACGGCAGTTACCAGCCCTGTGTCGTTGACAACCGCTTTACCGGCTGTTAATGAACTACTCCAAGGCACACTCCACGCCACTTTTTTATTAGATGCATTATGGGGTACTATGCTGTCCGTTAATTTCAGTGTTTCGCCGGCTCGTACAACATTAACATTCCCTGCGGAAGTAATAATAATTCTATTTACAGGTATGTCTGCCCTGGGAGCTCCACCGGAATAAATCCATGTACCGTTCCAGGTGTAAATACCCTGACCTCTACCGCCTTTGGTATTATCATTGGTATTGTAAACCGTCATACCTATGGCGCTTGCAGCGTCGCTTGGATTCGTCGATAATTGAAATACCGCCGTATCCGAAAGAGAAACTGAGGGCAACTTCAAACCTTTGTTATCTGATTGTAAATCCAAAATCGCACCGGCATGCGGCGCCT
>JAISWH010000173.1 GCA_031271125.1 Dysgonamonadaceae bacterium
TAAGAGGGGCAATATCCAGATCATTGCAGGAAAACAAGAGCAATGACAGCGTTGTAAATAATACGAATATCTTTTTCATATACTTTTTATTCTTTTATAATGATTATTAAAATGTAATACTGATACCGGCGAGAAACGACTTGGCCGTAGGATAGGCGCCGAGGTCTATTCCCAATTGCAGTTCATCGGTTTCGTTGTCGCCGTTGCGTGATGCTTCCGGGTCATAACCCTGATACTTGGTAAATGTCAGTAAATTTTGTCCTGAAAGGAAGAACCGGACTTGAGCGTGTGCAAATGCCGTATATTTTCCCGGTAAGTTGTATCCTAAAGTAATATCTTTCAATCGCAAATAGGAAGCGTCTTCGATATAACGGCTGTCTAAGTTGATAAAAGAAGCGGCCTGCGCTTTGGGTACATTCGTATTGGTATGAGTGGGCGTCCACCGGTCGGTTAATACCTTCGAGGCATTGTATATTTGTGTCGGTGTTTCCAAATTCAGTCGTAATGCGTTATAAAGGTAATTGCCGTAGCTGCCTTGAAAAGCGAAAGACAAATCAAGATCCTTATAATTCAAGCTGCTTGAGAAACCGTAGGTAAACTTGGGATGTACATTACCGATAACGGTTCGATCGTTGCTGTCAATCACGCCGTCTTCTTTTATCTCTTTATAACGCGCTTCGCCGGCTTGTACACCGTCATCGTCCCAACTCGGCACTGCGGTGGAACTTTCTTCCCCCGACTGTACCACGCCGTCAAAAACATATCCGTAAAACACGCCGAGCGGCTGCCCTTCCTGTACAATGTGGTCTGAAATCACAAAGTTATCAATTCCCAGCTTGATAATTTTATTCACATTTTTGGCGATATTAGCTAATAACGTCCATTTGAAATCTTTGGCGTCCACCAAATTGGCGTTCACGCTAAATTCCACGCCCTTATTGGATATTTCACCGATATTAACCGTCCGGGAACCAAATCCGGTCGTGGATTCCACCGGCAAATCGACCAAAAGATCGGAAGTCGTCTTGTAATAGGCGTCCAAAGAGAAATTAATTCGATCGTTCCATAATCCTCCGTCAACACCTATATTATATTGTGTAGTACTTTCCCATTTCAAGTCGTCGTTGCCGTAGTTGGTGGCGGTATAACCCACCACTAACCTGTTGCCGAAAGAATAATTACGGGGAGTATAGGTGCGGGCATAGAGATAATCGCCGATTTCCTGGTTTCCGACTTGCCCCAGGCTGCCTCTTAATTTCAACGAACTGAGCAGGTTTGTATTAAAGAACGGTTCTTCGTCGATGTTCCATGACGCGCCCAACGACGGAAAATATCCCCATTGGCCTCCTTTTGAAAAGCGGGAAGATCCGTCGGCGCGGAATGAGAGACTCAGATTATATCTGTCCGACAAAGAGTAATTAGCGCGCCCCAGGTAAGAATTAAGTATGGCTTCGGCGCCGCCGGATACGGGAGTAATCAGGGTAGATGCGCTCTGTAAGCTATGATATTTCAAAGATTCGTTGATGAAATTGCTTGCCGACGCATTGGAGTACTCTATATTTGTTTTTTGCGTGGTATAACCGGCGAGCAGGCTTAGGGAGTGTATATCATTGAAACGTTTGTTGTAGTCCAGCGTAAATTCAAACAACGACGAACTGTATTTCTTATTCCCGATAGCGGCGTAACCGCTTACCAACAAGCCGGCGGCAGAAGTAGAAGGCGCATAGAGGTTCTGTATCGTGGAACTGCTATTAATACCCACATTCACTTTGGCGATTAGTTCCGGTAAAATTTTAAACGAAGCGTAAAAATTACCCAAAACAGACGTGTTTTTGGATTCGACGGTTGAATTTAACAAGTCCGACAACGGATTTACCGTTTGTTTACCAATCCGCAAATCGCCCGTTTCGAAGGGATTGTTGTAGTAAAAACCGCCATCGCCGTTGTAAATCGGCACAATGGAAGGAATACGCAAGCCATAATCCCAGATACCGGCCACGCGTCCCGCCGATTCCCGTCCGGAAAGATTTATCAAGCCGCGTTGCTCGGAAGAAGCGATCGTCAGGTTAATGCCCGTATTCAGGCGGGATGAGATGTCTTTGTCTAAATTCACCCGTCCCGTATAACGTTCCAAACCGGTATTCCGGATGATGCCTTCCTGATTGGTATAATTACCCGACAGCAGAAACCGGTGATCTTCACCTCCGCCGCTAACGGATAATTGATGGTTTTGCGTATGACCGGTATGTAACAACGCATCTTGCCAATTGGCGCCTTCGCCTTTTAATAAACCGTTACTTGGATATTGTGCGTAGGGATTTTTATGACTTTCGTCCAATTCTTCGTAAAGCGCAGCCCATTCGTCGGCATTGAGCAAATCTAATTTTTTGTTGATTTTTTGTAGACTGTATGAAGTTTGATAAGTTATGGTATTCCGGTTCCGTTTTCCCTTTTTAGTGGTAATTAAAATCACGCCGTTTGCTCCGCGCGAGCCGTAAATGGCTGTGGCGGACACATCTTTCAATACTTCGATCGATTCGATGTCGGAAGCGTTCAGGAATGCCAACGGATTCAATCCGCCATCGTAAAGGCTTGTTGTCCCGCTGCCTACGGCGCTGGTACTGACGCCTACGCCTGTGCGCGTCGAAGCATTGTCATTGTAAACGATCAACCCGTCAATGACATACAGAGGTTCATTACCGCCTGTAATAGAATTACTTCCTCTGATACGAATGGTCGAAGTAGCGCCCGGCGCTCCCGAACTTTGCGTAACATTCAGTCCGGCTACGGCTCCACCCAACAGTTTGTCGAACGAAAGAGCCTGTTGCTTCAAGGCAACAGGTGAAACCGAAGACACCGATCCGGTTAACTCTTTTCTCGTTTGTGTACCATAACCGATGACTACCAGCTCATTCAAAAAATTTGTGCTTTCGAGCAGTCGGACAATAACAGGTTCGGTGTTTTCATAAACATCGATTTTCTGTGTTTTATATCCCAAATAGTCAATTGAAATGGTAACCGGAAGCGATTTGACGCTCAAAATAAAATTCCCGTTTGCGTCGCTTATTGTACCTACTCCTTTAGAAGCTGCCAGTGAAATACTGGCTCCGATAACAGGATCCTGCGTTTTTTCATCCAGAACCCTACCGTTTATTTTCGATCCGTTTTCCTGTGCATGACCTAAAAAAGGAAAGAAAATGACTGATAATAACAAAAAATACATTACTTTTGTCATGATTTTACTTGTTTAAAATCAAGCGTCCTCTTATCCAATTTGCAGAGCGGTATGGAGGACGCTTTTTAGTTAATTAATTATGGTAGTTATTTCCTCACAAAGGTAGAGTGATTTGAAAACTGTCGCAATACCCCATTTAGGGTATATTTTGATAATCGGCAAATTTTTTTGTATGCGCAGGTGACTATCGGAATTTTTTTAATGAGATTGAAAAAATATTTGGATAATATGCAAAAGCGTATTATCTTTGCATTGTCAAGTTAATCACAAATTCAAGGCCTTTAAAATTTATGACACAAGAAAAAAAACAGCTTTATTTTATCTCACTTTTCTTAATGCAATTTTGTTTTGTATTTTCCCAACCGGTAAAAAATGAAAATCCGTCCAAACTCAAAGAATGGCAGGATGTTTCCATCACAAACGTCAACCGCTTTCCCATGCGGGCGAGCGCATTCGCGTTTGAAAGTCAGAATCTGGCAGAAAAAGGGAAAAAAGAACTATCCGCTTATTTCCAGTCGCTCAATGGCTTGTGGAAATTCAAATGGGTAGAAAATCCTTCCCTGCGTCCTGTCGATTTTTATCAAGATTCCTACGATGTAAGCGATTGGGATCATTTTCAAGTTCCGGCAAATTGGGAATTTAATAACACCGGAAAAACTTACGGCTATCCGATTTATGTCAACCATCCCTACGAATTTGGCTTGCGCCATCCCGATCCGGATAAATTGACGGAAAATATTCCTTCCGATTATAATCCGGTAGGATTGTACCGGCGCTCTTTCACCCTCCCTGCTTCGTGGGACGGACGCGAAGTCTTTATTCACCTCGGAGCCGTCAAATCGGCTTTCTACCTTTGGATCAACGGGCAGTACACGGGTTACAGCGAAGACTCGAAGTTGGAAGCCGAATTTAACATCACACCTTACCTCCGTCCGGGCGAAAACACCGTTGCCCTCGAAGTCTATCGCTGGAGCATCGGCAGTTACCTGGAATGTCAGGATTTCTGGCGTGTTTCCGGTATCGAACGCGATGTTTACCTTTATGCAAGACCGAAATTAGACATCCGTGACTTTAAGATCATCAGCAGTCTGGACGAATATTACAAAGACGGTATCTTTAGTCTCTCTGCTGAAATAAACAACTTGGCTTTGAAGCGCAACGAAGAGACGGCAAAACCTGTTCGATATAAATTAAAACTTGTCCTTTCGGATGCTTCCGGGGAAAAAGTCTTTGAACAGGAAAAGGAACAGTCTTTTTCCGCACACCGCGATTTCGTGACTGTAGAAACCCGGCTACCGGATGTAAAACCCTGGTCGGCTGAAATTCCCAATCTATATACTCTCTATCTGAGTTTGCAAGACGCATCGGGCAATATCCTGGAAGTAATCCCGAACAAGGTCGGTTTCCGCACGATTGAAATCAAAAACGCCCAATTCTTAGTGAACGGACAACCGGTTTATATCAAAGGAGTTAACCGCCACGAGCATCATCCGCTGACGGCGCACGTCCTCTCCGAAGCCGATATGCGTAAAGATATCGAATTGATGAAACAATTAAATATCAATGCCGTAAGAATGTCGCATTACCCTAATCATCCCCTGTTCTACGAATTATGCAACGAATACGGCCTGTACGTTTGCGACGAAGCGAATATCGAATCACACGGCATGGGATACAATTTAAACCGGACGCTGGGAAATGATTACCGCTGGCAGAAAGCGCATTTAGACCGCGTAATGCGAATGTATGAGCGGGACAAGAATTATCCCTGCGTTGTTTTCTGGTCGCTGGGAAATGAAGCCGGCAACGGTTACAACTTCTACCACGCTTATATGAATCTGAAAAAAGCTGACCCGACCCGTCCCGTGCAGTATGAACGCGCTGTGTTTGAATGGAATACAGATATTTATGTGCCTCAATATCCTTCGCCGGAAGGTTTTCGCCGGTATGCACAGAATCGCCCCGACCGTCCGATGATTTCTTCGGAATACGCCCATTCCATGGGAAACAGTCTGGGAAATTTCAAGGATTATTGGGAGGTAATCGAAAATCCCGAATACCCGACCTTGCAGGGCGGATTTATCTGGGAATGGATCGATCACGGTCTGCAAGTAACCCGAAACGGGAAAACATTCTATGCTTATGGCGGCGATTTCGAACCGGAATCGGTTTTTGAAGGGAAAAGCAAAGACCGCAACTTTGTGCTGGACGGCATGATTAATTCGGGACGCATCCCGCAGCCCGGCGCGTATGAAGTGAAAAAAGTCTATCAGAATATCGCTACCCGCCTGACCGGCGCTTCTCCTTACACGGTGGAAGTGAAAAACAAATACTTTTTCCGCGATTTGAACAATTATTATTTGGCATGGGAATTGCTCGAAAACGGTTCCCCGGTTCAGTCCGGCACGATTGAGAATCTGTCTGCCGCCCCGCAGCAAACAATCGCTCTGCAATTGCCGGTGAGTTATACCCGCTCGCCGGAAAAGGAATATTTTCTGAACGTGGCCTATCGCTTGAAAACGTCCGAACCTTTCCTCGCAAAGGATTTTCCGGTTGCATCCGAACAGTTGGCTTTATCGTCCTTTGTAGCGCCCGTGTTCGCTTTGTCGCAAGCGCCGCTCAAAGTCACCCAAACCGCTAACGAATGGACAGGCAAGGGTGAAAACTTTTCAGTCACCTTCGATTTACAAACCGGTTTAATCAAAAACTATACCTACAAAGGGCAAAAACTGATTTCCACCGGAGCGCAGGTGAATTTCTGGCGTCCGCGAACAGATAATGATTACGGTTCAAGAGGAAATATGGATTTAAGTATTTGGCGTAAGACCGGCAAAACAGAACCGGTGAAGGTGCAAGTCAATCAGGAGGGCGAAACCTGGAAGATTGTAACCGAAAAATCCCTGCTGGATGGCGACGCCCGGTTTATCCAAACCTATACCGTCGACGGAGCGGGCGCCATCGTGGTTGAAAACCGCTTTGAAAAGATCAAAGGGGAATATCCCATCCTGCCCAAATTCGGCAACATCCTCGTCATCCCGAAACAATACGATAAACTGACCTACTACGGACGCGGCCCCTGGGAAAATTACATCGACCGCAATTCGGCAGCCCATGTGGCTCTCTATAAAAGTACGGTAGATGAACAGTACTTTCCTTACGGTCGCCCACAGGAAAACGGCAATAAGACCGATGTCCGCCGGTTCTCGTTGACCGACAAGAAAGGCTACGGATTGAAAATCACCGGCGAATTGCCGATGGAATTTTCGGCCTTGCATTTCTCCATCGACGATTTGGACCCGGCGCCGGATCCGGATCAATACCATGCCGGCGAGCTGGAAAAACGGGCGGAAATCTATCTGAATGTGGATTATCGTCAGATGGGAGTCGCCGGGGTCGATAGCTGGTATTCTTTGCCGTTGGAACAATACCGTGTGAATTACGATTCTTATTACTACAAGTATATTATTCAGCCGGTTAAAAAGTAATAGTAGGGGAGACCCACGTGTCTGCCTCCGTTCGGCGTTCCATTGAGGCTCTTATACTTCACGCGGTATGGTTTTGTGGATAAGCAAAATTAGTAAACGAGTAAACAAGTTGACGAGTAAACAGGGTATAAAAAGCAGTGACTCGTTTACCTGTCAACTCGTTTACTTGTCAACTCGGTTATGCACAAAACCATGCCGCGCATAGTATAACAAAAGATTGTATTTCACAAAAAAATCAATAACTTTGCAAAAAAACGGATATGGAAAAGCAACTTAAAAAATTGCCGGCCGGCATACAAACTTTTGAAGAGATAATCACGGAAAACTACATTTATGTGGATAAAACACAGATGTTGGTAAACTTAATCGAAAGTGGGAAAGTATATTTCTTGGCCCGTCCGCGCCGGTTTGGAAAATCATTGACGCTCACAACGCTTGAAGCCATGTTCCTGGGCAAAAAGGAACTTTTCAAAGGCTTGTACGCCGAAGCGTGGATGAATCGCCCCGGTTTTGTGAAATATCCGGTTATCCGATTGAGTTTGAACAAAGTAACCACAAAACAAGGACTTGACATGTTAAATGCTTCGCTCGCGAAACACGTCAGGGACACGGCTTCTCTGTTGGATGTTGCCGTATCGGAAAGCCTGTCGGCGGGCGACTTGTTCGACGATTTAATTATTAACCTTTACAAAAAGCACAACGAAAAAGTAGTCGTTTTGATTGATGAATACGATAAACCGTATATTGATTACGTGGATGAGCCGATTGAAGCGGAAAAGGTGCGCGATATACTGGCTAATTTATATGTCCGCATAAAAGGCAACGACGAATATCTTCGTTTCGTATTGCTGACCGGGATTTCAAAGTTTGCAAGACTTGGTGTATTCTCGAAGCTCAACAACCTGACCGACATTTCAATGAACGACAAATATGCAGCCCTGTGCGGGATTACGCATGATGAACTCTTGCAAAACTTTCCCGACCACCTCGAACTTACAGCCGAAGAAATGCAAATTTCCAAAAATGAACTTGTGGAACGGATAGAGGATTTTTACGATGGATTTTCGTTCAACGGCAAGGTGAGGCTATATAATACCTACTCAACATTGAGGTTTTTCGAGGATAAGAAATTTGTCAACTATTGGTTCGACAGCGGCACGAGTACAATGATTGCTAAATATTTGAAGAACAAAAATTTAACGGTTGAGCAATTT
>JAISWH010000012.1 GCA_031271125.1 Dysgonamonadaceae bacterium
CCCGTTTAAAAACAGGTAACGGATAAGTAAGGTAACTCCTGCTTAACTTTGCTCATTTCTGCTTTTGGGATAAAATGCAGAATGTAGCGGATTACAGCATAACCGACTGATTTATCGGTGGTTTTCTTTACTTATCCGTTCCTTGCTTTTGGGCTTAGAGTTTTGAGACAGCCCCATAGCTCAAACGAGGTGCATCGGCGATCCGGCGCGCCTCGTTTGTTTTGCTTTGTCCCAAAGGTATTCCGGGCGTTTCTTGCCATGCTAACCATTTATGAATCTTGGCTTTCGATCTATGGATAGGAAAATATTTCCTCTGTAAAAAAACTTTTTTTCATTGCATGCGTTTGGAAATCGTAAGATTTTCATGTAATTTTGTTCCCGCTTTTAACGCACTGCACGATGAGAACAGTTGAAATAGATGAAGGTTCCGGCTTCTGCTTTGGCGTGGTAAACGCTATTCAAAGCGCAGAAAAAGAACTGACAATGGACAAAGAGCTTTATTGTCTGGGCGATATTGTTCACAACAGTCAGGAAGTCGCCCGTTTGCAGAAGAAGGGCTTGCGGACGATTAACCATGAGGATTTGAAGAATATGCACAACAAGCGCGTGCTTTTGCGTGCACACGGCGAGCCGCCTTCTACCTATGAAACGGCCGAACAAAACGCTATACGGATTATCGACGCTACTTGTCCGGTGGTATTACAACTGCAAAAGAAAATCCTCAAGCATTGCAGGGAAATGGATATGCTTCATTCGCAAATTGTTATTTTTGGGAAGACCGGCCATGCCGAAGTGAACGGCCTGGTAGGGCAAACCGATGGTAAAGCCATTGTTATTGAGAAGATACCGGATTTGGATTTGTTGGATTTCAACAAGAATATTTATTTGTTTTCCCAGACGACGATGTCGGTACATGGCTTTAAGGAAATTGTGGCCGGGATTCAAGCGCGTATTCATGAAGGCTTGGATTTCCGGTATTTTGATACGATTTGCCGGCAGGTAGCCAACCGGATACCGCATATCAGGGAGTTTGCGGCGCGCCATGATTTAATTTTGTTTGTCGCCGGAGAGAAAAGTTCCAACGGAAAGGTGCTGTTAAGCGAATGTATCAAAGCCAATGCGAATACTTTCCTGATTTCCAATCCCGACGATATTAACCCCCAATGGATGGAAAATGTACAATCGGTAGGTGTTTGCGGGGCGACTTCCACGCCCAAATGGCTGATGGAAGATGTTGCACGAAAAATTGAATCATTTTGAAAAATGAAACGTTTCAATGTTTTTTATTATTTATTATCCGTCCATTTATCGGGAATAGGTTTTTTCTTTATTTTCAGGCTGATACTGTATTTCTGTAATTACGAACAGACGGCCGGTATCGACAATAAAAGCGCCTTACTCTTGCAGGCTTTGTGGAAAGGTTTGCAGTTCGACAATTTTATTGCTTCTTATATCACCTGCATTCCTTTGCTGATACTAAGCATTTTAGTTCTATTTAACCGGTTATCGGAATGGGTTATTCGGGCTTGTAACGGGTTTTTTGTTATTGCTTATTTGATTGTTTTCGGAATATATATTTTGGATATATCCTATTTTTCTTATTTTCTGGCGCATATCAAAATAGATGCTTTGGGTTGGCTGCAATTTGGATCCGAAACGGCCGGCATGGTATTTCAGGATATACGGAATTATCCGTTTTTTGCTTTGTTCCTGATTTCCGTGTTTTTGTTTTACCGGATACTTAAATTTTTTCGGAAAAAGTTTTTTTCGTTTGCCCTTCGCCTTTCGCCCTCTGCCCCTCACCTATCACAAAACCATGCCGGGTATAGTATGAAAGTGTATATCCCGCTTACCGTTTTACTTTGGGCCGTATGTTTTTTGGGGATGCGGGGTTCTTTGCAGCGGTACCCATTGAGGGTGGGATTTGCCTATTTTTCAAACCATTCGTTTTATAATCAATTGGGAGTGAATCCGAATTTTTCGTTTTTGAAGAGCATTCAGGACGCATCTAAAGAACGGAAGAATGTGAATGATTTAATGCCTTTGGATACGGCTTTTTCACTGGTAAGCGAGGCTTTGAACGTTCCGGCGGCGTCCGGCGCCCGTTCCGTGAACCGTACGGTGCAACCTACAGGCGAAACTGTCAATGCAAACGTAGTCATCGTTTTGTTGGAATCAATGGCGGCCGATTGTTTGCAGACCGAATATCAGGGACGTAACCTGACGCCTTTTCTCAATGATTTGATTTCCCGGTCGTACTATTTCGAGCGTTTTTATTCGGCAGGCATTCATACCAACAACGGGATTGTTTCGACTTTGTATGGATTTCCGGCTTTGTTCGACAGGCCTTCGATGGATAACAGTCCGGCGCATTATACAGGCCTTCCCGTCGTCTTGCGCGAGGCCGGTTACCGGACGTTTTTTTTTCTGACGAGTAATCCGCAGTACGACCACATGAATTATTTCCTGTATGAAAATGGTTTCGACCGGATTTATTCGCAGTATGATTATCCCAAAGAAAAGATTGCCAATAATTTCGGCGTTCAGGACGATTATTTGTTGGAATACGGTTTCGACCGTTTGAACGAAGCGGCACAGTCGGACAAACCTTTTTTTGCAACCTTTATGACGGTCAGCAAACACGTGCCGTATATCGTTCCCGAACGTTTCAAAGACGCAGGTGCAGACGACGAAGAACGTATCCTGGCTTTTACGGATAACAGCCTGAAAGATTTTATGGAAGCTGCCTCAAAAGAGGATTGGTACCGGAATACTTTTTTCGTCTTTTTGGGCGATCACGGCCGGATTAAAAGACGGCAGAAATACAATATGGCATTGGATTACAATCATATTCCATGCATCATCTATTCGCCTTTACTGACGGATGCGCCCCGCCGGTTTCCTCAACCCGGCGGACAGATAGATGTTTTCCCGACGGTCATGGGTCTGTTGAACCGGCCTTACGTGAATGATTCGTTTGGGATAGATTTGTTGCGGGAAACGCGGCCTTGTATGTTTTTCGTTTCCAATAATCAGTTGGGATGTATTGATGATAATTATTTTTATATCAGAGATCTGAATGTAAATTCAGATATTATGTATAATTTTTACAGCGACCGATCTGAAAATGAGATGCAAGAACAATCCGGCGCAGGCGAAAAACTTAAATCCTATGCGGTTTCCATGATAGTTGCGGCTGATTATTTGGTGAAAGATAAAAAAGGGCGGTGAAGCGATTTTATGTAATAAATAATCGTTACCTTTGTTGCGTCAAACATAATTCAACCTGACTTATGCTACAATACTTTATTGTCATATTCATCGGAATCGCAATCATTGTTTATGTTGCGAGGAAGATATACAAAGTTTTTTTTCGAAAAAACAGTTCCGGCAGCCCTTGCGATAACTGTCCGGGGTGTGGGAAGTAACACCTGTCCGGATCAGTGCATAATCTTATACAGCAGTTCCGACAATAATTTCC
Source organism: Dysgonamonadaceae bacterium (assembly GCA_031271125.1). GTDB lineage: Bacteria > Bacteroidota > Bacteroidia > Bacteroidales > Azobacteroidaceae > Azobacteroides. The sequence goes on from JAISWH010000012.1 coordinate 3,482, forward strand.
CATCGGGAAGCGAAACGTTATCGACTCCTTTGGATTGGGCGTCGGTATTTCGGATGAGGGAAATAATCTGCATGGTTTTTCCGGGTTTATAGTTTTTCATAGCCTGTATGTAATCCGTAATTTGAAAATTAAACCGGAAACCAAGTACCGACATCAGATGGGATTCGGTTTTGTTCTTTTCGTAATGGCAAATCATCAGGTTGGCAAAAAAATTGAACAGTACCGTCAATGTGACAATTAATGGATTGTTTTTCGGATTTTGCTCGAAATATTTTGCAATCCGGTTGGCTTTCAGGATGTCTTTTGAAGCGATGGCTTTCTGCATCTCAAAATTATTGTAATCTTTGCTGATGCCGATGTTTTTCTCTATTAATGAGGATGTTATCTGTGCATTGCTTTGGGGGAGCGAGATGATCAGTTTTTCCAATTCATTGGTCAGTTTGCTCAAATCGTTTCCGAGATAATCCGTTAATAAGAGAGATGCTTTTTGTTCAATTTTTATGTTTTTTTCCTGAAGATACCGGATAATAAAAGCCGGAATTTGATTTTCGTATAACTTTTTCGATTCAAAGGCAACCCCGGTTTTCCCGATTTCGCCGGATAATTTTTTCCGGCCATCCAGTTTTCCGTGTTTGTAATTAATCACCAGAACCGTCGACCGGAGCGGCTGTTTGACGTAATGAACCAATTCGTCGATATCTTTCATGTTCTGGGCTTCTTTCAGTACTACCAACTGCCGTTCCACCATCATCGGAAAGCGTTTGCAAGAGGTGATGACCGTACGGGCATTGGTTTCCATCCCATAAAAAATAACTTGATTAAAATCACGTTCCGAATCGTCCAAAACATTTTCAATCAGCATGCCGGTTAATTGGTCGATAAAATAAGACTCATCGCCCTGAAACAGATATACCGGAGCAAAATTTCCGGATAAAATGCCTTGCTTTATTTCCTCAAATCCCAATTCTTTAGCCATAGTTTACCATTCAAAACGGAGATGTTTAACCGTTGACTTATTTTCAATAATTGTTTTCAAAGACTTGATGCCGATCAGGACATGTTCTTCCACAAAATTCTGCGTAACAACCAAATCGTTCTTTTCTGTCTTAATTCCTTCCGAAATCATGGGTTGGTCGCTGATTAGCAAAAGCGCTCCGGTAGGAATCTGGTTAGCAAAACCGACGGTAAATAAGGTTGCTGTTTCCATATCGACCCCTGTCGCACGAATTTTTCGCAGGTATTCTTTGAATACTTCATCGTATTCCCACACACGGCGATTGGTCGTGTAAATGGTTCCCGTCCAGTAGTCTTTTCCATGGTTTCTTACGATGGAGGAAACGGCGCGCAGCAAGTTGAATGCCGGCAAAGAAGGAACTTCGTGCGGTAAATAATCGTTGGAAGTACCTTCTCCCCGGATAGCGGCAATAGGCAGGATATAATCGCCCACAGCGTTTTTGAGTTTCAAACCGCCGCATTTTCCGAGAAACAAAACGGCTTTGGGTTTGATAGCGCTCAGTAAATCCATGATTGTAGCGGCATTCGCAGAACCCATTCCAAAATTGATAATGGTAATTCCGTCAGCCGATGCATTCGGCATATTGCCGTCCAGACCGATAATCGACACTTTATAATAATCGGCGAAAATTTCAACGTATTTATTGAAATTGGTCAATAAAACGTAAGGTGTGAAATCTTCCAAAGGTCTTTTTGTGTAACGGGACAACCAATTTTTAACTATTTCCTGTTTTGTTTTCATAATATTGTGTAATTTTGCAAAGGTAAATAAAAAACAGGACACGGGAAAATGTTGGAATTAAATCTTCCGCCGGCGGAATTAAATATCAGAGAGGAAAACGGAAAAACGTATGTATTCGACCGTTTAAGGAAACAATTCGTGCGTTTGACGCCGGAAGAATATGTTCGTCAAAGTTTTGTTTCCTATTTGATTACACACAAAAATTATCCGCAATCTCGGCTCGCAAATGAAATCGGCATTGATTTGGGGAATGTAAGAAAACGTTGTGACACGGTTCTCTACGATGAATACCTGCATCCTTTGATGATTATCGAATACAAAGCGCCGTCAATACCTGTCAAACAAAATACGTTTGATCAGATTGCACGCTATAATATGCGTTTGAATGTTCCGTGGCTTATTGTGAGCAACGGCATTCAGCATTATTGTTGCCGGATCAATTATGAAAAAAAGGGATGGTTTTTTCATAAAGAAATACCGGAGTATGAAGAATTAGGAATTCCTAATTCCTAATTCTTATCAAGAATCCAGGCATCTTGAAATTCCGGATAATATTTATCCTTGATGTTATCCCGTTCCGTAGCAGCGGCGCTTTTATTGTTGAAAGTAGCCACAATTACCCGGTACATACCTCTTTCATTCTGGGCTAAAAAAGCAGAATAGCCTCTACTGATCATGCGTTCTTTCAGGGAAAGGGCATTAGTCTTGTTGGTGAAACTTCCGATAACTACGTTATACTGCTGAATAGAGGAGCTTAAACCGTCAACTACCGTAATTTTTTCTTTCTGAACGATTGCCGAAGCCGTAGAATAAGAAATTTTGGGCTTTTCTACGGATGTTACATCCCCTGTTTCTTCCTGCATTTCTTTAGCCTTAGCCGCTTCATACGCCGCTTTGTATGCACTTTCTTTAGATTTACACGAATCTAAAGTAAACAAAATACAAACGATTAAAAATCCTAATAAATACTTTAATTTCATAATTTTAACGTTTTAATGTTATTTATTGTGTATGATTGTTTTTCTAAAATTTATGGAGTGAAATATCGTCATCATCGGATGATAGAATCAATTTTTTACTCGTTAATTTCTTTATTTTGAATTGTTTATGTATTATGTCATTTCCATCTGGAGCCGGAATGGTATCCCATCCCAAATAATTCAAAGAGAATGACGCTTCTTTCCTTAACAGTTGTATATCAATGCTCGTATCACCCTGTAGCACATAATATCCGAAGACTGCTGAAAGTTTATCTTTTTGTTGATAAATCTGATATTGAAACAGATTTTTCTGGAAATTGTAATAAACCGTATCGGCATTGTCCATTTGCCATTTTCCTTGTAAATCAGCGTCTTTTCCTGCTACATCCAGGAAGATTTTATCGCAGGATGCTAAGAAAAAAACGCTGCAAGTTATAAAAAATAATTTCAATTTCATATTTTTGTATTTTTATTTTATTGCCGCTATTGCACTAATTTTATTCGTGTTAATTTGTGCATTAGTGGCATATTAATTTATAAAACTCCTTTTGTAGAGGGCAATTCAAAGTTAAAAATATCCCGTTTAACCGCCCTTTTAATCGTTCGGGCAAATCCTTTGAAAATGCCTTCGATTTTGTGATGTTCGTTTTCGCCTTCCGCTCGAATGTTCAAATTCATTTTCGCCGCATCGCTCAACGATTTAAAGAAATGCATGAACATTTCCGTCGGTACATCGCCGATTTTTTCCCGTTTGAATGTGACGTCCCAAACTAACCACGGCCGTCCGCCAAAATCCGCTGCAATTAAACAAACGCTTTCATCCATCGGCAAATAAAAACCGTATCTTTCTATTCCGCGTTTATCGCCTAAAGCCTGAAATAAGGCTTCGCCCAAAGCGATTCCGGTATCTTCAACCGTATGATGTTCGTCCACTTCCAAATCGCCTTTCACGCGGATTGTCAAATCCATTCCGGAATGTTTCCCGATTTGTTCCAGTATATGGTCGAAAAAATGCAAACCGGTTGATATATTGGTTTTCCCGTTTCCGTCCAGATTGATTTCCACATAGATATCCGTTTCTTTGGTGGTGCGTTGAACAACGGCGCGGCGTTCTTTTGCAAAAAGGAATTCCGAAATCCGGTTCCAATCCGTAGTTGCCAAAGCGCAGAAAGGTTTTAAAAATTCGTTTTGCTCCAAAAGCGATTCATCATTATATAAAATGGCTTTGCAACCCAAGTTTTTCGCTAATTCCACATCCGTCGGGCGGTCGCCGATGACGAAAGAATTTGCCAAATCATAATCACCTGTCAGATATTCCGTTAGCATAGCAATTCCCGGTTTTCTTGTCGGCAGGTTATCTTCCGGCAAAGAGCGGTCGATAAATATACGATCGAAAGTAACTCCTTCGTTTTGGAACACATCCAACATTTTCCGCTGTACGGTTTCAAAATTTGCCAAAGGATAAGCGGGTGTTCCCAAACCGTCCTGATTGCTTACGATAACCAGTTCGAAATCAAGTTTCTCACGGATAAAATACAGGTTTCGTATCACAGCCGGCGTAAATGCCAACTGCTCCAACGCGTCGACCTGAAAAGTTTCCGGCGGTTCGACAATCAAAGTCCCGTCACGATCGATAAATAATACCCGTTTCATTCAGCGTTGATAATTTTTTTCCGCCCATTTGATTATGTAATTAGCTTCTTCGAGAGAGGTTTTTACAACCTTGTAACTCGGATTACCATCATAACCTAAAACTTTATGGCATAATTCATACGTTACCAGTAAAGGGTTTGTCATTTTACTGTCTTTTTGGGCAATAGCGTTCATGTAATCTTTAAAATCGGGTCGTTGACTTTTTTTCATGTTTTCATGTATGCCCAAGACTGCGTCAAGAGCTATCAATACGCCGGTCCATGCGGCATGTCCCGCTAACTTGACATACTTGGCGTCTTCGTAATAATTACCGTCTTTTTTTGCTTTTTCCGAAAGCATTTGTTTTGCGTTTTGTAAGTAACGCTCGGCTTCCCGTATGGGATGTACTTCTTTTTTCATTTCTGTTATTGTTTATTGTTAATGGTTTTAGAAAATTCTTTTAATGCGCCGATTAAAGCGCTGTTTTCATCCGGCGTTCCTACGGTAATCCGCAGGCAGTTATCACACAGCGGAATTTTATTCCGGTTGCGGACAATAATTCCTCTTTCCGTTAAAAAACGGTAGGTTGTATCGGCGTCCTTTACTTTGACTAAAAGGAAATTAGCATCCGATTTGTATATTTTTTCAACCATCGGTAAGGCTTTCAGCGCTTCCGCAAGCGGCTCGCATTCTGCGAGAATCATTTCCACCCATGCGTTTTTCCGGTTTACATTATTCAGTTCGGCAAGCGCTTTGTTCTGTGTCAGCGTATTAACATTGTACGGATATTTCACCTTGTTGAACAATGCGATGATTTTTTCCGAAGCAAAAGCCAATCCGCAACGCAAAGATGCCAATCCCCATGCTTTGGAAAAAGTATGTAAGACAATGAGATTTGCGTAATTATCCAATTCTTTTAACCAAGTCGGTTCGGTTGAAAAATCAGCATACGCTTCGTCTATAACGACAATGCCGTTGAAATTCCGCATGATTGTCCGCATTTCTTCGCGATTCATCAAATTTCCCGAAGGATTGTTTGGCGAACAGAGGAAAATCACTTTCGTATGTATGTCCGTAGCAGCCAACAGTTTGGAAGCATTTAGCTGAAAATTTTCTTCCAACAGCACCGGACGGTATTCTACGTCGTTAATGTCTGCTGCAACTTTATACATGCCGTAGGTAGGTTCCATAGCCACGACGTTGTCTTCCCGCGGCTCGCAAAAAATCCTGAAAACCAAATCAATAGCCTCATCGCTTCCATTGCCGGCCATGATTTGCGCAGGACGTACTTTTTTAATTTCGGCTATTTTTTCTTTCAATGTGCGTTGAAGAGGATCCGGATAACGATTTAGTTCTTGATTATAAGGACTTTCATTGGCGTCTAAATGAACAGAAGCGATACCTTGAAATTCGTCTCTCGCACAAGAATAAGGTTTGAGATGATAAATATTTTTACGAACAAGTAATTCCGGATTCATTGATTAAATCGTTTTTTTTGCAAATGTACAAAAAAATCTCTTTCGACCGCCTAAAAAACAGTATTTTGTTTAATGCAGGGCATACCTGATTTCACCGCCGCCGAATACCGCTTCCAATTCCATGTAAACCGTTTTACCTTTGGCGGATTGCGCCACATCGCGGGACCTGTTGTCGGAAAACGAACCGAAAATGCCGGTTTTTTGCATGATAATATTCCAATCATCAGGAACATACAGTACAACATTTCCGAAAACAGACGAGGCTTTTATCTGTACTCTAACCGTATCCTGCGACAATTCCAATTGCGTGAAATCCAATTCTACGCTGCTGAAAACCACACTGATTTCGATGCTTTTCACGTTGTTGTACGTCCATCTTTCTTTCGATCCGGTGAAAACATATTCACGGCTGATATAACCATTGTAATTTGCGTTCTTTTCAGCATTCGATATTCCGGATCCGGTTGAATCTTCGCAGTTATTTTCAAAGGAAGTATTCTCTCCGAAAGATATGAAACGATGTGTTTTCTTTGTAGCAGACTTCACGATGAAAAAAATACCTATCAAAATAATTATCAGCGGTAAAAAGAATCTACTGATGTCGATATCGAAAATTCGCGGCAGTAAAAATAACGTTCCTATGACTGTCAGAATAATACCGGCGCTTTTATTATTAGACCTTTCGTCGAATAACAATACTACTCCGATTCCAATCAACAAAGCTTGCCACGATATGACAATGTGGTAAATCGACCAGGGAAAATATCCCAGATTGTGAAACAGTAGGAAAACTCCTACAAATAAAATAATGATTCCAAGTGCTACTTTTTTCATGAGTACGTAATTTATTTAATTTGTTGAATAATTCACATTCCATTTGCAAAAGGGCTGTAATCCGCAACTTTCGCATTTGGGTTTACGAGCGACACAAACATACCGCCCGTGTAAAATCAGCCAATGATGTGCAATCGACCAAAGCCGTTTGGGAATGTACTTAGTAAGTTCTTTTTCTGTTTCCAAAGGTGTTTTGGAATTGTTGGTCAAGCCGATACGGTTGGCTACCCGAAAGACATGCGTATCCACCGCCAAAGCGGGAATATCAAAAACGATCGAAGCAATCACATTCGCCGTTTTCTTTCCAACGCCGGGCAATTTGATCAAGTCTTCAATGTTTGCAGGAATTTTCCCGTCAAAATCGCTGATTAATTTTTTAGCCGTTTCAACCAAATGATTGGCTTTGTTGTTGGGATAAGAAACACTTTTTATGTATTCGTAAACCGTTTCTTTATTTGATGCGGCCAAAACTTCCGGCGTGGGAAAAGCCTCAAACAGGGCGGGGGTAATCATATTAACCCGTTTATCCGTACATTGCGCCGACAGAATCACCGAAACCAACAACTGGAAAGGCGTTTTATAATGCAATTCCGTTTCTGCGACAGGCATATTCCGCTCAAACCAATTAATTACCTTTTCGTATCGTTCTTTTTTTGTCATATTGCCGATTCAAATTCCCGTAGAAACCGCAAATCATTTTCGGAAAACAAGCGCAAGTCTTTCACCTGGTATTTGAGATTGGTAATCCGTTCGATGCCCATTCCGAGGGCGTAACCGGAATACGTTTTACTGTCTATTCCGCAGTTTTCCAACACATTGGGATCGACCATGCCGCAGCCCAATATTTCTACCCAACCGGTATGTTTACAGAACGGACAGCCTTTTCCTCCGCAAAGGTTACAACTGATGTCCATTTCGGCGCTCGGCTCGGTAAACGGAAAAAATGACGGCCGCAAACGGATTTCCGTATCGGCTCCGAACATTTCTTTGGCAAAAAACAGAAGGACTTGCTGCAAATCGGCGAAAGAAACATTTTTATCGACGTACAAGGCTTCTACTTGATGGAAAAAACAATGCGCCCGGTAAGAAATCGCTTCGTTTCGATAGACCCGTCCCGGACAAATGATGCGAATCGGCGGTTGCGTCTTTTCCATGATGCGTGTTTGAACGGAAGAAGTATGCGTTCTCAGCAGCAAATCTTTTCCCTGTTTCACAAAAAACGTGTCTTGCATATCTCGCGCCGGATGATCTTCCGCAAAATTCAAAGAGGAGAAAACATGCCAATCGTCTTCAATTTCAGGGCCTTCGGCAATGCTGAATCCCAAACGGGCAAATATATCGCAGATTTCTTTCCTGACAATGGAAAGCGGATGTCTTGTTCCTACCTGATACGGATAAGAAGTGCGGGTCAAATCAGGTGCGTCGCCGGCAACGGTTTGGTTATCGAAACTTTCTTTCAATTGATTGATCTGCTGATGGGCTTTTTCTTTTAGCTCGTTCAACATTTTCCCGATAACTCGTTTTTCTTCGGCGGCTACGAGGCGGAAATCATTCATTAATTGGGTGATTTCGCCTTTTTTACTCAAATACTTAATCCTTAAAGTTTCAATTTCTTCGCTGTTATTGGCGCGTAAATTATTTATTTCGGCAAGTAACGCATTGATTTTGTTAATCATATCCCTTGTTTGTAATTGTTTTAAATTGCAAAGTTATATGAAATTTTCGAATCACATGCAAAAATCAGAATTTATTGTATTTTATGTAGAGCCGTCTATAATTTTCCTCCATTCTATTAATTTAATCACCATTAAAATAATCAAAACATGATTCCGCAAGAAAAACTCAAAATATTTTCATTCTTTTCCAAAAAAACGCTTTGATACGGTTCGGGAATACCGGGAATTTTATTGAAATCAAGGTTGGTATTCGGTTGATTGATTTCGTACCTGAAATCGAAATAAAGATTGGAAATATTTACCGAAAAACCGATAATACCTGCATAGCAGAAAAAATCACTCTTACCGGAATAGTTATGTTCTTCCGTGATTTCATATTTTATTTTGTAAGTCCATTTAAAAGAAGTCCCTAAGTAAACATCACATAAATAAGGTTTGTTTTTTATAATGCTATAACCCGCCAATAAGTTAACATTCACCGCATCCATATTAATATCTAATGCTTTGGGTAAATACGCATCTTTTTGGCTTGGATTGGGAAGCATAAAACCACATTTTTGTTGGTGAAAATTCCAGATCGCTTCGGGTTGCAAGAATACCTGATTGTAATTTATCCTGAAAAAGGCGCCTATCAAATAACCGTTTTTGTTGGTATAGGATCCGGAAGTGGAATCACCCGCATAATAGGTTTGGTATTTAGTTGGAGATAAAGCATTCAGGCCGGCCTTGAATCCGTAATTCAGCCGTTCCGATTGTGCAAACAACTGATTTTCCGTTCCGAAAAGGAAAATGAACAATCCGGAAATGAAAATGAATATTGTAGCAGTGCGCATCTTTCTCATTATAGCAGTACAATATCTTCTTTTTTCGTTTTCATTTCACAATATTCGCATTTCAGCGTCACTTTTTCCTTGTCGATGACTTTGAAGCGTGTTTTCATCGGTTCATTGTTGGAAATACATTTGGGATTGTTGCATTTAACGATGCCGATCAGTTCGTCGGGAAGTTGAACCAGTTTCTTTTCCGCAACTTCGTAGTCCTTGATAATGTTCAGTTTAACCGCCGGAGCAATCAAAGAAATACGATTGATTTCATCTTGTTCGAAAAACTTGCCGGCGATTTTCAGTATACCTTTGCGGCCCATCTTTTTGCTATCCAGGTTGTAACCGATGGTGACGGGCGTCCTTAATTTTTCGATTCCCAGCAAGGAAACAACCTTAAATAATTGATCCGATGGAATGTGGTCGATGACCGTTCCGTTTTGCAAAGCTGCAATCTGTAATTCTTTTTTATTAATCATATTATTTGTGCATTTAATTTACCCCTTAACCCCCTAAAGGGGGACTTGGTCGCAGTGGAATATTCATACTCACTACCCGGATTCCCCCTTTAGGGGGCTGGGGGGTGGTTAGTTCCGAGTACGTCGCAGATAATTGCCTGCCGGGCGAAAACACCGTTTTTGGCTTGTTCGAAATAATAGGCTTTGAAATTATCGTCCACATCGTAGGCGATTTCATTTACGCGAGGCAGAGGATGGAGAATCCGCAAGTTTTCTTTGCTATCCTTTAACATGTTGTTTTTCAGAATATAAATGTTTTTCACTTTTTCATATTCCATCAAATCCGTAAACCGTTCGCGTTGGACGCGAGTCATATATAAAATATCCGACCCGTTGATTACTTCTTCCGAAAAATCGGTATATTCCTTGTAGTACAAGCCTTTTTCCTCCATAAATTGCTTGTAAATGTCCGGCAATCGAAGTTCTTCGGGAGCAATAAAATTAAACGCAGGATTGAAGTGCGACATTCCGACAATCAGGGAGTGAACCGTTCGTCCGTATTTCAAATCCCCTACCATTGTGATAGTCAGATTATTAAGTTTACCTTGCGTTTTATAGATGGAATACAGGTCAAGCATGGTCTGTGAAGGATGCTGATTAGCCCCGTCGCCTGCGTTAATGACAGGAACGTCCGTAATTTCCGAAGCGTACCGGGCTGCTCCTTCCAGGTAATGGCGCATGATAATTAAGTCGGCGTAATTACTTACCATTTTGATGGTATCTTTTAATGTTTCGCCTTTTGAAGAACTGGTTGTAGCCGCGTCGCTGAATCCTATCACTTTACCATCCAATCGGTTGATAGCAGTTTCAAAACTCAATCGCGTTCGGGTGGACGGCTCAAAAAAAAGAGTGGCGCAGACTTTTCCTTCCAATATTTTCCGGTTCGGATTTTTTTCGAAAGACTCGGCGCTTTTCACCAAACGGAGGATATCCTCTTTTGATAAATCGGCTACGGAGACAAAACTTTTCTTCTTCATTTGGTCCATATTTTGATATTAACGTCACAAAAGTACATGAAATTTTTCACATAGCGCACAGAGGGATAAAATAAATATTTTTTTTTCTAAAAATTATTTTTTTATTCAAATTATCATTACCTTTGCATCAAATTGACAACTCTATAAAAGATGAATGAATATAATGAATTACTGAATGGCAGTTTTTGTCTTTCACGAGTAGGTAATGAGATACCAGAAAGTCCGGCTATCGAAATAATTGATTATGAAGAAGGAGTGAGTGCAAACAAGACAGCAAAGGATGCCATGCTTTTTTTCGTAATGGAAGGTGCGATTAACGCTACTTACGGATTTGCAGAAAATCGCCTTATTGAGGCAAATCATTTTTTCCTGATTCCACCATTAGCTTCTTATAACTTTTCTTTTACCAAAAACACTAAGCTATATTGCTGCCACATGACTGAAGAAATTTTTCTTTGCCGAAAAGATAAACCTGAACTTCTATCGGAAGTGTGCGAAAGAATGAAATTGGTAGATCAGGACTCCGATTTATTCACTGTCGAATCTAATTCTAACATTATCAATGTGTTGAATAGTTCTTCGGCAAATATAAAACTTGGTTTACAGTGGCCGGATTACCAGAGAACCATTATTCAGGAATTGCAAATCTTGATAAGCGCTTACTATTCCGATGAAGATCTTGCCCATCTTTTCCACTCGATTTTTAAAGGAGACATCGTTTTCAAAGCGATTGTTCTTCAAAACAGAAACAAACTATCTACGGTAGAAGAATTTGCCGCCGCAGTTCACCTGAATCGCAATTCTTTCCGCAAACGGTTTACGGATATATTCGGTATTAACCCTTCCGACTGGATCATCAGTAACCGGGCCGAACAAGTAATTAATGAACTGAAAAAAGATAAACCGATTGCGAATATTGTTCATAATTGCAGTTTTAGTTCTTATCCCAATTTTGTCCGGTTTTGTAGAAATTTCCTGCAAAATACCCCTGCCGCATTGAGAAAACAGATAAGATCTATGGAAAATCCGGATGTGTATAAATTTTTAAAACAGAAATAATCGGGCAATTCAAAAAAAGATTATATCTTTGCCCCTAATTTTGGCGGTGATTTTTCCATTCGGAAAAAACACAGGAAAAGTGTTTACTATTTTCCGAATTTATGTTTTTAAAAAAATATTTTTGTTATTTACCATTCTTAGCGACCGGTTTATTGTCTGCATCTGTTCTTCCCGCTCAAGAGTTGCCGGATACAGTGCGAACGTACCCATTGAGCGGGGTGGAAGTAAAGGCTTCCGTTCCGTCCCCGTTTAGTTCCAATGCGCCTTTGCAAATTTTTCCGTCCGGTGTTTTGAGTAAAACCGGCGCTATGCAGGTCGCCGACGCCGTCAAATTTTTCAGCGGCGTCCAAGTCAAGGATTACGGTGGAATCGGCGGTCTGAAAACCATTTCCATCCGCAGTTTAAGCGCGAATTACAGCGGCGTGCTGTACGACGGCGTCCCTGTTTTTGACTATCAAACCGGTCAGATCGATTTAAGCCGCTTTTCTTTGGATAACGTGCTAAGCCTTGTTTTACAAACCGGCGAAACGGGCGATTTACTCCAACCGGCCTACGAACGTAGTTGTGCCGGAGCGCTGAACATCGTTACCCAAAACCAATGGAAAAATCCGGAGAAAAAAAACGAACTGCAAGCAAACTTCAAAACCGGTTCTTTCGGGCTTGTCAATCCTTCTCTTTACGTGGGACGAATGTTGAACAATACTTTTTCCGCCCGTTTTTTCGGCGAATACTTACAATCAAACGGGAATTATCCGTTCTCGCAAATTTACGGTTTTTCGGATTCTACGCTCCGAAAAAAAAGAAAGAACTCGGATATGGAATTTTACAAATTTGAATCGAATATCTGCGGTAATTTCCCAAACGGCGGACAATTATCGGGCAAGGCTTATTATTACCTGTCGGACAGAGGTATTCCCGGCTCTGTCCTTTATCACAATGATTATTCCGGCGAAAGGGTGAAAGACCAAACGGCTTTTCTGCAAGCAAGTTATTCGCAGCATGTAACTCAGGTTGTCGATTTCAGGACAAGCGCCAAATTCAACTTCTCTGCGATTGATTATACCGACCTTAAATATCGGGACGAAAAAGATGAAAAGTTCTATTATCAACGGCAATATTTCCTGAACATGACTGTACGTTACCGGATTTCGAAGCAACTGTCCGTGTCTTGGGCGAATGATGGTATTTATGGAAATTTCGAAAACAATTTTTCCGGCGTTTTTCATTCCCGAATTAATTACCTGAGCGCTTTGACCGGAAAATATGAACATCCGGTTTTTATACTGACAGGCAGTTTGTTGCATAATTTTACGGATGATGAAAATAAAGCGGGCAGCGCTTTTAGAAATCGTTCGCATTGGTCGCCGTATCTTGGTTTATCGGTAAAACCGATGGAAAATATTCCGGTGCGTATCAGGGCTTATTACAAAAATACATATCGTTTCCCGACTTTTGGGGATTTGTATCTTTCGCCGGTTCCGACACTGAATCTTCAACCGGAGAATGCCAATCAGTACAATCTGGGTTTGACTTTTTCCGCTTCGTTGGGCGAGTGTATTTCTCTGTTTTCTTTTTCGGGTGATGTTTATCAAATCCAAGTTGAAAACAAGTTGGTTGCCTTGCCGCGCGGCAGCATGTTTATCTGGTCGGTTCAGAATTTCGGGCGGACGGAAACACGGGGTCTTGACCTGAATCTTAAAGTGCAAGCGCAACTTCAATCCGGTTTTTCCGCCGAATTATCAGGGACTTATACCTTTCAAAAGGTATTGGACAAAACCGATGAAACAAATCCCTCCTACAATCAGCAATTGGCTTATACGCCACGACATTCGGCCACGGCTTACCTGTTGTTGGAAACGCCCTGGTTGGATGTTAATTACACATTTATTTATTGTGGAAGAAGAAATTACATGGGAATGAACCGGCCGGAGTATTGGATGAAGCCTTATGCCGATCAGGGCGCTCATTTACGGAAAACGATTCGTTGGCAGGACTATTCTCTTGTTTTTACGGCAGAATGTTTGAATTTGTTTGACCGGCAGTATGAGGTAGTTCGCTCGTATCCGATGCCGGGGCGATCGTTCCGGTTGGGGGTGAAATTTATTTATTAATCACTTAAAAATATATTGAAAATGAAAAATGGTATGAGTTTCTTGAGAATCATATTCAGTTTACTGCTTTTTTTAACCGTTTTTACGGCATGTGAAAAAAATGATCCGATTCCGGGGAATGAACCTGTCGTGTCTTCCGGCGTATTTATCCTGAATCAGGGATATCAAGGGCAAAACAATTCGGGAATATCGTATTATTACTTTAAAACCCGAGAGACAACATTCGACATTATGAACGGCACATTAGGCGATACGGGACAGGACATGATTATTTACGGAAGTAAACTGTATGTTTCCGTTTTCGGATCAAGCGTTATCAATGTCATTGATTTGAAAACGACGACATCATTGAAAATCATTCCTGTAAAAGACGGAGAGCAACCCCGCGGGCCTCGCTATCTGGCTTCATACAACGGGAAGGTGTATGCTTCGACGTATGACGGAAATGTAATCCGCATTGATACAACGACTCTGTCGATAGAAGCGGTAACTAAAGTCGGTTCTTATCCCGAAGGAATTGCCGCCGCCCATGGTAAATTGTATGTCGCGAATAGCAACGGCCTGAATTATCCGAATTTCGACAATACGCTTTCCGTAGTGGATATTGCCACATTCACGGAAACCAAAAGAATAACCGTCGGCTTGAATCCAAATTATTTGGCGACAGATGCTTACGGAGATATTTACCTCTCTTACAAAGGAAATTACGGAGATATTCCGAACGGTATGCAAAAGATTGATACGAATACCGATGAAGTTACCGGTCTTGAAGGTGTTTCTTCCGGTGAAAGTTTTACGATTGTAGATGATATTTTGTATTATTTCAATGTGGTATATAATTTCGATGGTTCGACGGGTTGTACTTACGGGCGTTACGATGTAAAAACCGAGCAAAAAGTTCCGGGCGAACTTATCTCAGACGGAACGAAAATCAATACGGCTTTTGCCATTGGTGTTGATCCCGATAGCAAAGACGTTTACATTTCGGATATAAATCCTAATAAAATCTACATTTTCGGTGTAGACGGAGTTTGTAAAGAAACGATTAGCGAAGCGGGTGTTCTCGTTTGTAAATTTGTGTTTTATTAATTGTAATTTGCAAGAAAATATGAAAATCCCCTGCCTTATACTCTCTTTAGTTTGTGTTCTTTCCTCCTGCCGGAAAGAAAATAATACCGTCGCCGGTTCGGACATCACCTTTGCCGGCGACAGCATTTATTTCGCTAAAGGTTTCCAGATAGAAACCCGCGACAATTATACGCTTCTGACAGTTCGTAATCCATGGAAACCGGAACGGGAATTGCAACATTTTGTACTTGTATCCAAGTCGGTTGCCTTGCCGGAATCCTTGCCGGAAGGTATTCTGATTCGGACGCCGCTCAAGCGAACCGTAAGTTTCGGCTCCGTACAATGCAGTTTTTTTGCCGGCCTGGATGTATTGCAGACCCTTGTTGGGGTTTGCGAACCGAATTTCATCAATATCCCGTTTGTACAAAACGGGATTCGTGACGGTAAAATTGCCGACGTCGGACAAGCGGCCAATCCCGACCTCGAAAGAATTATGTTTGTCGAACCCGAAGCGCTGTTTACTGCTCCCATCGAAGAATCCGGAACGGGACAAATATCCGCATTGGGAATCCCTTCCATCGAATGTGTCGACTATATGGAATCTTCGCCTTTGGGACGTGCGGAATGGATTCGGTTTTTCGCCCTGTTTTTTGAGAAAAGGAGTTTGGCCGATTCTTTATTCGCCCAAACCGTAAGCAATTACAAAGCATTACAAGACTTAACCTCACAGTTGGAAATCCAGCCGACGGTTTTTTCCGAAACCATTTACAGCGGCGTGTGGTGGTTACCCGGCGGAAATAGCTATGTGGCTCATTTCTTTAAAGATGCAGGCGCCGATTATCTTTGGAAAGAAGATACACAAACCGGTTCCATCGGTTTATCGTTTGAGTCGGTGTTGGAAAAAGCCGAAAAAGCCGATTGCTGGTTGATCAAGTACAATACTTCCAACGAATTGACTTTAAGCGAGTTGGTGAAGAATTACCCGAATTATGCTTTTTTTGATGCCTACAAAAAAGGAAATATTTACATTTGTAACACCGGAAAAGTGACTTATTACGAGGATCTTCCCGTTCATCCCGATTATATTTTGAAAGATTTGGTTTGGATTTTTCATCCGGAGGCGTTGCCTGGTTATTTGCCGAAATACTATAGGAGAATTAAGAATTAAGTGTTATGTATCACCAGTTCGTTTACATTCTAAGGGACACTTACTATATCAGTAGTTCGTTTACAAATCCCTTAAGGGATTTCGCCCGCTAAGGCGAGTAAAATAT
>JAISWH010000053.1 GCA_031271125.1 Dysgonamonadaceae bacterium
GTTTACAATCTGTAGCCTGAACTTTTATTACCATTTCCTGAAACATTATATGCTCTCGTTTGAAACATCATATTATTTGCGCGACAGTTATTACAGATATTTCCCAAAAGTAGAATATCAAATTGTGGAAAGCAAAATTGGGATGGGTTATTTATTCTAAAACAAAAAATGATGAAACGGTATAAACGCACTTTCTGTTTTTCATCGGTAAAGACAACCTTTGGTTTTTGTAAATCCTCATTTTCCGTTTTGTAATTGATTTTTAGCTATCTTTGTTGTCGGTAATTAATTTACACAGTATTATGCCCGAACAACAGAACATAGAATAAAAAAATTGGAATAAATATGATAACAGTAGAAAACATAAAGCACCTCATCCCGCAAGGTGAAACCACCACCGTCCAATTCAAACTCCGGTCGGAAGAAGCTTATAAAATGGGTGTGGAAATGGTCGCTTTCAGCAATACACAAGGCGGTATGCTTATTATTGGCGTAAATGATAAGACCGGCGTTATTTCGGGTTTGTCGTTTGAGGAAATTCAACAAACCAATGCGCTTCTTGTCAATGCCGCTTCTGAAAATGTGAAGCCGGCTATCGTTATCACAACTGAAACGGTGAATATTGATGGTCAGAACGTTCTTGTTGCAACTATTCCAAAAGGCAAAGACAAGCCATACAAGGACAACAAAGGGATTATCTGGGTAAAGAACGGCTCGGATAAACGCAAAGTATTTTCCAATAACGAGTTGCGCGTAATGATGCAAAGTTGCGGGACGCTTTCTGCCGATAGTGACAGTGTTGCAGGTACTTCATATAAGGATATTTCGGAGCCAATTCTCAAGAATTTTCTCTACAAACGCTATACGGAAGAATTAACCAATGCGGGTATTTTTGGTCATTTGATACAAAGCACAGACATTGAAGATATTGTACAAGCTATAGACGCCAATTTTACTATTGAAAAGTTGCTGAAAAATATCTCTTTGATGAACGAAGCGGGACAACTGACTTTATCGGGTCTGTTGCTGCTCGGGAAAAGCATACAGCGATACAAACCGGTATTTACAATCAAGGGCGTTTCGTTTGTGGGTAACAGCGTGGCAACGACTGAATTTCGTGATAAACTGCCTAACCGTGAAGTCGAAGGCAACCTGCTGAAACAATATGAATCCTCTATTTCATTTATTAACAGGAACTTAAAAGCCATTCAGATAGAGAAGGAATTTAACAGCACAGGTCAGTTAGAAATTCCGCTCGAAGTGTTTGTTGAAACATTAACTAATGCTTTTATTCACAGGGATTATTACATCAACTCGCCGATACGTTTATTCGTTTTTGACAACCGTATAGAGATACACTCACCGGGCATCTTGCCTGATTCGGTTACGGAAGAAACTATCAAACAAGGCATTTCCGTTCCCCGCAATCAGTTGTTGTTCGACAATGCCAAATATTTGTTGCCTTACACAGGCATCGGTAGCGGTATTATGCGGGCAATGAAAAGTTACGATAAAATTCTTTTTCAAAACAATATCGCCATCGAAGAATTTGTGATTACTATTTTGAGGGACGAAACTATCGAAGATATGAATAATGATACTGTAAATCTAAACAATGATACTGTAAATCTAAACAATGATACCGTAAACAGAGAAAATGATATTGTAAATCAAAAAAGTGAGCGTGTGAGAGAAATTTTTGAGCGTGTAAAAATCGAGAACGAGCGTGTAAAAAATGAACTTATACAAGTTTATTCTTTCATTGAGCAAAATCCTCTTGTTAAAATTGTTCAAATAGAAAAATTTAATAAAAAAAGTAATATTACCAATAAGCGTTATCTCAAAATATTAAAAGATAATGGCTTAATTGAATATACCGGTTCCGACAAAACAGGTGGATACAGAGTTGTTGCAGGAAACGGATAGAAATTTCCTTACGTTTGAAATCCCCAATATGTCAGAAATAGAACTCCATAAACGGCTTGCCGCCTTTTCAAATCCACAGTTTTACAAAACATAAAATATGCACAAATAGGTTACAAAACATTAGCGGCACATAATCAACGATGATTCACTCAAAAGGCGCCGTAATTGACCTGAAAACAGGTTAATTTTAGTTCTTTGCGCCACATTTCTACTACCTGGTCGCGGTCGTCGAGTACAAATTCAATGCAATATTTGCCTGCCATTTCCCGGTCGAAAAGTTCTCTTTTAATGATCGCATCCTTACGGTAATCTTTCGCCTTGCGCATCCAAAGCTGTTGGTAGGGCACGGCAAATTTTTCGAGAAACCGCAACGTGGGTTCGCGAAAAGTTTCTTCCCGCCCCGATACCAATAGGATGTTGTACCCATTGGCAGAAAAGGTTTTTAATACATTGGCCACCGCTTCGTTCAAATTGTCTTTGTCGCTTTCCGTTGCGTCATACGGATCGCGGTTACCCATCAACGCCAACGTGCCGTCCAAGTCGCAAATAATGGCTTTGGGCAGGCTTGTATCCTGCTTTTCCGCCATAAATGTGGTTTGTGTCAGAGGGCGGGGCGAAAAATCAAAGGTCGCTTTTAACTTCTCCAGATCATCGACAAACCGTTTAATCACTGTGGCAGGGATATGTCGCCCCATTTCCGCGTGCCGTTTGTCGCAACGCGCAATCAATTCGTCCGTGTCGCACTCAAAGCATTTGAACGATATGTCGGCGCAGGCATTAAATTTTTCGATATAGTGATTCAGGTACTCAGCGCGGCAGTGGGTTGCATCGAGCAATACGTTGTATTTTTTGCGCAGCAATGTTTCTACCGCAACATCCATGGTGTCCGAAATCAAATCTTCTTCTCGCTTCGACATCAGCGACTCGGTAAAATTCATCGTGCGGAAATCGTCGCGACAGAGGCGCATCCAATTCTCTTCCGTGCGGATAAAATATTTGGCAAACGTGGTTTTGCCCGAGCCCGGAGCGCCGATTAACAGTAACAGTTGAGGATTCTTTTTCATCATAATGTTATATCCAATGTGGCCTCGACTTTTTCGCCCATAATCCGGTCGAAAACCAGGTTTTTTAACAGGTAATTTTCTTCGTGTATGTCTTTGTAAGGGATTTTCAGCATGTCCCAATTCAACATCCAGTCGTTGACGGAACACTCCAATTTGCTTTTTATGTTTCGTTTTTTCAGGTAATAGTCGTATTGCTCCCGGAAGTCAACGCCGTAAATCATGGTCAAGTAGTTGTTGTTCCGGATCTTGAACGCCGGCGGCAAGTTGCGGATAAACGCCCGGCGGGGCTTGATAACAATGCCCTCCTCCATGTGTTGCGACAACACGCCAAACCATTCGTAAACCCGATTAATCGCCTGTTCCAAAGCTTCCTCTGTGTGGATGTCCAAATGCAGGAATTCATCGTCGTTCACCTCGCCATAGCTCAGGTTGTCGTTGACAAATTCCTCGCTGCCGTCCTCGTAAATCTTTTTCAGGATGTTGAAGGGCTTGAACGAAATATGACCTTCCCGCCCGAAATGGTTGATTTGTTGCTCGTAAATTTGAATCGCGGTTTCGTAAGCGTCCAAATCCAATACCGGAAAGGCGGCCAGTGAATTATACTGCCGAGTAATATGGCTCGGATATTTGGCTGATAATTCTTTAGCAGTCAGCGTTTGGCTGTCCTCTTGAAAGGCTTTGTAGGCGGAAGACGCTTTGACTGCCGCTATTTTTCGGTATAAATCCGACTGTTTCAGGTGGGCGCAATGATTTTGATGTACATTCAAATAGCCTATAAATTCACTGTCGATTAACCCCTTACCTAAAATGCTCCAAGGCATCATTTCCGACTGGATAATGACCAGCGCCAAATTGCTCCAGTCAAAACGGTTGTGCAGCGCGGCGCAACTCTCTTTTGCCGCTTGCAGGTCGATGTGAGTAACTTTATATCCGTTGCGGCTCACAAAATAGGTGTCTTCCAGATTTTTGTGCAAATAAATGTCGCAATACGAACCCATGTATTTCCGCTGTACCACAATTTCAGGTACGCCGCTTGCGCGAAAATAACGGATAGCGCCGTCAATGCTTTCTATCTCATTGCGTTTCGGCGCTTTGGGCGCAGGAGATATGGTGGGGGAGAAAGCGTTTATCTTGTTCCTGCAAAACCAGTTAATACGGTTTTTCAATCGTTTCAAATCCTCTTTTTCCATGTTCATTTTTTAATTATGCACCCTTGCGTAGGCTGAATTCCGTTCAGACTGTCGCCTAAGTAAAAATATTCGACATCTACATTATTTCCTTTAATACAGCTTGTTATCAACGACTGAAACGCCTCGCGCGTCAGTTCAAAACAGTGGTCTTTGTGGCGAAACTCGTCTTCCATGCTGTAAAATGGATTAAATTCCACATTCGGCGTTGTGATGATCAGTTTGTTGAAATTGTATGAAAGCGCTTTTGTTATCAGCTCCTTAGCTTCGTCCAAGCTGTTGTGTTCAATCACTTCCGTCAAAAGGATGTTCACCTGTTCGCCGGAAGTAAATGCCTCCAAGGAAGGGTAGAATAACAGGTTGTTGTCCTCGTAACGACCTGCTATAATCTCGGCAAGTTGCTCCATGTCAGTATTTTTGTCCACTGCATAATAAGGAGCGGCAAAATCGCGCGCCTTCATTTTTTTGTAGTAAATCAATTCGCCGCAGCCGACGTCCAATATCGGAATATCTAATTCCAACAGGTTTGTAATGAAGGTTGTTCGTTGCCTTACCGTGCTTTCGATGACCAAGTTGGCCTGTAATCCATTGTTTGCCAGATACCGTTCAAATACAGGTTTAAGTTCTTCAAACTGCCTGACCGACCGCACAGCCCGCATAATATACAGGTAAAAAACGAAATAGGGTACATTTTCGATATTCGTCAGGATGCGCCCTAATTTTTGCGCCAGGCTGTCGTCAATGAAAATGAACATGCCGTACGTATTGGTTACGTGGGCGAAAATAGCGACCAACGCCAATAAATTAAACGCATCGAATACCGATTTGCCGGTCACGGTCAGCCGGAAAATGCGGTGCGATTGCTGTACGACTTCGATACCTTCAAAATATTTGGACAACAGGAATTTCCCGTTTCTGTACCACGTGGAATCAATGTAAAACGAGGGGATCTCAATCGTACAGGCGGCGTTGTCGACTTCTCCTTGCGTGATTCCCAGCCATTTGACAGGTGTTTCGGCAAATGCCGCCCGGCTTTTCAGGATATGCCCAAACAGTTCGTTGCAGACGTGCAAGACCGCTAAGGGGGAGCAGTAGCTCTGGTAATCAATAGCATTGCTGTCCTCAGGACAGTAGCTGTACTTTTTATCCTGAAAAACGACTTCGTATTCATTTTTACTGACCGCATTGCCGATAATCTGCCCGTTTTTTAATGGCTTGCAGTACAATCCGCTGTCGGTATCCGGGTTTTTGCATAATACATCCAGCAGTTTCTCGTTTGAAGATTTGATTTTTAGTATCATTTTCGCTGTGCTTGTTTTTTACGGCAAAGATACGACGAGTGTACGCCAAAATATGTCATGGTCTCCAAAAACTTTCCGGCAGGTACGCATTATAACCTGTATTTAGTGATACAAAGATAATTAAATTTCCGGGTTAGTCTAAAAAATTACATTTGTTTTACCGCCACGTTCCAAAACAGCGTTTTTCCTTCCTGCACCGACTGCCCGCCGGTTTTATGAGAATGTCCGAAAATGTGTATTTGGGGCGCTGCCCCGTCAATCAGTTCCCGCAAAATTGGGCAACCCCAGCGCCCATTTTCATCTAAAATATTTTTTGGCGGACAATGCGTTACCA
>JAISWH010000062.1 GCA_031271125.1 Dysgonamonadaceae bacterium
AAAAAAAACATTACCTTTGTTCGACTAATCCGCAATGTCGTTGCGGATTAGTCGAACAATAAATCGGATAAAGCATTGATATTATGTATTTTTTCAGAAACATATCGGATACAATTATAAAAACGAGCGACACTTTTCCGGTGGTTTTAATCACAGGTCCACGTCAGGTGGGAAAATCTACTGTTTTGGCGCAATTAAAAGAGGATAATCGCAAACTCGTTACGCTGGACGATCCGCAAATTCGCGCCTTGGCGCAAACAGACCCCGCTTTGTTTCTGCAAACTTATGAGCCGCCCGTACTGATTGACGAGGTGCAATACGCACCCCAACTTTTTCCATATATCAAAATGATTGTAGATAGGCGAAAAGAAAAAGGACTGTTTTGGCTGACCGGTTCGCAGCCGTTTCAATTGATGGAAAAAGTATCGGAATCGCTTGCCGGCAGGGTTGGTATTCTGGAATTGCAGGGACTTTCACAGGCAGAAAAAAATCAAACCGCAGGCGAGCCGTTTTTGCCCGACACATTCAAATCAAACAACAGAAAGCCTTATAATATTAATTCTATTTACAATTTGATTTTAAAAGGCTCGTTTCCTGAACTTTATGCTACTCCCAAACTTAATCGGAATATATTTTACGCCTCGTATCTGAAAACATATATTGAACGCGATATTCGCGAACTGACAAACGTGCAGGACGAGCGACTGTTTCTCACATTTCTGAAAGTAGTAGCGGCTCGCACGGGGCAATTATTAAACTATGCAGACATTGCAAAAGATGTTGGGATTACGGAAAATACGGTTAAAGCGTGGATTTCGCTTTTGCTTACTTCGGGACTTGTGTTTTTATTGCACCCATATCATAATAATCTGACTAACAGAGCAATAAAGACGCCAAAATTACACTTTATGGACACCGGACTTTGCGCCTACCTTTGTGGCTGGACTTCGGCAGAAACGCTTTCGGTGGGAGCGATGAGCGGTGCAATTTTTGAAAGTTATGTTGTCGGAGAAATTATAAAATCATATATTCACAACAACGAACAGGTGCAGTTTTATTTTTACCGCGATAAAGAAAAACAGGAAATAGATTTGATTATTGAACGTGATAACATTTTTTATCCCGTAGAAATAAAGCGTACTGCCGCACCCAAAGAAGATGATGTAAAAACATTTCGTTTGATTGAAAAAATGGGACTGAAAGCAGGCAAAGGAAGCATTATTTGTTTGTATGAAAACCTTATACCGTTAAACCGGGATGTACAAATTGTGCCTGTGGGGTATTTGGGGTAACCATAAAAAATATTTGTTTTTATCCCAAATTTTCCATACCGGATTTAGCCAATTTGTGTAATATCAGCGTATCGGGAGTGAAAAAATTATTAAAAATCTAAAAGATAGCGGTAAAATACCCTCGCCGAGCGGAGGAATCATTTTACATTTTGCCGCGCTATAAAGCGCTTTGGTTTCCACAATAAAAAGTCTTACCTTTGCATGCAAATTAATAGAATTTGAATGAAAAGAATTTGTTTAATTATCTCAATAGCATTGTACTGTTCCTATCTATTAAAAGCGCAGCATTATACTATAAGCGGTTATATAACGGATGAAAAAAGCAGTGAAACATTGATTGGCGCATCCGTTTTTGAATCCGGTTTGAGAAAAGGCGCAGTCAGTAACTCTTTCGGTTTCTACTCTTTGACTTTACCCCGCGGTGCAGTGGAAATCCGGTATTCCTACGTCGGTTATGCACCGGAAATAATCCGTCTTGATTTATCTAAAGACACCATTATCAATATCTTATTAAAAGAAAATAATGTACTGCAAGAAGTAACCGTTACGGCTTCGCCACAGGAAACCGGAGTAAAAGGAACGCAAATGAGCGCTATCCACGTACCTGTTGCCCAACTAAAAGCGGTCCCTTCACTGCTCGGGGAAAACGACCTGATAAAGGCTTTGCAGCTATTGCCGGGCGTTCAGTCGGGAACGGAAGGTTTTACCGGATTCTACGTCAGGGGCGGAGGCCCGGATGAAAACCTGTTCCTGCTTGATGGCGTTCCCTTGTACGACATCAATCATTTAGGCGGGTTTTTCTCGGTATTCAACGCCGACGCCATCAAAAACGTAACGCTTTACAAAGGCGGATTTCCCGCCCGTTTCGGAAGCCGTTTATCGTCCGTGCTGGACGTTCGGATGAATGACGGAAATAACAAAAAGTTGCATGGAAATATCAGCGTCGGCCTGCTTTCCGCAAAAATCAGCCTGGAAGGGCCGCTTTTCGGCGAAAAGACGACTTTCAATATTTCCGCCCGCCGCACGTATTATGACATTCTTGCTCAACCGCTTTTATGGTATGTACAGTCGGAAAACGACATGGAAAAAACCAAAGCAGGCTATTATTTCTACGACCTCAACGTTAAAGTCAGTCATAAACTGTCGGACAGAGACCGCCTCTTCCTCAGTTTTTACATGGGCGATGATGTTTTATACGCCGATGTGAAAGATGAATATGAATATACGAATGAAAATAATGCGTATAGAGACACCGACAAGATGAAAATGAGCTGGAATTGGGGAAACCTGTTGACCGTACTTCGTTGGAACAGGGTTCTTGGCAACAAATTATTCATGAATGTCACCACCCATTTCACCCGTTACCGTTTCGATCTTGGCGTAGGAAGCGCTTTCCAAAGCAACAACCCAAATGCGAATAATTACGATACAAATATTACCTACAAATCGGGGATACAGGATTATTCGGGGAAAATTGAATTTGATTATGCGCCGAATCCCAATCACGACGTCAAATTCGGAGCCAATTACATCAACCACACTTTTCATCCGAGTGTTTTTGTTGCAAAAATGCACGAAGACAACGCTACTCCGCTGGATACGGTTATCGGGGATAAAGATGTTTTTGCTCACGAAATGGTTGCTTATGCGGAAGATAATTTCAGTATCGGACAATACTTCAAAATTAACGCGGGACTTCATTATTCCGCATTTTCCGTGCAAGGCAAATTTTATCATTCCCTACAGCCGCGCGTAAGTTTCCGCGCCATGCTGAAAGAAAACCTGTCCCTGAAAGCCGGATACACCATTATGAGCCAGTACATTCACCTGCTTTCAAACAATCTGATCAGTTTGCCGACCGACCTGTGGGTGCCTGTTACCAAACGGATCGTTCCCATGAAATCGCATCAGGCTGCACTTGGAATTTTTTATAATTTAAGGAATATCGCGGATTTTTCGATTGAGGGTTATTATAAAACAATGGATAACATTATCGAATACAAAGACGGGGCGACTTTCCTGAACATCAATACGGGATGGGAAGACAAAGTCAGCATCGGCCGGGGATGGGCTTACGGTGTGGAATTTCTGGCGCAGAAAACCGTTGGGAAAACTACCGGTTGGGTCGGATATACCTGGGCGAAATCCGAAAGACAGTTCGACCGTCCGGGACAGGAACTGAACTTCGGACGGATTTTCCCTGCCAAATACGACCGCCGGCATAGCATCAGCATCGTTGCCATGCACCGGTTCGGCGAAAAAATAGACGTTTCGGGAACATGGGTTTACAATACCGGCGATTGCGCTACGCTTGGTTTACAGAAGTACGCCCATCCCGATTATTACAGCGCTTACGATTATAGAGACGGATTGAGTTATATCGACCAGAGGAATAATTACCGCAAGCCCGCTTATCACAGGCTTGATTTCGGCATTAATTTCCACAAAAAGCGAAAACACGGGACAAGAACGTGGAACATAAGCATTTACAACCTGTATAACCGCAATAACCCGTTTCTTATTCTTCCCGACGAAAAGTATTCGGATGACGGTAGAACCTCGAAAAAGGTACTGAAACAAATATCCATCTTCCCGATAATTCCGTCGGTAAGTTACACCTATAAATTTTAAAATAATGAAATACAAATATTTTCTATTCGCAGCAGTCGCCGCCTTTTTGTTCGCTTGCGAAAAAGAAATTGAGTTCAAAGGCGACGAAGTAAAAACCAAATTGGTACTCAACGGCATCTTGATGCCCGACTCCGTCGTGAAAATCCAATTGACGGAAAGCCGTTTTTTCTTAGATAGCAACCGGTTGTTCAATCAAATTGATGATGCGGATGTAAGGCTTTGGAAAGACGGCGTACTGAAAGAAACTTTGCAAAACACCGGCGAAGGATATTACGTCGGGACTTATGTTCCCCGCGAAGGCGACAACCTCCGGATTACGGCTTCACACACCGGTTTCGACCCTGTTGAATGTGAAACGCAAATCGTTTCGCCAACGCCGATTATTTCCGCAGATACAACGAATACCGACATAGAAAAATACTGTTACTATCAGTACGACGAGGACGATTGGACAATAATAATCGATTCTGTTAAGTTTGTGATATTCAAAGGCGATATAACGATTACGTTCAAAGACCCCGCTGACATTGCCGGGTACTACATCATACTGTTAGATTTGCGTACCCGTTACGAAAGCGGTAATGTTTATGTTCAGCCGCTTCGTTACACATCCGACGACTTGGTTTTCAAAACGGATAATGAGCTTCCGTTCGACGACGATGACGATTTCAATTCTCAGTACTCATACCAGTTCAGCGATGAACTGTTCGACGGCAAAGAATACAAAATAAAGATCAAGGCCGATAGTTATTCCGGCTATTATTGGCCGGATGAAGATTCTAAAATCACCAATCGGGAACTGCAGGTAACGCTTCAATCGCTTTCGCCTTCGTACTATATGTACATAAAAACGCGCGAAGCCAATTCCGATTCGTACTTTTTCACGGAGCCGGTGCAAATTTATACGAATATCACAGGCGGAATCGGTATTTTCGGCAATTATTCAAATTCAACTTTCCGCATCCCATTGGATTAGTTTTAATTTTTTTTATAATATTTTCCGGATGAAAATTTTAATCACAGGCGCAAGCGGTTTTATCGGAAGTTTTTTGGTTGAGGAAGCGCTCGACCGAAACGCAGAAGTTTGGGCGGGCGTCCGCCGTTCAAGTAATAAGGAATATTTGCAAGATCCCCGGATTTCTTTTATTGACTTAAACTATTCGGATGAAGATAAACTGAAACGACAGATTTCCGAACATGTTTCCCAACACGGGAAATGGGATTATATCATTCACAATGCAGGGATAACCAAAAGTTTAGACGTCCGGGATTTTGAGAAAGTCAATTATCTTTTCACCCGCCGGTTGATCGAAGCATTGTTGGAAACCAAGGCCGTTCCCGCAAAATTTGTGTTAATGAGCAGCCTCAGCGCTTATCCGAATCCCGAATCGGCTTATGGGAAAAGCAAACTGAAAGCCGAACGTTTTTTGGAATCACAAACCGGTTTTCCATACATTATCCTCCGTCCGACAGGCGTTTACGGCCCGCGCGACAAAGATTATCTCCTGATACTGAAAACCATTGACGCCGGTTGGGATGTCACAGCCGGCTTCAAACCGCAACAACTGACTTTTATTTACGTGAAAGATTTGGTGAAAGCGGTTTTCCTCGCTTTGGAAAGTTCCCTGTCCAACAAAGCCTATTGTGTTTCCGACGGGAATGTTTATACGGATAAAGCTTATACGCAAATTGTAAAAACAGCTTTAGGAAAGAAATTTACCATCAAAATCCGGGTTCCTCTGTTTGTCCTGAAAATTGCATCCGTATTATCCGAAAACATTGCTCATTTGACAAAAAAACCGTCTACACTCAATCGCGACAAATATAAAATCATGAAGCAACGCGATTGGACTTGCGATACTTTGCCTCTGCAACAGGAACTTGGTTTTAAAGCCGGTTATGACTTGGAAAGAGGAATTGCCGAATGTGTAAAGTGGTACAGTTCGAGACATTAATTAAGCAAACTATTTTTTCCACACAAAAAAAAACAGCTTGCAAATCAATACCATTTGCAAGCTGCCGCTAATTTATGAAAAAGTTGCTTATTCTTCTGCCGACGGAGTTTCCCCGGCGGGAGTTTCTTCTGCCGGAATTTCTTCTGCCGGATTTTCAACAACCGTATCTTCTACTTTTACTTCTTCCGTCTTCTTGGTTTTTGACTCTTTTTTAGGAGCTGCCGCTTTCGGAACTTCGACAGTTGTTGTTTGGGCAACGCTACCTTTTCCGGCGCCTCCCCGTCTTGAACGGCGGGTTTTTGCTTTTACCGGTTTATCATTCAACATCAGCTCGTTGTAATCCACCAATTCGATAAAACAAGTTGAAGCGTTATCTCCCAAACGATTACCCGTCTTGATGATGCGGGTATATCCGCCAGGGCGATCGCCGATTTTTTGAGAAACTTCCTGGAATAACTCTTTTACGGCAAATTTATTACTCAAATTCTTAAACACAATACGGCGGGAATGAGTCGTATCGGTTTTACTCTTTGTAATAAGCGGTTCGATATATTTACGAAGCTCTTTTGCCTTGGCAAGGGTCGTAAAAATTCTTTTATGTTTAATCAAAGAAATAGCCATGTTTGAAAGCATAGCGTCTCTGTGAGCGTAAGTACGACCTAAATGATTGATTTTATTATTATGTCTCATCGTTATTAACTATCTTTATCTAATTTATATTTTGAGATATCCGTTCCGAAATCAAGCCTGAGATTCTTGAGCAACTCGTCTAATTCCGTTAACGATTTCTTACCGAAATTCCGGAATTTTAACAAATCGTTCTTTTGGTATTTTACCAATTCTCCTAAAGTTTCCACATCGGCGGCTTTCAGACAATTCAATGCTCTGACGGAAAGGTTCATATCTACCAATTTCGTTTTCAGCAGCTGACGCATGTGCAAAGCATCTTCATCGAATTCTTCGTTTGATTCGGAATGTACGGTTTCCAAATGGATTTTTTCGTCGGAAAACAACATAAAATGGTGAATCAAAATGCGGGCGGCGTCTTTCAATGCGTCTTTCGGAAGAATCGAACCATCGGTCGAAATTTCAAGAATTAACTTTTCGTAGTCCGTTTTCTGTTCCACGCGGAAGTTTTCGATCGTATATTTGACATTACGAATCGGGGTGAAAATCGAATCAATTGCAATTTGATTGACAACGTCGTCGTCTTTCCGGTTTTCTTCGGCAGGAACATAACCGCGCCCTCTTTCCACCGTTATTTCGATGGGAAAACTTGCGCTTTTGTTTAACCGGCAGATTACCAAGTCCGGATTCAAGACGTCAAATCCGCTTAATTGCTTTCCGATTTCGCCGGCTCTAAATTCTTCGGTTCCCGAAACATTGATGGTTACTTTTTCAGTATCAATATCCTTTACGATTTGTTTAAACCGGACTTTTTTCAGGTTCAGGATAATATTTGTAACATCTTCTATTACACCGGGAATAGTCGCAAATTCATGTTCGACGCCATCAATTTTAATGGAAGAAATGGCAAAGCCTTCTAACGAAGACAAAAGGATACGGCGAAGAGAATTACCTATCGTAATCCCATAACCGGGTTCCAACGGACGGAATTCAAACTTCCCGTAAGTGTTGTCCGCTTCCAACATTAAAACTCTATCGGGTTTCTGAAATGATAATATCGCCATTATGACCTTCTTTTTTTATTTAGAATATAATTCTACGATTAACTGTTCTTTGATATTTTCAGGGATATCGGCGCGATCCGGAATGTGCAAATACTTAGCGCTCATAGACGCCTGATCGTATTCAATCCACGGATATTTGCTGTGATTTACACCTGAAACGCTGTCAAGAATCACTTCAAGTGATTTGGCTTTTTCGCGAACGCCCACGATTTGTCCCGGTTTAATGCTGTAAGAAGGGATGTTAACTGCCTTTCCATCAACGACAATGTGACGGTGTGAAACTAATTGCCGGGCGCCGGCCCTCGTTTTAGCCAAGCCCATGCGATAAACGATGTTATCCAAACGGGATTCCAATAACTGTAGAAGCACTTCACCGGTAATTCCTTTGGATCGGGAAGCCTTTTCAAACAAGTTACGGAATTGTCGTTCCAATACACCATACGTGTATTTTGCTTTTTGTTTTTCGCGCAATTGGATGCCGTATTCGGAAGTTTTTTTCTTCCGACCGTTACCATGTTGTCCCGGAGGATAATTTTTCTTACTGAGAACTTTATCCGGTCCGAAAATAGGTTCACCGAACTTACGCGCAATTTTTGTTTTTGGTCCAGTATATCTTGCCATTATTTTTAATTTTTAAATCCTTAAATTTTAAATCTTAAACCCTTCTCCTTTTCGGTGGCCGGCATCCGTTGTGAGGAAGCGGCGTAACGTCGATGATTTCGGTTACTTCGATTCCTGCGCCGTGAATTGTTCGGATAGCCGATTCCCGACCGTTGCCCGGACCTTTCACGTAGGCTTTCACTCTTCTTAAACCCAAATCATAGGCCACTTTGGCACAATCCTGAGCCGCCATTTGAGCTGCATAAGGCGTATTCTTCTTCGAACTTCTAAAACCCATTTTACCTGCCGAAGACCAAGAAATAACTTGTCCTTCGCTGTTTGCAAGGGTAACAATGATGTTGTTAAATGAAGAGTGGACGTGCAATTGACCGTTTGCGTCAACTTTTACTACTCTTTTTTTAGCTGCAACTGTTTTTTTTGCCATAACTTTGTTAATTACGAATTACGAATTACGAATTACGAATTTCAAGTTACAATAATGTAATTCTCAATTCCCAAATCCTAATTCTCAATTAAATATTATCCTTTTGTTGCTTTCTTCTTGTTAGCAACTGTTTTCTTTTTACCCTTGCGGGTACGAGCATTGTTTTTGGTACTTTGACCTCTAACGGGTAAACCGATCCGGTGACGTATTCCACGGTATGCACCGATATCCATCAAACGCTTGATATTCAACTGAACCTCAGAGCGAAGATCCCCTTCTACTTTGTAGCTTCGACCGATGATTTCGCGTACTGCAGCTGCTTGATCATCCGTCCAGTCTTTTACTTTAATGTCTCTGTCCACTCCTGCTTCCGTCAGGATTTTGTTGGCTGAACTGCGACCAATACCGAAAATATAAGTTAACGCAATTTCGCCTCGTTTGTTTTGGGGTAAATCTACCCCCACGATTCTTATAGCCATTTCTTAAAAATTTATCAAAAAATTTACTTATCCCTGACGTTGTTTAAACCTGGGGTTTTTCTTATTGATCACATATAAACGCCCTTTTCTGCGCACAATTTTCGAATCGGCGCCGCGTTTTTTGATTGAAGCTCTTACTTTCATTTTTCTATTCTTTTTAGTTGACGAGTTAACAAGTAAACGAGTTAACATGATATTACTCCGTATTATTTATTTACCGTCTTTATTTTTACATTTTACTTTTTCCCCACAAACTCGTTAACTTGTTTATTCGTCAACTTGTTAGCTCGTTTACTTATATCTAAACGAAATCCGCCCTTTAGACAAATCGTAAGGAGACATTTCCACTTTCACCTTATCGCCCGGAAGGATTTTTATGTAATGCATCCGCATCTTTCCGGAAATATGTGCTGTAATCTCGTGTCCGTTTTCCAATTCAACCCTGAACATTGCGTTCGACAAAGCTTCGACAATAACGCCATCTTGTTCTATTGCTGTCTGTTTCGCCATATACTTACTTTTTTTGTAAAACTTCTTCTATCCATTCAAACGTTGATAAAATATCCGCTTTCCCCGGACGGATGGCA
>JAISWH010000115.1 GCA_031271125.1 Dysgonamonadaceae bacterium
AAAAATATTCCGAATAAGCGCCGGTCGAAAAAGGCAGTTCGTAAGCGCTGTCGGGCGATCTCCACAAGATGGCAACCCTGTTGCTGATGTGGACGTAGCCGACTGCCGTCTGTCCGTCGCCGGATATGTCATAAATTGCTCCCTGCCTGATGCTGTCGGGGTGCGTCCATCCTTTTGCAGTCCATCCTCCGGTTGCGTTTCGGCTCCAGCTATAGGGGGCTGTCGCGCCTGTCGCATCTGCCAAATGTCCGGCGACAGTTTGTCCGTCGGGCGTAACTTGCCATAACCAAACCCCGTCGCCTAAAGTGTTCCACTCGCTTGCGTCCGGCTCGCGATAACGGTTGTTTGCCGCTATCATTCTGTCGTCGGTAATGCCGTGAGGATAAACGGCTTGCCCTAAGGTTTCAAAAACATTCGACTGAGTGTCCCACACGAAACCGTTGCCGTTGGAAGCCTGCGTCATTCCCGTAACGTATCGCCCGTTTGGTGAAATCTTATAAATTACGCCGCCGGCTTGCGGACCCCATAGTTGAGCATGAATCTCTGTTGTTAATATTCCGGCCAAGCTCCATAAACAGATTAAAAATCCTATTTTTTTCATTATTTTTTTACTTTTAATAACATGTAATACCACCCACCCCCCCTGAAGGGGGAGTTGGGAAAACGAGTATTAATATACAGTTACAACAGTCTCCCCTTCAGGGGAATAGGGGGTATTACACATTTAATGCAAAAATATGCTGCAAATATACGTTTTTTTTTGGTAATTTCAATAGGCAAATGGAAACCTGTTTTTATCAGTTAAATACCTGATTTTAAAGCCAATTAATGATATGTTATTTAACAGTTCCAAAAAAAAGTTTGGAAAATTAAAATATATTTCCTAATTTTGCAATAATGACAAGGATCTTTTGATACAACTTCTTCAAATTTCTAATTTCTGACTTTATGGATATTTGGCAATTACCGGTAGCGTTTTATTTCAGTGTAAGCATCGACAGCGAGAACGCACCCTTTAATGAAGTGTCGGGTTTGGACGTAGAAATGGAAATGGAAAGCATAAGCGAAGGCGGGCAAAATACATTTCAACACCAACTGCCCAAGCAGATTAAACACGGAAATCTTGTTTTGAAAGGAGCAAAACTGCCACTTGACAGCAAATTTGTTTCGTGGGTTAAAAATACGCTCGAAAACGATTTCGGAACGACTACCGAGTCCAAACTTGTGATTATCAATTTGCTGAACGAAAATGCGAAACCACTCTGCACCTGGACTTGCACAAACGCTTTCCCTGTAAAATGGGCGGTAGATTCGCTGGATGCCAACAAAAACAGTGTGCTGCTCGAAACCGTAGAACTGTCGTATTCCACTATTAAACGAAGTTGAACAATGGCAATCGTTATTAAGGAAATACACGTCAGGACAACTGTTGAACGGGCAAACCGCACTCCCGATGTGAGTGAGGGGTTAGTACGAAAAATCAAGCAAAACATACTTGACGAACTGCGTTATTCCCAACAGAAAAACGGAACGACAAACAGGAAAGGGAGATAAGCAATGGTAATGACAAAAATGAAAATACAAAGCAAGGCAGGGGTTTTTGAAATGAAAATCAATCCTGAATCATTCAAATTTCAGAAAAATATCAAATACAAGGAATTTAAATTGTTCGGAGCGTCTTCCGGTTTTGTAAAATACGATGCTCATGCACCTTCAGATCTGAGTTTCGATTTCGTTTTGGATTCGACAGGACTTGCCTACGAAAAAAAGGAAACATTGGATAAAACCATTGCGGATTTCGAGAAAATAGCTTACAATATGGACGGCTCGCTTCACAAGCCCAATGCGTTAACTATCAGCTGGGGAAGTTTTGTGTTCAAATGCCATCTCAAATCTTTGTCTTACGATTATACGCTGTTCAGTCCTGGGGGCGAACCGTTGCGCGTGAAGGTTTCGGCGTCGTTTACCGATAATATTTCGCTTGAAGAATCTGAAAAAAAGGCAAACAAGCAATCGCCGGATATGACGCACGTTATTACACTCAAAGCAGGTGAAAGTATCGCTATGTGGTGCGACAAAATTTATGGAGATGCTTCCTATTGCACTGACATAGCGCAATATAACAACTTGCAGGGACTCAGGAATATCCGGGCGGGAACAAAAATTGCTTTTCCGCCGTTGGCGAGGTGAAATCAGAAGTTAGAAAGTAGAAATAAAAATAATATATGAGAAATGGATTCTCCAAATAAAAATACCGATGGCGCCGTCCGCGTTTCCATTTTCAGCGAAGGAAACGCCATTAAATCAAGTCTTTTCGGTTTAATATCCGCTTATATCTATAAAGGTGTAAACCGGATAGGAAAAGCGATACTGGAATTTGAGGCCGGCGATATGGCAAAAGGAGAAGTACCGGAAAGCGATGCAGATACCTTTGCCCCGGGCAAAACAATCCGCATAGAAGCAGGTTACGGCAGTGATGAAAATCCGATTTTTGAAGGATTAGTCATCAATCAAAGTTTTACGGTAGGCGAAGGTAATGATGCCCGTTTGCAGGTGGAGTGCCGTGATTATGCTTTTCCGGCGACACTGGCGCGGAAAAACGCCGTCTTTGAAAAGAAAAAAGACAGCGACATTATCAGCCAAATATTGGGCAATTATGCGCATCTATCCGTTTCAACCGATTCTACTAAAACTAAATACAACGAATTGGTGCAATACTACGCTACCGATTGGGATTTTGTGCGTTCCCGCGCCGATGCCAATGGGTTAGTGGTTGTTACCGAAGGAACAAAAATCGAGGTTAAAAAGCCCGATGTAAGCGCATCACCCAAACTGAAAGTTACATACGGGACGGATTTAGTCGAATTCAAAGCTGAACTTTCGGCAGCCGACCGTCAAGGCGATACAAATGCATTGGCTTGGAATCCCGATGAGCAAAAATTGACCAAAGCCTCAGGCAAAAAACCATCATTGAACAGTCAGGGAAACACTGCGCCTGATAAGTTAGCGAGCGCCACAGGAGTTTCGCAATATATTCTGCAAACCGCCTGTTCCGAAGAAACGGCTTTGCAGGCGTGGGCGGACGCACAACGGTTGAAAGCAGGACTTGCGCGTATTCAAGGTTATTGCACGTTTATCGGCTCGGCAAAAGTCATACCCGGCGAAACGTTGGAACTTGAAAGATTAGGCGCTCGTTTCAACGGTACGGCGTATATAGGATATGTAGAACACGAAATCCGCAAGGGCGAATGGCTCACAACGGCAGGATTGGGATTGCCCGCCGAAAATATTACCGAAAATCCCGACGTCGTTGCGCCGCCCGCTTCGGGTTTGTTGCCCGCTGTAGAAGGTTTGCATATCGGAAAAGTAGTCAAATTGGATGGCGACCCTACAAACGGCAATAAAATACAGGTGGAAATACCGATTTTGGGAGATAAAGAGAACAAAGTTTGGGCGCGTTTGAGTAATTTTTGGGCAAGTAGCGGCTACGGCTCGTTTTTCATTCCCGACGCAGGTGATGAGGTTATTCTCGGTTTTTTCAACAACGATCCATCCTATCCCGTCATTCTCGGCAGTTTGTACAGCAGCAAGCAAAAGCCACCCTGTGAAATAAAAAAGGAAAACGACATTAAAACCATTCTTACCAAGTCAAAAATCAAGGTGGAATTTGACGATAAGGACAAAATTATCACGCTTGAAACGCCTGCAAAAAATACGGTTATCATCAGCGATAAAGACAAAGGCATCACGCTCAAAGACGAGAACGGCAACAAAATAGTGATGGAAAAAGGCGGAATAACCGTTGAGTCGGCAAAGGACTTGACGTTAAAAGCCAAGATGAATGTAAAGATTGAAGCAGGCGCGAATTTAGACGCGCAAGCAAAATCGAATCTCACATTAAAAGGTTTGAAAATAGAAGCGTCTGCCAACACCGAACTGACGATGAAAGGTACGGCGAAAGCCGAAATTTCCGCCGCAGGACAAACCGTAGTAAAAGGATCGTTAGTAATGATTAATTAAAAATTAAAAATTAAAAATTATGCCATTTGCAGCAAGATTAACAGATATGCACACCTGTCCGATGCAAACACCGGCGTTTCCCGCGCCGATACCGCACGTTGGCGGACCGATTATCGGACCGGGCACACCCACCGTAGTAATCGGCGGGCTGCCCGCCGCCGTATTGGGCGACACTTGCATCTGCGTCGGACCGCCCGACACGATTTTGAAAGGCTCGGCAACCGTATTGATTTGCGGCAAACCGGCTGCCCGAATGGGAGATACCTGCGCTCACGGCGGAAGTATCATTATCGGGTGTCCGACGGTAATGATAGGTGGTTGAGGGGAATTAAGAATTAGGAATTAAGAATTAAGAATTAAGGATTAAGGCTTGAGAATGAATGATTTTGATACATATTTCTCACTTCCAACTTCTGATTTTTCAGGTATAGGTTGGGCGTTTCCGCCGGCGTTTGTCAAAGGACACGCCGCTCAAATGGCTAGTGGAGAAGAAGATATTGAGCAAAGTTTGGAAATATTATTCTCTACCACGCCGGGCGAGCGGATTTTCAATTTTGAATACGGTTGCAATATCCACCAATGGGTATTTGAAGATATGGATTTGTCGATAAAGACGCTGATTGCCGACGAAATTCGCCACGCTATTCTCTATTTTGAGCCGCGCATTGATGTGGAAAAAGTAGAGGTGGAAATCAAAGACTCTCCGGAAGGTATCCTTTGGATAAATCTTGAATACCGCGTGAGGCAAACCAATTCGAGAAGCAACAAAGTATTTCCGTTTTATTTCAAAGAAGGAACTAACTTCTAATTTCAACTTTATGATCAGCCAACAAAACAGGATAAAGCGCATACATAACGTACAGTATTTTGACGTTATCGACGGTAGCGTTGACTCACTTTTACGACAAGCAGAAGCAGTCGCTACCTTCATTCGCTATTACAACCTGAATGGCGTTGCCGACGGCTATTTTTCTCAATTTTTGCAAGACCTTAAAACGATCCGCGAACAGGGCGTTACAAACTTTGTCCCCGACGGGAATCTCGAACCTGCACAGGCATTGCTTTTTACTTTCATAAAACAGTTGCACGAAATTGTCGGCAATTTTAATCTGAAATGGAGAAATTACGCGTACTGGTACTTGCAAAACGTATTGGGCGCACAACCGCTTCCTGTGGGAAATCACAAAATATGCTTGCATTTTACCAAAAATGTGAATGACATTATTACGCTTGAAAAAAACTGCGAATTTCGTCTTGCCAACGGTGACGCCGATGCGCCTGTTTACCGGTTCAACGAAGATTTTACCATTGAAAATACAAGTATCGAAAAAGCGATTTCCATACATTTTAACAGGGAAAAGAAGATCAAACCCGCTTCGGATTACAATTTTGTTACTGCATTGCAAATAAAAGAATTATCCGCTGATGATCTTATTGAAAATTCTCTTTTTGCCAACGATTCCATACCCAAGCATACACGCCCTTTGGGATTTATGATCACTTCGCCGTCATTGCTTTTGCGCGAAGGAAAACGTTGCGTAACTATAATACTCGAAAAAGACAACAAACAAAACAGGCATGAAAAATTAAAAATTTCGCTTGAAGAATGGAAAAAAAAACTCGCTGAAACAGAATTTTATGTCAAATACCTGCACAATATCTTTTATATCCGCATCAGTACGGCAGAAGGTTGGAAAGTGATTGATAATTATGCTGTTAAGCGTGAAGGTGAAAATTTGTTATTGAAATTTACGCTACTTGAAGATTTTCCCGCAACCACGCTCTGCAAGCAGGAAATTCACGATTTTCAATCGGATTTTCCCGCTCTGCGAATTTACCTCAATTACGATGCCTGGCTATATCCCTATTCATGGTTAAGGTATTTTCTGCTCAAAAAAATACATATCAAAACCGAAGTCGAAGGAATAAATAATGTGTTGGTATATAATGACTTAGGTGAAATAGACTGTTCCAAACCTTTTCAACCCTTTGGCATTAATACCGAAAAAGGCGCGTTGATGGTAGTCGGCAACTACGAAATGTCGGCAAAGCATACCCGCCATTTCGACATGAAAATCCATTGGGGACAGTTGCCCGTACATCCTCAGGGATTTAAGGGTTTTTATGCAGAATACAACTTGCCGGTTGACAACACGTCGTTTAAAGTACTGGCATATTATTTGTCCGATTACAAGTGGAAAGCGGAAAACGAATATGCTCTTTTCGGCGATATCCCCGATGCGCCATTGAACAGAGAAACGGTTTTAAGCGCTATCAATGTGAAAAAAATGCCTGTGAAACCGCTTGCGGAAGAGGATTATAATTATACAATCCGTTCTCAAACCGGCTTTGTAAGTTTTATGCTGCAATCGCCCGAAATGGGCTTTGGCGAAAAGCAATATCGCAAAGTTTTTTCGGAACATATTATAAATAAGGCATCAGCAAAAAAGTTTTTTTGGAAAAAGCCGAAATCCGCTCCGAATGAGCCGTACAAGCCTGTTATAGAACGGCTTACGCTGAATTATGTTTCCGAAGAAACGATTGATTTGAGGCGGCAATCGCCGACTGCACTTTCTGCTTTTTATCATATTTCGCCTTTCGGCGACCGCAAAATATATGCCACGAATAGCGAAAATCAAGATATTTCCCCTGTCTATCAAATGGATACCGATGCAAACATTTTGCTCGCTTTACGAAATGTACGGAAAGGCAGCGTATTGAATTTATATTTCGATTTTTTGCCTTTTAACAAAGATTTATACTCGGATGAAATCCCACAAATAAAATGGTATCTTGGCAACGGTTATCAGTGGGAAGCCATATCCAATAAATCCGTCGGTTTGGATAAAACCTTTAATCTTATGGAAAGTGGATTTATCCGGTTTTTTCTGCCCGAAGACTTGAACAATGCGCTTTTTGACGAAAACGATAGAATTTGGCTGCGAGCTGCCGTTGAAAAAAATGAAGAAATAATTCCCTGTATCAAAAATGTTTATATCAATGTGGCGGAAGCTGAAATAGAAGCCGGAAAATTGCAGAACAACGCTTACAATCCGCTCGTATTGGCGGGAACGCTTTGGAAACCCGAACAGAATATTCCGGGAATAAGCGAAGTGTGGGCTATTGCCTCGTATTCAGGCAAAGAAAAGGAAACCGCAGAGCAGCACCTGATTCGCTTTTCGGAATACGCGAGCCACCGAGGAAAGGCGGTAACAACACGCGACTATGAACGGATGACTTTACAGCATTTTCCCGACATTGCCAAAGTGAAATGCTTGCCTGCGTTCAGCACGAAAACCGATAAAAAAAGCGATATAACATTGGTAATCATTCCGCAAGAAAAAGATGTATTTTCGGGAAGATATATGGCTACTTCCCGGCAGATTTTGAAAGTAAAGGAATTTTTCACCGGCAGAACTTCCGCCGCTGTACGCTTTATTGATGTGATAAATCCGTTGTACGAAGAGGTATTGGCGCGTTGCCGCATAACGTTCAAAAAGCGTTATCCTGCCGCCTCATGCCACAGTTATCTTTCGGATTTAATGAACAAACTGATTGCGCCGTGGCAGCAATCGGGTGAGTTGCCGGATTTTGATTATTCATTGAATATAAACACGCTCCGGCAACGAATAATGGAACAGGAATTTGTGTTGGCGATAGAGGAATTTTCTGTTGTTGTTATCAGCGAGAAAGCTGAAAATACCTACAAATTGTATGAATTTGGAAAAGATAGTAACCTCATTCGTCCCTCTACGCCTTTTGCCATTTTCGTGCCGGCAAAAGAACACTTTATTATTGCCAATACAGATACAGGTTTCGGCATTAGCGAGATGACAATTAACGATTCCTTCATCATCACCTGATCCCCAACTTCTAATTTCTAATTTCTAACTTCTAATTTTCAACTTTATATGCCTCGAAGAAATAGACAAACGCTAAAAGAAAGTTTCAAACAAGGGAAAAAGCCCGGCGAACAGGATTTTGAAAACCTGATTGATTCAACATTGAACATTCTTGATGACGGCTTTTCCAAAACGCCCGAAACCGGAATGGGTTTAGCCCCTCTGCTCGAAAAGGGGACGGTTATTTCAGTGTTCAAAGAGCCGGCAGACCCTAAACCGCAATGGGAAATCGCGATCAACCAGGAACGAAGCCTTGAAATCCGGCGTTGCGAAAGCGACAACATCATTCCCGTATTGATTTTGAAACCCGACGGCTCAATAGAATTGGGAGAAGAAAGTATGAAAACAGTTTTGAAAAGCTCGTTGCAAATACCCGTGCGGGAAGGAAATTTGTATCGTGGAAGCGTTCCGGCAGATGGACACTGGCACGATATTACCGAAGATTTGGACGGTTATCAGGCCTTGGAAATAGTGGCTTATACAGGAATGAAGCGCAGCGGAAAACACGCCATATTGGCGGCTACGGCAACCGTTTGTTTTGGCGCTCATCCTAAAATCAGGGAAACGAGTTCACACTACGGCAGTTACGGACACAAAATCCATCTGCGCTGGAAAAAGTCGAAACACGATTTTCAGGCAAAATTACAAGTTAAAACCGTTTTCAAATATGATAATAATACCCCGATACAGTTTCATATAACAGGATTAATTCGTAATTGAATAAAATGATAACACGCAGAGACAAAGAGAATAACATTTACGCGAAATTGCACCAACAGGCCTTGGACAGCATTCAAGCATTAAGCGGAAACCGTTGGACGGATTTCAACGCTCACGATCCGGGCGTAACCATTCTCGAAAAC
Source organism: Dysgonamonadaceae bacterium (assembly GCA_031271125.1). GTDB lineage: Bacteria > Bacteroidota > Bacteroidia > Bacteroidales > Azobacteroidaceae > Azobacteroides. The sequence continues at coordinate 8,786 of JAISWH010000115.1, forward strand.
GCTCTTTATGCTTTGACGGAAATACAGTATCATTTACAATTTCCGTTTGAAACTTATTTGTTTGCGGACAAAAAACAGCCATACACAGAATTCGGCCTCTTCCCTGGCGAAAAAATCGTTGCACCTTCGCTCGTTACACCCGCCGATTACGAGAAATTTATTTGTGAAAACACACCCGGATTGAAAAATTGCCGCATAAGCATTTCGGATAATGGAAAATATATTATTCAGGCAGAAACAAGTGCGAACCGGGAAGCAATCCGCAAACAGATTTTCGAGTTGTATCACGCACACCGGAATCTGTGCGAAACTTTGGGTGAAATTGTTTTTGAAACAAAAATTTCCCGCAATGACGACGCAAATGCTGTTTCAGACAATACGCCGCAATTTATCCAAACCATTCAAAAAGAAAATTTAAACCATTTATTACCAAAAGAATACTATTCATTTCAACACCATTTTCCCGATACTTACGGCGTGAATGAAAAAGGCGCTCCCGCAGGCAGCACTCCGCAACGGAAAATACAAATCCTGCAGTTGAAAGCGTATTTGCTTATTTTCGATTATTTGTTGGCAAATACACTGGAACAGGCGAGAAATGTTGCCGACTTGTTGCAGTTTTCGGATAAAATTCCATCGCCTTACCGTCTCAATTTTTCCATTGAAAACATGAATAAATTGATTGATAATGAATTATTTGATAAAAATAGTTTACACAATGCGGAATTTTGGTCTGAACAAAAATCACGCTTGCTCGACGTCTTGGATATGCTTTACGGCGAGGATACTAAAACTTTAGTAACCGGCAAAACGGATTTGCACGAGGCGAACAAGAAACGCATTGAACTTATCCGCTGTTTCCTGAAATGGAACGAAAACCGTTTCCGTTCGTTCAACCAGCTGAATCAGGACAAAAACAATATTCCCGAAATAGCCGAACTCGCTGTCGCCGTGTTCGGTAGAAAAGCGGCAAGCGATATTTACTGGATTGAACATATCCTTTTGGGCGACTATCCTGAAGAAAACAATCATTTGACTTTGGTACAATATGCTTACAATCAGGGAAATACTGACAGAGGGAAATTGGAATCCTTTATCCGAGAGCGGCTACCTGCGCATTTGGCAGTAAATTTTCTTTGGTTAGATAATCAACAGATATCCGGTTTTTGGAAAATCCACCTGCTTTGGCGGGAAGCATTGCTACAACAAAACGAAAAAGAGATTATTCAATACGGTACAGCCCTGCACAATTTCCTAATTCCTAACCCCTAACCTCAAATTTCTAATTTCAAACTTCAAAATGAACGCAATAAACACCATAAAGTTTGATTTCCTGATGCAAAATGAAATGTTTGCCAGGAAACTTTATGCCCGTTGGGATTCATTTTTTACGGCAAATGTAGAACACATCGCCGACGAAGTTTTAGCGCGATACGACAATCCGCCGGAGACATTGGAAATCAGTCGTTTGGATTTGGACTTAGGCCTTATGACGGAAGATGATTTTGATGAGCAGTTTGCCGTTCGATTCAGGCAGCAGTTGGAAGAAACCTTTATGCAATGCCTGTACAACCCATTGCCCGGACAGCAAGCAAAAATAACGCCGGATTCGCTGTTTGCTTTCGATATACTGAAACAGTTTTTACTGCACGGAACGATCGCGTGGCACGCCGCCGCCGAATACCGCGATATTCGCCGCCTGTTTCTTAAAGTATTGCAGGAAAGCCCACAGCAACTCAAACAATTTTTGCAAACTTACGGACATTATACTTCCTTGCAGGAACGCCTTGTATATCAGATGGAAAATGCGGAATTAGAAAAGGGGGTGCATTTATTGGAATCCGTCAATGCCACATTTATCTGTTCGTATGTGAAACTGTTACGGAAAAAATATAAAACACTCGAAAAGCCCGCAATCCGCGAAAACGATTACCGCCATACCGTTTGGTTTGTGGTGTATGCCTATTTGCTCAACAACCACGGTTCTTTTTTTGACAAAAAGACATTCGTTGCCCAAACGCTTGTACAGTTGGCGGCAAAATACAATCTCAATTACAACGAGTTATTGCGATTAATAACGCAGGAACTGCGGGTGTTTTCCGCTCAACTATCGATGCCGCCCGAACTTTTTACCATTCTCCTGGAACTGCAAAAAGAATTAGACGAACAGCAATTCAAATCGACTTTTTCGGATGCGGCAAAGTTTTACAAAACGATTTTCGCTTTGCTGAAAAAAGATACGAAAAATCCGGTTTTGCCCGGAAATAGCCGCAAGGCCTTGATTGAAATTTTGTCGCGGGTAGATTCCTGCCGGTTGTTTTTGCAACAAATGAATGAGCCGGAAATTATCAATTTAGTGCCGATGATAGTCGCACCAACCGAAAGCGGTATTGTGATTAAAACGGCAAAATCGTTGGACAAGCAAAAAGAGCAGGGCGCGTTACAGGGGAAAGCCGGCGGTGAATTTCGGTTGCTCAAATGGCAAATTATTTTTCCGGTCTTGTTTGAAAACCGCGGCGCAGGATTCAACCGGAAATATTTTGTTCAAAGCGTATTACAGAAAATCGCGGCGCATTACAATCTTGATATTCAATTGTTAATCAGTTATTTTCTGGATAATCCGCAGACAAAACCTTGGTTGGACAAGGAATTATTGCAAATTTTTCTTTCAATCCGGGAAACACTGCGGAAAACGCGGAAAACATTGTCATTACCGACGGAACAAAGTACGGAAAAATACCAATTTATACAACAACTGTTCCCTGCCGAAAGCGAATTTACCGTTGCATATATACAGAGTTTGGATACTCTGAGCGAAAACACGCAACGTTTGCAGGGCAAAGCAGGCGGCGAATTTCATGAGATCAAATGGCGTTTTGTATTCACGGTATTGAGCGAAATCGGCGGAAAAAGTTTCAACCGCCGCTACTTTGTAAGCAACGTTTTGACCGGCATTGCCGCACATTATAATCTGACTTGCTTCGACTTGCTGCTTTATTTTCATCAGGAAGAAATCAACCGGCAATTGCCTTTCCATTTGCATACGATTCTTCGGGAACTTTACGAAGCGGAATGCGAACATTGGACAAATATCGCTTTGCAAAACGGTAGCGAAGCGGATAAATTCAAATTGATTGCAACTCTTTCCCCTAAAGGGAAAAAATTTATAAAAACATATATCCGGGCGTTGGATGCTTACCACGCCAAAGGCGTTTTGCAAGGCAAGGCTTCGGGCAATTTCCGGCAAATCAAGTGGAAATTTATCTTTGAAATATTAGTTGAAATGCAACAGATGACATTTAACAAGAAACATTTTGTTGCTCGTACCTTACAGCAAATGGCAGCGCATTACAATTTGTCTTTCTGTGAATTGTTGTCGTACTTCGCCGCCGAACCGGACATTTTTGCCAATTCGGAATTTGCCGAAGCAAGCAGGATTATTTACGAATTACGAAATTCTCAACTGCCGCCTGCTTTTATTCATATTCCGGCAATCCAGCACGACCAGCCCACATGGAGCGGGCAATCTTCTAACTTCACCAACAACGCCGGCATGGTTTTGCTGTCGCCTTACTTACCCCGCCTGTTTTCGATGCTCGAACTGACAGAGGACGGTAAATTCAAAGACCGTGAGGCGCAAATCCGTGCCATATTCCTGCTTCAATATGCCGTTTTCGGTACAATCGAGGAATATCCCGAACATGTATTGACTCTAAACAAGCTCCTGACCGGCTTCCAAACCGGCAAACCTATTCCCCGCACGGTAGAACTGACGGAAACGGAAACTGCTGCGGTCGATTCGCTGTTGCAGGGTGTTTTGGCGAATTGGGAAAAACTGAAAAACACGTCGGTAGCAGGATTGCGCGAAAGCTTTCTGCAACGCGAAGGCAAATTGGAAGAACGGGAAGACATTTTTCACCTCACAATGGAAGAAAAAGCGTATGACATACTGCTCGACAGTTGTCCGTGGAGTTTTAAAACCATCAAATTCGGTTGGATGAAAAAAGGGATAGAGGTGAAATGGCGATGAAACAATTCAATGCAACATTTTTTTCGATAAATCAAAAATATTTTATATGTTTGTACTATGAATCAACAATACAATCCTGAAATACATCATCGCTGTTCCGTACGATTGCAGAATTACGATGTGGAAATTGTACATTGTGAAAATGCGATATGAACAACACAATAAAATATTTCCAACAACTCCTCCACACCGCCCTCGCCCTGTACTTTGGCAAGGAAAGCAACTACGTCTCAATTCAGGACATCCCATTGCCCAACCCGAGCGAGTTCTCCCCCATCATCCCCAACAGCATCCAACCCACTTTCGAGGAACGTATCGTCCTGCTCTTAGCCCTCATGCCCCACCTATCCCCGCAAACGCTCGACTCGTTCTTCCTGCAAAACAAAGACCTCGACCGCCCCTACACCGAATTTGGCGGATGGAAAGGCGCCTCGCACAACGGCTTTTTACCGACAGGACAAACCGTAGCGTTTATAATTGGAAATGCAGAATTAAATATTGAGAATTTCTTCCACAGGTCACATTGGTTTTATAAAAACAACATTCTGCACTTGGAAGGACAGGGCGACGGCGAACCGTTTCTAAGCGGACGTTTGGTGGTTTCCGACGAAGTGCTGGCAAAACTGCAAAACCGCGAATACGAGCCTGAATACAACGCCTCGTTCCCCGCCAAACGCATTACCACGCCGCTCGAATGGCTGGATTTGGTGTTGCCCTACAACCTGAACGAAGAAATCAACAATATCATCCGCTGGATACAACACGAGAACGAAATCCGCGAACAATGGCGCCTCAACCGCATCGTTAAACCGGGCTACCGTTGCTTATTTTACGGCCCGCCGGGTACGGGCAAAACGCTGACGGCAACTTTGCTCGGTAAACAAACTGCGCAAGATGTTTATCGTGTGGACTTGTCGATGATTGTTTCCAAATACATCGGTGAAACGGAAAAAAATCTCGCCAAAGTGTTCGACAAGGCGGCGTACCGCCGTTGGATTCTCTTTTTCGACGAGGCAGATGCACTCTTCGGGCAACGCGGCGAAACGCAAACCTCAAACGACCGCCATGCCAACCAGGAAGTGGCGTATCTACTGCAACGCATCGAAGATTTTCCCGGAACAGTCATCCTGGCAAGCAACCTCAAAGACAATATCGACGAGGCGTTCTTCCGCCGTTTTCAGTCAGCGCTCTATTTTCCAATGCCCAACGAGCGATTGCGCTACCAGCTTTGGCAAAAAATGTTGCCTGCCGAATGGTTGCCCGACAATACCGGCGAGTTCTTTCAAAAAGTGGCGGAATATAAACTTTCGGGCGGCAATATGGTTAATGTTATTCAAAGTTGCGCTATTCAACTCTATGGCAAAACCCCGCCAAAACTTACGCTTGAACAGTTGAAACAGGCTGTCGCGCGGGAACTGTCGAAAGATGGGAAAGTAGTAAATTAGAAGTAATGAGAAGTTTGAAGGGAGGATATGATATGAATAATAAATGGTTATTGTTGCTGATTTTATTTGGTGTTTGCATTTCTTTTGCAAATGCACAGGATGAAATCTATGATTTTGAGGAAGAAGATTGGGTATCGGATACGGTGTATATACCTGTTCACGACACCACCTACATTTATATTTCCAATCTGAATGATATTACCCAAAAATTGGGAATATCCTACGATTCGTATGTACGGTGGTTTTTGTATTTTGTGTCAAGAAGGGATAGCGGACATCTCTTTTCGCCGCAGGAAATCTACCTGAATTATTTTTTACCTTTGTTGGAAAATCAGTCCGACCCGCTCGAACACAAATGGGTCGAAGGCGTTTTTTCGCTGTATGCTTCGCCCGACACTGCGTTTATGAAATATAACCGGGCGCTTTTGCCCGATAATTTTCAAACCGACAATCGCTCTGTTGATATTATTTTTGAATGTCGCGGTGACAAAAATACCGATTATTTTCTGCAATCGCCAAAATTAATTGATACTTATTTAGTACAATTGTTCAAATACATACACGAAACCAACAAGCGGGAAGCAAGAAAAATTAAAGGCGTAAATTTTTATTTCCCCGACTTTTCGTTCCACAAAAAGCGTGCAATGGCGCAATTTGCCAAATCGGTAAGTTTGGTTACCAACAGTTGCCTATTAAATACCATTCGCGATTTGAAAGTGTATTTTTCTTTCGACAAAAAAACAGTAGGCAAACAGCAGGAATATCTCGCCTGCATTTCCGAAATGACGGATAGTATTTTTGTGTTCGACAATCAAGCTAACCCGTTGTTCTCTACCGCCGAAGTTATTACGCAAAACAATGCAAATAAGTATTGGCTGCTTTCCAAAGCAATAAACCAAGTGTATATGTCTTCTTTTTATATTGATTATTTTCCGGCAGTAGATATGTTTGAATTTCGGGAAAATGATATTATAAAACTTATTCATGCCGATTATCCCGAAAATAATTGGGAAGTCTACGCTTTCGTTTTGGCAGGTATTTTGTTGCTTGCGTTGATATTATTCATTCTTTATTTTACCGTACCCGAATTTGCATATTTCCTTATGATCAGCCATAAATACCTGACAATAATCATACTAATGCTGCTTTTTGAGATATTTTTGTTATTCTTCTCAATGTTGGAAGCAATGTCGCGTAGCAGCGTTTTTGATTTCAGCAGCAAAGACAAAGACTTGATACTATTTATGCCGTTACTGTTGGTTTTTATTGCGCCGCTATTAAAATTATTCCGAAACGGGGATAAACCTTAACTTCAAATTTGTTTCCATTACCCGCTTCCGACCGGTACCCTGTTTAAAAACAAGTAACGGATAAGTAAGGTAACTCTTGCTTAACACTGCTTTATTGTCGTGTCGATTTTCCTTACTTATCCGTTCCTTTTTTTACGAATTTGCGATTGTCAGTCCTTCATGGGCGATTTCAAGTGTTTCCACAGCGACTTCGTTGCCGTCCGATTTCATATCGGTGCCGGTAATTTTGGTAGGCCAAGCATTTTTCAATGTCCAAACCATAGTCGGTGCGCCGCCTTCGTCGAGCAAAGAAATGGTAACTGCCTGACGTTCAATCGTATTGAGTTTGATTTGGTTAAACCAATCCCAGAACTTGTTGTCGCCCTTGAAAATACCTTTTTTCAGGGTAACGTTTCCGTACTTTTTGATACCGGGCATCTTGATTGTTGAGAAATCGGGACTGCTACCGTGCCGGTATTCAATGATTTGCGCCTCGACGTCTAATCCGGATACTTCCTGAAAAGTGCCTTCTGCCAAATCTTTATCCACTTTTACCGAAAAATAAAACTTCGGTAGTGGCCATACATTATCTTGTTTATCTCCAGCCATATTTTTTTAATTTTTAATTTCTAACTTTTTTGCATTTGCTGTTGGAATGTGATTTCGATAAATTCCGCAGGGCGCGCAATGGCAACGAGTACCGTAATGCGCATTATGCCTTCGAGTATGTCTTCCGGGGTCATCGTTTCGCCCAAACCGACATATACACTGTACGCATCGTCGGGAACTGCTCCCGCCAGTCCGCCGCGTTTCCATATCCCGTTCAGGAAATTGGAAATCATACTTTTCACATTCACCCAGGTTGCAGCGACATTTGGGTCGAAAACGTAGGCTTTCGCCGCATTTTTCACTGATTCTTCGAGCATAATTAATGTTCGGCGCACATTCACGTATCGCCAATCCAACGAGTTGCCGTCCAAAGTGCGTGCGCCCCAAACCTTAACACCTTCGCCGGTAAAGAAACGGATGGCATTGACGGATTTTCCGCTGATCGGCACGTTCAAATCTTCCTGTTCCTCATGTGAGATATTTACCGTCGGACTTACTACGGTGGCAATGCTCAAATTGGCGGGGGCTTTCCATACGCCTTTGCTGTTATCTACCAAAGTATAAACGCCCGCCATTGCCGCCGAAACAGGCAAAAGGTTGAGCGATAAGCGCATTTCCTTGATAATCTGCGTATACAGCGGACTGATTTGTGAAAGCACTTTGTGGAGTGTAGCGTTTTCCACATCCGTCAAATCCTTTTCCAGCGAGTCGATGTACTGTTGTGCCTGCTTCATTTTGGCTTCGGGCATAGCAGAAGCATTAAGTTCTTCGTCAAGCAACTCTTTGAGTTTTTTCACATCGAGGTTGAGGAAACTCAACTCGTTTTCCTGCACAATCGAGGTATTGAGGAAAGGATAGTACGCTGCGCCGTAGTCGAGGAAGTTGCTACCGATGGCTTCGCGGAAAGCATTCACCACGTCGCCGTCGGGATGCTTGCGGTCTTTTTCGCCGTCGTAAATATCAAGCAGGGCAAAGCGGTTTTTCATCACATTGCCGCAATGGTTTAAGATTGCCTGTTGCAGGGCGTAGCAATCTTCTTTTTCAGCAAGGTTAACCGCTTCGGGAATTACCACCATTGTAGGTTCCTGCTCCTTGATAAGCGGCTCAATGCCGGCTTCGAGTTTCGCCTTGTCGATACCTTCAGCCGAATAGTCACCTACGGATACAATATAACACGGTCCACCGCCATTGGCATAGAACAACAGCATATTGTAATAAAGAGTGAATGCATCCTGTCGTTTCACAATATAATATTTACTGTTGAACAACAGCGCATTGGCTACCGCTCCGCTATCTTCGATAACGAACTTGGGCAGGGGCGCATTTCCGAAATAAGTCCGGAATTCAGCCATCGAGGTAATCCTCCACGGCTGATTAAGCAGTGATTTGTTGCCATTTACCGCCTTCTCGGTGTAACCGATAAAGGCAGGAATGGCAGTCGCCACTTCAACTACTGAATTGGGGAATGCGTTTTTTTCAACGATGTAAACCCCTGGTGTTTTCATTACTGCCATACTTGCTTGAAATTTAACTTGTTAAACATTTTAAAGTTAGAAATTAGAAATTAGAAGTTTAACTTTTCTTCCAACTTCTAACTTCAGTAATAATAAATCCTTGTTATCATATCCTTTGGGTTTATGGGCGAAGGCTGCGATGGAAGAGGACTTTCGATGGCGTTGCCAATGAGCCGTTCTCCGTTTTCGTGCACTTCCCACAACGACATTCGTATGCCGCTGTTTTGCCGCAATTTTACTTTTTCTGTTGTTACGAAACGTCGTGCAGCAGTGCCGTCAGGTAAGGCTGCCATTCCTGTTTCTTTTACCTGTATTCGCTGTTTTTCTTCCGTCATTTGCAAGGGAATGTCTGCGCCGTTGAACTTCGGGATACAGAGAAATTCCAAAAACTTTTCTTCGCTTTCCGCTTCAATCATTACTTCATTTAATTTATTTTCAATTAAATACGGAATATTTACTGTTAGCGTTTGCCAGGCTTTGGGTGCATTTGTCGCCTCTATTGCAATGGCAGGATTTGCTTTCCAGGCCCGTGTAACGTAATAAAACGTGGTATCGGTTGCCGTAATGTTGAATTGTAGGGGCAAGGCGCACCTTGCCCCTACATCGTCCACCAACGAATTTTGCGAAATCAGCAACCATTGATTGGCGTTTTGTTTACGAAACAGCATATCATATCTTGCCAAGAGCCAAGCAGTTTTTGCGGTCGGCGCAAGTGACACCGGGCAGTTACCGTCAGGATAATACTCGTGGTGAAGGGCGATATTTACTATTGTTTCGTACATACTGTTTATTTTATTTTCATTTCTTCATCTTTTTTTCTAATTAATTGTCCTATATTTCTTATCTCGTTGCTGTCGATAACTACATTACGCAATTTGCAAAGCAAAGAGGGATAATACTGACTGCCGTAAATACTCCACAGATTCGACAGCTCGCTGAACGAAAGATTGACCGGCTCAATACCGACTTGTGTATCTGTGCCGGGTAACGCAAACTGATTGTTTGCCTGCAAGAACGCCGTCACACCCGACAGCAGTTTTAAAGCCTCGTCGTACTGTTTTTTGCTGAAAACCGCCGCAAACATCACATACACATTCAATTGCCACGGCGGCATAGCGGACTGAAAATGTGCCTTCGACACCGATTGCCGGTTGAAAGCGATACCGCCCGCCGTTTCGCGCTCAATATTCGCCAAAAACAGGTGGAGCTTGTTGTCCGCCGCCGACTGCGTATTGTCTGCTACCAAGGGTTGCAAGGACACAATATCCTCGTTTAACCTGAAAACGCGGCGCAGGTAGTCATCTAATTGACTCGCTAATGTTGAGAGAGTTTTTGAGAGCATATTGTTTTTATGAATGTATCTTTGTCAATAATATATGTTGTGTGGAACATAGCGTAGGTACAAAGATACTATTATTTTTAAAACATAGAGCAAAAAATCACAAAAAATTTGTGGTGCGCAGATTCAAGTAACCCTCCTTGAGATTGCTAAACAATGAGATGAGCAGTTATCACTTCATTCGCCGAAATAGTAATTCCCTTTTCGGGATGATGTATTTTAAAAAGCGTATTTTCCCCCTCATGCTTATTCATTTCATTAATTAATTGACCATAAGATATTTCCTGCAAATTAAATACAATTTCATTTTTGAAATGATGCACTCCGCCGGATTTAGTCCGGACAAATATTTTCCGAATCGCCGACACAAAACCGGTCAAGATAATCGCTAATTGAATCGTCCATTTATACAAACGGTTGGAATGGGGATAATGCTTATTAAAAAAAATCAGCATGGCCTCGTAAAAATGCTTCACGTAACGAATATCTTTTTTCGTGCTCTCCCCTTTGTAATGAATAATCGGCTCCGGGAAATAAAAATTGGAATAGCCGGCTTGATTGATGCGATACGACAAGTCAATATCTTCGCCGTACATGAAAAAACGGTTGTCCAAACTGCCCGATTTTTCAATGGTTTCTTTTCTCAACATCATAAACGCTCCTGCCAGAACTTCCACTTCATGTGTTTCATTTTCGTCCAGATAGCGCAAATGATAACCGCCGAAAATTTTCAAATGAGGAAACAAACGCGCTAAACCCGATATTTTGGCAAACGAATTCCAGGGCGAAGGAAATCCTCGTTTCGATTCCGGCAAAAAACAGCCGAATCCATCAAGCATCTTCACCCCGACAGCCCCAATTTGTTTGTCTTCGTCCATAAAACGGCAGACCTTGCTCAAAGTATCTTCGCCCAACACCGTGTCGGGATTGAGCAACAGTATATATTCGCCTTTCGCCTGTTCAATGGCCTGATTGTTGGCTGTCGAAAATCCTGCATTTTCTTTATTACCGATAAAATGAACATTCGGAAACTTCGGAATCAAATATTCCAAAGAACCGTCGGAAGAATGATTGTCTACCACAAATATTTCCGTATCCAAGTTTTGAACGGATTTCAAAACCGAATCCAAACATTGTTCGAGATAGTATTTTACATTATAGTTAACAATAACAATAGATAATTTCATTTGTTTTATTTTTTTAAGGCGCTTAAGTTGCTTGAGATAATTTCACTGTTATTTATCACTATCTGCCCGCTGTCGGAAAGGAAACGCAATGCCTCCACAGCTTGTTTTTCGGGATAATTGACCGAAGCAAGAATGTCCTCTACCCTACTCTCTCCGTTCCGAATCAATATAAGTACTTCATGGATAAGTGTTTTCATCAAAGAATCGCTTTTTTCCCTGCGTTTTTTTTCGATACAAACATCGCATTTTCCACAATCTTTGGCGTTTTTTTCCCCGAAATATTGAAGCAACATCCGGCTCCGGCATTGTGTTTCGGAACTTCCGTATTCAATGACGCGCTCGATCCGGTTCGCCAACTTATTGCGCCGTTGTTCGTACACCACTTGCGGAATAGACAAATATTTAATGTCTTCGCGATTCCGGTTGTAATAAATCGTCGGCACTTTCTGGGCGGGAATATAATGGATAATGTGTTGGGCGGAAAGCATTTTCAACGAATCGTAAACCTGAAGCGGATTCATTTCCGTTCGTTGCGCCAACAAAGTTTCGTTGATGTGGACATAATCGGCAAAAAGCCCTGTGTAAGACCGCAAAACCACTTGAATCAGGTTTTCAACAGCTTCGCTGAAACAGGAAAATTTGTACAATTCATCCCTGTCGACGGTGAACATTAATTTCGACTGTTTGTCCGTATCTTCAACGTAGGTGATATAACCCGCCAAGTCAAGGATTTTCAAAGCGCTGTGTACGTGAGTGATATTGTACCGGTAAGCCTTGCAAAACTTGTCGACATGGAAATTATGCCCCATATCAATCCCTGTATTAACGGCAATCTGAAAGAAATAAGCCAATTTTTCGTAAACATCTTTGATAAATTCCCTTTCGGGAAATTCATCCTTGATGCGTTTTTTTAATTGGGCTACGTCCCGCCGGTTGAAAAGTGCAATGGCGTATGCCTTCTCCCCGTCCCTACCCGCACGGCCGGCTTCCTGAAAGTATTCCTCCAAAGAACTTGGCAACTCAAAATGGATGACCAAACGCACATCCGGCTTGTCGATACCCATTCCAAAAGCGTTCGTACAAACAATTACGCGGCATTGCCCGTTTTTCCACTCATTTTGCTTGCGGATTTTCTCGTCGGAAGTCAGTCCGGCATGGAAAAAATCTGCGCTGATTCCCTGTCTCTGCAATTCCAGCGCAATTTCTTTGGTGCGGCTGCGACTCCTGACATAAATAATACTACATCCTTGGACTTTGGAAAGAATATGGATAATCTCGTACAATTTTTCGCCTGTTTCCCGAATGACATAAGCCAGATTTTCGCGTTCAAAACTTTTCTTGAAAACGTTTTTTTCCTTGAACTGCAATTTTTCCTGAATATCGTCAATCACATCGGGCGTGGCCGTAGCCGTCAATGCCAACGCCGGAACAGAGGGAAGATGATTGCGGATATCCGCAATACGCAGGTAAGAAGGGCGAAAATCATATCCCCATTGCGAGATGCAATGCGATTCATCTATGGCCAGCAGGCAAACGTTCAAATACGGAAGTTTCGCCAGAAAAAGTTCGTTTGTCAATCGTTCGGGGGAAACGTAGAGGAATTTGTAATTACCGAAAATACAATTATCCAGAACAACGAGTATTTCCTGCCTGCTTATTCCGGAATGAATATATGCTGCTTTGACGCCTCGTTTTTTCAGGTTATCGACCTGGTCTTTCATCAACGCAATCAGCGGCGTGACAACCAGGCAGATACCTTCCATCAGCAGGGTCGGCACCTGAAAAGTCAGGGATTTTCCCCCACCGGTAGGCATCAATCCCAAAGTATCTTTGCCTTCATAGACGGAGGTTATAATTTCTTCCTGGAGCGAGCGAAATTCATCGTAGCCCCAGTATTCTTTCAGGATATCGTGAAATTTTCCACACATTACATTTGACGCGCCATTATATAATTTATACTTTATGTGGTATGGATTAGTTGACGAGTTGACAAGTAAACAAGTAGACGAGTTGACGAGTTGACAAGTTGACAAGTAAACGAGTTACGGCTCTTTATACCCTGTTTACTCGTTTACTCGTCAACTTGTCTACTTGTTTACTTGTTTTATGCAAATCCATACCACGCATAGTATAAATCTTTAAATTCTTATATCCTTAATCATCAACTGAATACTGGTTTTATTATTAAAAGTGTTCTCCTCAATGGTATAACAAATATCAAAAGGCTTCCCGCTTTTAATGGCGTCGTTATATTCATGCATCCCAAAAGCAATGGCCGGCATCACTTCATCGGTAGAGTCATCAACCAAATCCAATTTGATATGTTCCAATCCTCGACCAACCAACTTGCTGGTACCGGAATCCCTTACCCCCAACGAACAAAACACAGGTTTGGTATTGTCCGTCCCAAAAGGATTCATGCGTTTTATATCAAGGATAAGTTTCATATTTATTTCTTTGAATTTCAAAGTCATATCAATATCCAAAGTTTGAACCGGCTGTCTTCCCGACAAATATTCAGCGGCATACGCTTCAATCCTGGACTTGAACAAATCCAAATGCTCGCCATACAAAGTGACGCCTGCGGCAAACGTATGTCCTCCGAAATTAACCAAAATGTCTTTGCATGATTCGATGGCTTTATAAATATCAAAACCGGTCACCGAACGCGCTGATCCGGAAAAATAACCGTTAGATCTGGTCAGGACAATAGCCGGTTTATAATATTTCTCCGTAATCCGTGAAGCTACAATTCCGATTACACCTTTATGCCATTCGGAATTATAGATGACAATGATTTTATTGTCAGCCATTTCAGGGCTTTCGTCGATTAAAGCATAAGCTTCATCCGTCATTTTCTTGTCCAATTCGCGGCGGTCGTCGTTATATTGGTTGATATTTTCGCTTTTTTCTTTCGCCGTTTCCACGTTTTTTTCCAAAAGCAAATCCACCGCTTCCTTGCCGTTCATCATCCTTCCCGAAGCATTGATTCTCGGCCCGATTTTGAAAACGATGTCGCTCATCGTGATTTCTTTTCCCTGTAATCCGGAAACATCAATGATTCCCTTCAAACCTTTACCCGGATTATGGTTCAGCTGTTTCAAACCATAAGTAGCCATGATCCGGTTTTCGCCGGTCAGCGGAACAACATCCGCAGCAATACTCACCGCCACGAGATCCAATAAAGTACGCAAATTGGAAAAATCAATGCCGTTGCTGAGTGCAAAAGCCTGCATGAACTTAAATCCGACGCCGCAACCCGAAAGATGTTCATACGGATAAGTAGAATCGGGACGTTTGGCGTCCAATATGGCCACCGCATCGGGCAAAATATCGTCCGCCATGTGGTGGTCGCAAATAATAAAATCAATTCCTAAAGACTTGGCGTAAGCGATTTTGTTTACCGCTTTAATGCCGCAATCCAAGGCAATGATTAGCTTTACGCCTGTTTCTTTGGCATATACAATCCCTTTTTCGGATATGCCGTAACCTTCGTCGTAACGGTCGGGAATGTAATAATCCAAATTGGAAGACCATGTATTTTGCTCCAAAAACTTGTAAACCAATGCGACGGCAGTTGTTCCGTCCACATCATAATCTCCATAAATCATTATCCTTTCTTTGTTTCCCAAAGCTTGATTCAACCGATCGACCGCTTTTTGCATGTCGGGAAACAAAAAGGGGTCGTACAAATCTTTTAATGTCGGATTGAGAAATTGCCTCACATCTTCCTCTGTGATAATTCCTCTTTGCACTAATAAAAGACAGACGGCCGGACTCAGACCGAATTTCTGTGAAAATTCGTCTCTTTTAAGTAATTGTTCGCTGTTTGGAAATTGATAACTCCATTTGCTTGTCATTATATTGTTTTATTTTTATTTTTCCCTTCTCAAAAAGTCAATTCCCGAAAACCTTATCATTCCTGCTTTCACAGGAATCCTCAACGGGCTTTTTTACCAAGTAAATTCACGAATCAACTCGTAAAGGTACATACTTTTTTCCATATTTGAATATTTATTTCAATTTTCTTGCAATATATGACTCAGGAAACCGTAAATGGTTCATGACTTTTTGATTTAAATTTATAATTTGTTTTATTCTGTTTTCAATGCCTTTACCGGATTTTGCAACACAACCGTCAGCGTGACGCCCAAAGTGGTAACAAACGCAATCAGGCATTGAATCAACGCCGAAACGACGAATATCATCCCATTTAATGAAATATGATTTGCGTAATTATTTAACCAGCCGGAAGCGACATACCACGCTATCGGCGCCGCAATCACGCCCGCAATGAGCACCCATTGGATAATATTGATCGAAAGCAGTGCGAAAATATCGCCGAGTGTGGCGCCGTGTATTCGCCGGATGCCGGTTTCTTTCGTCCTTCTTTTGGCTGTATATAAATGTGTGGCCAGCAGTCCGATCATGGAGACGAATACCGACAACAGCGAACCGATGAGTATGACTTGAAACTGCGTGTTGAAACTGTCGAATTTCCGGTCATACATATCTTCACTCCAACGCGGTTCGAGAATAAATTCCGAATCGAATTTCCGGAAAACGTTATGAGCAAGTTGTTCCGCCTGTATCCGGCTGACAGGGTTGTCGAACCGGATGTAAATATGGCTCGGACGCGCCATTATGGTGGTTAAGACCAGAGGTTCAATCGTTTCGGAAGGTGTAGCATAAATAAAATCCTTCACCACGCCGACGATTTTTGCCGGTTCTTCTTTGTAGGCAATCTCTTTACCAGCCACCGGCGATCGCAAATTCAACATCCGGACGGCGGCTTCGTTCAAAATAACAACGCACCGGTTGTCAGGATCGTTTTTCTTGAAAAATTCGCCCTCAACCAACTGAAATTCCATCAATTCGCACAGGCCGGGCAAAACCCGGTATTCATTAATTCCGCGATCAATTTCGGGATTTTCAATCAAATCAATGAATTGTCCGCTACAACTTCCGCCGATCGTATGATCGGTACCACTGACCTTTTGTATGCCAAACGTGTTCTGTAATTCCTGAACGATAGCGTCGTAATTTTTCTGCATGGAAGGGTTGATGTATGTCGACATTACATTTTGTGTAGAGTAATTTTTAGGCAGTTGTTTTAAATAATGGATTTGCCGGCTGATAACGAAAATATACGAAAGTAATACAATCGTTATAACCGATTGGGAAACAATCAGCAGGGTGGTCAGTCGGCGTTTGGAAAATTTCAGGTGTTTGCCGATAATATCCAAAGGTGAAAAACGGCTCAGATAAAAAGCTGTGTAACTTGCCGACAACAGAACGGTTATGATAAAAAGCAGCAGGAGGCATAAAATAAACGGAAGATACAAAAACTGCTTCAAATCCATATCCTTATTTATGAGTTGCGAGAAATAAGGCGTAATGAGGTATGCTAAAAACAAACCGGCCGCGAAAGCAATCAATACAATGGACGACACTTCCCTGAAAAACTGGCGGACAATGTCGCCAATACTTGCCCCATTCGTTTTACGAATACCGATTTCGAGCATCCGCGATTCGCATTGCGCCGTGAACAGATTGATGAAATTGATGACGGCCAAAGCCAAAATGAACAGGGAAATGATCAACAGACTTCGAATAAAGACCATGCTGTTTTTTTTCAAACTTCCGTAAGTAGCGTCGGAATGTAAATAAATGTCTGCTAGTTTTTCCGTTATCCCATAACTGTTTTTGCTGAATCGCGATGCAAAAGGCGTCAGAACTTCCGTATAGTTTTTTTCGATAGCGGCGCGGGTATCTTCCATCGAAACCTGATCTTTTATCAGAAAATAAGTCAAAAATTCGAGGCTTGTCTGGGTAGCAATAAAAGAACCGGACATATTGACAAGCAGGTCGAAAGCAAAATGCGTGTTGGACGGAAGCTCTTCAATGATCGCTGAAACCGTATATTCTTTTCCGCTTATATCAACAATCTTGCCCATGGCATTGGCGGCATTTCCAAAGATAATTTCGGCGTATTTACGGGTAATGACGATGGTATTATTCGCTTCTATTGCTTTTTCGGGCGTCCCTTCCCAAAATTTCATCCGGAAGACTTTGAAAAATTCGGGGTCGGTATAAAGTATTTTTAATTGTTGAAAATGTTCCGTTTGGTGGATTAATTCCACCGATCCGTCAAAAAACAACTGGGTCGCAGCTTCAATACCGGGTGT
>JAISWH010000059.1 GCA_031271125.1 Dysgonamonadaceae bacterium
ATGCTAAAGAACTGCGAGGGATGCAAGATACGACTGGCCCTAGCGCGCGTCGAACCTTCGTATCCGTATTACTCGCAAGTTGGGGGATCTATTTGTGTTGCGGGCAACGTAAATAGCAAAGGCTTTTTCGGAGTTACCTTCACGATGAACGATACGGGGTTGGAAAATCGAAAGGCCTGGTACGGAGAGAGTCAGAAGTATAACTTCAATGGCTGTTCCGGCATTAATTCTACAGATTTAGAAAAGAGATAGACTTCGTTCTTAAAGACGTAACACATTATAAAAAGTGAAAAATGGGAATTTGATGAGTTCCCATTTTTTTGATAGAAAACAATGAAATTTTACACTTTCCTTTCTTTCGTACTGCTAACCATCTTCTGTGTGAAAATGCGGGCGCAACAACCGGATCATTCTTTGCCCTTCGCCAATGCACAAAACGATGCTGCATGCAGTATAAAATCAAAACAAAACAGGGAATTTTGGAAGCGGGCGGCAGTTCCTTCGGTATTTTTCGGTTTATCGGCCCTCTCATGGCATAAGCGGGAAGACGTGCGGACTATACGCAACCGGTATATACCGGATTTCAACTACCAATTGGACGATTACATACAATATGTTCCGGCAGCGACTGTATTTGCATTGAACCTGGCGGGAGTAAAAGGGCGGAACCGACCGGTGCGCGCTGTAATTAACTATGGGGGCAGCCTGATGATTATGGGCGGCCTTGTCAATGCGCTCAAATATTCGATCCGTGTCACGCGTCCCGATGAAAGGGCAAACAACTCTTTCCCGTCGGGCCATACGGCAATGGCTTTTATGAATGCATCGTTTCTGCACAAGGAATACGGGCCTGTCAATTCTTTATACAGCACACTCGGATATGCAATGAGCACGTATGCCGGAATCAGCCGGAGCCTGAACAACCGGCATTGGCTATCCGATATATTGGCCGGAGCGGGCGTCGGTATCTTATCCACAGAATTGAGCTATCTGATTGTTGATAAGCTGTATAAAAACAAAGGCGATTTCTTTTCGGATTTCGATGCGCGGGTGGAATTGGAAAAACCATCCTTCCTTACCATTCAGATGGGACCGGCTTTTTTCCTTGACATCTATTCCTCTCAGGAATCCGGCCTGGAAGGAGCCTTGGAAGGGGCTTATTTCTTTAACAAAAAATGGGGCGTGGGCGCCGAAACCTGTTTTATGCACATTCCCTTCAAAGAGGAAAGTTTAGGCCCGTCCGAATGGGATAAACTGTCGGAAATCGTTCTCAATCCGAGTGTAGGCATCCAATCTTTAGGTCTTGCTTCGTTCATGGCAGGAGTGTATTATTCGAAGTTCTTGGGAACTAAATTGATATTGCAAGGAAAACTGCTGGCCGGTATGGGAGTGGGTGTGGGCGGAAACATCGGCATCAGAGGCCGGCAAAATATAGACGGGAAACCGCAACAAATGATAGAAATTCCATTCATGAAGTACTCATTGGATAAAACATGGATTACCGGCGCAGGAATTTCCATCACGGCAATGGTTGCTCCTACAATCGGGCTTTCGTTGTCTGCCGATTACAAGTATGCCCGCCCGAAAATGAATATATCTTATTACGATGAGGCAAGCATTCCTACCGAAAACATTCGTTTGCCTATAAATGCTTTATCCTTTGGCGCCGGATTTGTTTCTTTTTTCTCTTTGTAGGATCTGAAATCGAATCCACTCGTTTACTCAATTCTCACCGACTTTTCCCGATAGGAATTGCAAGCCCTATTTGCAAATTAAGCGCTTTCGCCGAGACCGGAATAAACATGGAATTGGTCTTAGGAAATACATAATCGCTCGCAATGTAAAAGAAAGGGCCCAAATGCAACGACAGTCCGACCGTTTGAAAGCCGCCATGAATAAACGAATAACTCAGGCCGGCTTCCAATCCGTCTACCGGTCTTATGGCGCCTCCTACCGTATATTCCGAAATGGTTTTGATCGAATTGAAATGGGTCGTTGACAAAAAACCGACATGTACATTCTTCGAGAATGCATATTCTATTCCCCAATTGAATTTCGCATTCAAATTGGTTTTTTCTTCTATCTTGTCCGGTTTTTCTTTGAAATCGTATGCATCTTTGAAAGAATCTTCCAAATCGGCAAAAATATTTTCCGAATTTTCAAAGCTGATTTCCTTATCCCCCGAAATGATAATGTCTGTCGGGTTGGTAGCCAGATAAAGGCTGTTATCCCATTTGATATAACCCAAATCCGTCACGGCCGCCGAAACGGTAAGATTATCCAGAAATGAACTTTTATTTCCGGCAAGACAGCCCAGTTTGAGAGCCGCTCCCAGGTCAAAACCCAATCCGAAACCGTTCACGCCGATAGCGACGTCGTCCGAATCGAAGCCGTCAAATCTACCATCTTCTTCATTATATTTAGGTTTAAGTCCTTTCATGGCAAGTTGTATGGAAGCCTGCGTTTCCGTCACCGACCATTGGTCTCTCCTGATATTTAATTTCATCTTATCCAGATTGATAAGGCCATTTGCTAATCCTAACAACGCATTCACTTTAACCCCCAGCAAAAGAGAATTATCCAGCAAAGAAAAAGAACCGCCCAAACCGATTTGACCATAAGCGATTGCATCTAAAGAAACGTTGCTCAAATCGTACGTTTTATCGTTCCCATCCAAAGTGACGCCTTTTTTCAAGAAATCGAAAACATCTTTGGGAATATTAATTCCCGCATTGATTCTGAGGCTTGCATCAACTGTCAGGAAAGCATTCCCTGCATAAAAACCAAAACCGAGAATGGTTTCATTGAGGTCTAAATTCAAATAATTCTGATCGGAAATTCCGTTCATAAATTGATCGTATGAAACATTTTCATTCAGGAATAAGCCGGTTTTGCCGTTTTCCCCTACGCCGGGAAACAGGAAATTGTCCAGCGCAAATGTATTTGTCCGGTATCCGACGGAAATGTTCGTCAATACGGGAATCCCGATATATCCTCTTGACGGGCGTAAAGCCGGATTCAAAGAAGTCTTGAAATAAGAAGACGACATAAAATATTCCGTATGAGCCGATTGTCCGAATGCAGAATGGATGAAGAAAGAAGCTCCCAATAGAGCAAGAATAATTTTTGTATGACTATATAATTGTTTCATTGTTGTAAAAGATTTAAAAATTAAAACTCATAATGGATACCACTGCCTGAAACGAGTCTAAGGCCATTAATCTTGATATAATCTTCAATTTTAATAGCGCCCGCTCCCGATAAGCGGAAAATAAATGCAAGATGCCGGGCGTTTTCCATTTTTTTCAAATCGTCCCCTTTTATGGCAATCAACAATGTGTTATTGTCTTTCAATACAGAACCCAAATCAATAATTTCATTGAAATTGGAATCCAATATAGCAGCGGAAATATCCAGTTTTATACCGCCGCCGCCAATCGAAACTTCCACCAGATCCGCTTCAATGGAAACATCTTCTTTTGCATAGCTAAATACCTGTTCGTAAGT
Organism: Dysgonamonadaceae bacterium; assembly: GCA_031271125.1. Taxonomy (GTDB): domain Bacteria; phylum Bacteroidota; class Bacteroidia; order Bacteroidales; family Azobacteroidaceae; genus Azobacteroides. Next base: position 3,508 of record JAISWH010000059.1, read on the forward strand.
ATCCTCATCGAATAAATCGGTAATCGTATCTTTCAGGCTTAAATTGATCTTTTTGAAATCAAACGGAATTTTAAACGAATAGTCGGCCGACAGTTCCAATTGGTCCGACGGCAGTAATGTCGCATCCTGATTATCAAAAAATAATTTTACGGTGTAGGCCAATTCTTCGGGGAATGGCGTGCTGATTACGTTGTCGAAGTTCACCAGATTTTGCGGAGTCAATTCATACGATTGAGTTTCCGTAGAACCTTCTGCCGGTTTTTTGAATGATAAAAGATTATTATCGCCAAGGGAAGCCGATATTCCATCGCTTCTCGACAAATCAAGTCCCAATTTGAAATCAGTGCCTAAATTGGTTGTCAGATTTAAAGATAAGGCAGGATTCCTAAATTGAAGAATGTCACTGTCGCTGAAAGCGCCTTGCAAATCGCCGAATCCGTTTTCCGTTCCGCTAAAGTCTTTTTTACCGTCGATGGTACAATCCAAATAAGATACATTCATATCGCCGGAATCGAGAATAAATTTAAACTTCGGATCAGTTGCGGTAAGCGTAATGGGTTCATTTCCTCCTTCCAAAGTAACGCTGTAAGTTAATGTGGGTTCTCTGCCATCAAACGTATAAGAATCGACCTCAATTTCTCCTAAAGAACAATAAGAATTGTTTATAATACTGCTAATGAGAACCGACTTTTTTATTTGATTGACGTAACCTTTGAGGATGTAATTATCCGAAAACGTCAAAGATACGGTAAGTTTTGCGCCGCTTCCATACGAAGTAAAATTGATATTCGATAATTCAAAACCGGTTTCTAAGATAAAAGAGCCGAAACCGATTTTTTTAGGAGTAATACTTAAGTTATCGTTTTCCCCAACCAAATCGGGGCTGCTCACTTCATACTTTACCTTCTGATCTTGTATTAAAGGAGTGCTTTCTGTTGCCGCAGGAATAGTTACCGTTCCGGTTATGTCGTCATCAAGACGACTCTCAGTAACTAACCTCTCCACGGTTGGAGTTTCATAATCCGGAAATTCAACGGGGAATGTTCCGTCATATCCGATATAAAGAACACCGTCAGTTCCAACTTCTAATTTGTCATACACTTTTTTAAGTTCTTCGTAGACGGAAATTTCTTGAATATCACCGACAGGTAAATTAATATTACTGCCTAAAGTAACGTTTGTGTCCAACTTTTCATCATCAAAATCGAAATCCGGATTAATACATGACGAAAAAGACAAAATAAAAAAACTAAAAATAATCTGATAGATTAATAAATCCTTTTTCATTCCTTTGTCAATTTTAAGTATAGTTATATGTGTGATTTGAAAATGTAATGCAAAAATATACATATTTTTTAACATGACAACAAATTATACATAAATATTTAATAAATATGAATAAAAGCATTAACATTTTTACCAACATTCCGTCCCTGACGGGACGGGGGAGAGGGACGGTTTGCCTGTTCTACCGACATAATGTCCCTAACGGGACATAAAAACATTATTTCAACCGTGATTCGCATGAATCATTAATTTTATGCCCCGTCAGGGACGGGTTTTGCCAACGTTTCGTCCCGTTAGGGACGGAATGTTGGTAGAAACGTACGCCACGCACACCATCCCCCGTCCCGTTAGGGACGGAATGTTGGTAGAAATGTACACCACGCACACCATCCCCCGTCCCGTTAGGGACGGAATGTTGGTAGAAATGTACGCCACGCACACCATCCCCCGTCCCGTTAGGGACGGACTGTTGGTAGAAATGTACGCCACGCACACCATCCCCCGT
>JAISWH010000008.1 GCA_031271125.1 Dysgonamonadaceae bacterium
TTCGGCTCACCGCTCGGCGAAGGCTCCAGCCCGTCGGGTTAAAAGCATGTATCCAGACATGCCGCAAGCGGGGACGCTTGCTTTTAACACGACGAAGGCTGGAGCCTTCGCCGAGCGGAGTCAAATTGTCATTATTTCTTGCACCTAACGCTAAACAAGTAGTACTTATTGTGAGTGCTACGAACCACACCCGAGGAGCTGCTATTCAGATACCGACGCCACGCAACGGTAGTACCACCGGCGCTACTGGACCAGAAGAACGTGTTCGAGCCGAAACCGGTGCCATTACCGCTCTCAAGGTTGCCCACTAACAACGCATTGAAGCCGGTGCTGTCTATTTTGCTGAAACCGTTGGTAGCGGTGGATGTAACTGGAGTGGGACTTTTCATCCGGCGCCCCCACCCGTTTGTGGGGTTTCCTTCCGGACGCCAGTCGGTACCGCCTTCATAAGCTACCTTCCATGCAGGATTCAATGTATCACTTTCTATAGAGTATTTCCCCGGATTAGTTGCAATCTCTTTTTCCAATTGATTCCAATCGTAATCACTGGGCAGTGTCCAACCTTCCGGACAAATCCCCTGCCGGTCGGATGTTTTACCGGGAAAAGCATTCGTAGCTTCTGTTGTCGCTGTGCCGATATTAGCGGCGCCCCAAGTGTATAAGAGTCCACATTCAGACGGAGAATTTGTATTACCGTTAGGATAATAATAAACAACAGCATTCGGATCATTGGATGTATTCGCGCCTTCGGGTATTGTCTGCTATTGTCCTTCATGTGTCCGAAGGCTTCTGCGGTATGAGTTGGGCAATGTCTATGACGCACCAAAGTGTCGTGAAAAATAATTCCGTTTGTTCGGCTACAATGCTTTTATTGTTGATATAGCGAACATTGGGACGCAGGAAATATTCAAAGTCGGAAAAAGTGTCAGAAAGTTCTGTTCCATTGTAATATTCATGATTTCCGGGAATGATATATGTTTCCTGAAAATTATCGGCACACCAGTCGAAAAACGGATGTTGTACCAAACTGTTCTTTCCGAATAGAATAATATCTCCGGCTAATACAAGAATATCTCCATTCACCGGAAGAGGTTTTTCTTTCAAATAGAGTGTATTTTCCTTAAACTCCAAATGTAAATCGGAAGCGTATTGTAAGCGCATATTCTATAATTGAAACAAATCCTTTATTTTTTGAACGAAATCTAACATTGAAACTTCAACCACTCCCATTGCTTTGGCTATGGCTTTTGTACTCACTGTATTTGTAGAGAGATGAATAAGAAAGCCATTCAAATCTTCTTTCATGCCGGCTGTGACATCATAACGTTCTTCTCCTGAAAACAGAAATGAAATTCGATAGATGTCTTTCTTGTGTTTGTCAATGTCATCCTGATGTACCTGCTGCCCGTCTTCCTTTCGTTTTTTATTGTTCAGATAGGCTTTTGCCTTTAAAACAACCAAAGCGTCTTTGTCGAGTACCTGTATTCCGTCTATTTCACGTGAATGTGCGATGGCGTAATTATAGTAATCATCGTCCAGCAATATTGCGGAAAATCCGGATAAATAATCTTCGTCCATATCAATATGCACAAGATGAGCGTCTTCCGGTATCTGAATCCCATCAGGTACTTTTGAAAACAATTCGATATATACAGGGAAAGCAGCATCTGCCGGTTCAATGAACCTGTAATAATTCACTTTCGCTTCGCCGTCAGTGTTTATAGAAACTGGGCATACCTTGTATCCTCCTGCCTTAATAAATGCCCAAAACTGCTGGACATATTCAGCATTAATGGCTTCGCAAACCACAATCATGTCAATGTCTTTTGTTGCCCGTCCTTGCAATTCAGCTTCTTCCAAATTTAAATTACAGGCTGTTCCGCCGATAATCAAATAATTAGCATTGAAATCGCCCAAATACTCTCTGATTTTATCAATTCCTACCATACTGTTTTATCTATCATTTCTTTAATTTCCTTATGTACTCGCTCATCTTCCGTATCTTTATAACACAATGCCAAAGAAAGTTTGTCGATGAACTGTCCATTTGCCAATAGCGCCGGATTGTATTTCCATATTTCCAGCCGAATATCTCCGTCCTCCGGATGTAGAAATTCCTGCAAAGCGGATTGGTATTCTGAAAAAATATTTTTGCCAACAGCATACGAAGACTGTGAAGTATCCGCCATGAATGTATAATGCGACAAAGCCGTATCGTAAGAAGCATATAATTGCAAATCAGGAGGAATCACGTCTTTTTTGATGTACCAAACCTTTTGCACAGGCGAATCCATCAATCGCGAAACGCTTTCCCATAGCTGGCGGCTGTTCTCTTTGAAACACAGACTTTTATTTCTGTCATCTATTAGTTTTATTTCAATAAAAGGCAATTTTTGCAGTTCTGAAACAACAACGGATATGGTTTTCTTTGAATAACCTAACTTTTCCGCTATCACATTGAAAGGCAAATCTTCCAATGAAGACTTTTGCAGGTGATAAAGCAATAAGAATTGGGAGGATGGAGATAATTTTTCTTTTCCTGAAAGTTGCCACGCACTGTTGCTTTCATTGAGATACATTCTAAGAAGTGGAATGTATATCTGCTTATCAGGAACAACAAAATTTTCTCTGTTACTAATCAGGGTTCTTCTTCTGGCGCTATCCATCGAACCGAACTGAATCAGTGTCGGTTTTCCTGTTTGCCGGCGAATCTGCCCTGCGAATTTGACGATTTGGGAAACCGGCAAATCAACTTTTTCCGAAAGGTTAAGCAATAAAAAATCCTGTCCGTCAATCTCCGTAAGAGAAAAATGGAAAGCGCCTTTAAGGTATTGAGGCAAATTTTTAGTCATGCCGCTTACCGGTTTCTTATGTCTGAAAGTAAGTCCTATCGTCTTACTTACATAGTTTTCCAATATTTTGTTACCTGTATTTTGCATAATTTCGACAATTAGGAAACTGCGCAAAGATAAGGTAATTTTATTAGATATGCAACGAATCTGTCTGTTAAACAAAAAATACCCCAAATGTATTTATATAATGAAGATACGTTGTGCTGAGCAATCGATTTTTCGCTGTACTTGGTACGCAACACGATGTGGTAAAGGATTTGTTTATAAGACATAATTGATAAGTTTTGATTAATTGGGCAAAGATAGTGATTTATTTCGGATATTCAACCCT
>JAISWH010000105.1 GCA_031271125.1 Dysgonamonadaceae bacterium
ATCAAACTCATATCGCCGATTGCCACATAATCAAGATTGGCATTAGGCGAATTTTTGTGCGTAATGCCATTTGTGAGAACATGCAATATATTTTCAATATGTACCATTCTGTATATGTGAATTTGCGATAAGTCCATATTTTACAATCGAATTTCCAAAAGCAAAGGTAACGATTTTTTATCTAATAAAAAAAACGTATCTTTACAACCCCATATTGATAATTAAAGAAACAATGAAACTTTTTTTGTTAGATGCTTACGCATTGATATACAGGTCTTATTACGCATTTATGAAAATGCCCCGGATTAATTCCAAAGGCTTTAACACTTCCGCTATTCTCGGATTTGTCAATACCCTGGAAGAAGTCTTGAAAAAGGAAAATCCTACGCATATCGGTATCGCTTTCGACCCGCCCGGGCCGACTTTCCGCCACGAGGCTTACGAGCAATATAAAGCCCAACGCGAAGAAACGCCCGAAGTAATCCGGGCTTCCGTCCCGATTATCAAAGAGATTGTTCGCGCTTACCGCATCCCGATTCTTGAAGTTCCCAATTTCGAAGCGGATGATGTTATCGGAACTATCGCTAAAAAGGCTTCTGCCGGTTACGAAGTTTTTATGATGACGCCCGATAAGGATTACGGACAATTGGTCGATACGAATATTTTCATGTTCCGTCCGAAATACGGAAGCAATGATTTTGAGATATTGGGAGTGGAGGAAGTGAAGGCAAAATACGGTCTGGAAAATCCTTTGCAGATGATTGATTTTCTCGGATTGATGGGTGATAAATCGGATAATATTCCCGGATGTCCCGGCGTGGGGGAAGTGACCGCTCAAAAATTAATCGCACAATTCGGGAGCATCGAAAATCTCCTGGATAATACCGGTCAACTGCAAGGTTCACTCAAAACCAAAATCGAGACGAATAAGGAGATGATTGTTTTCTCTAAATTTTTAGCAACCATTAAAACGGATGTTCCGGTTGACTTTAATCCGGATGAATTACTTCGGGAAGAAATAGACGAACCGGCGCTTCGGAAAATTTTCGACGAATTGGAATTTCGTCAGCTTTCGGCGCGAATTTTCGGCGAAACGAAAAGGCCGGTTGTGGCGACCGGCGGTTTAAACCGGCGGCAACAGCCTGTTCAGACCTCTCTTTTCGACGATTTCCCGGACGAAACCCCTGCCAAAACCGAATCAGAATCCGAAACCGAATCCGGCTCATTAGAAAGCTACCGGAGTGTTCCCCATCATTATTTTTTGTTGGATAAAACGGAAGAAATCCTTGATTTCATCAAAAAAATAAAAGATCAAAAATTAGTGGCGTTTGATACGGAAACAACCGGTATCGACCCGTTGACTGCGGAATTAGTCGGTATGTCTTTTGCTTTGAAAGAAGGGGAAGCCTGCTTCGTTCCGGTTCCGGCTAATCGCGGAGAAGCGCAAAAGCGTGTCGATTTGTTCAAGGAAGTATTGGAAAGTTCCGACATTTTGAAAATCGGACAAAATTTGAAGTTCGATATGAACGTGCTGAAAAAATACAATGTCCGTGTCGATGGTCCGATGTTCGACACTTTAGTTGCCCATTATTTGCTGAATCCCGAATACCGTCATAACCTGAATTATTTGGCCGAAACGTATTTGCATTATCAAACGATTCACATCGAGGAATTGATTGGCCCGAAAGGGAAAAACCAATTGAACATGCGGCAAGTTCCCGTTGAGCGATTGGTGGATTATGCCGCTGAAGATGCCGATATTGCTATGAAGTTGAAAACCGTTTTTGAAGACTTAATCAAGAAAAATAACTTTTCCGGCTTGCTTTATGAAGTGGAGATGCCTTTGGTGAAAGTTTTGGCCGATATGGAAGAAGCCGGCGTCCGGCTCGACGTCGCCGCCCTGAAACAATCGTCCGGCGGATTGGGTAAATATTTGCGGGAAATTGAGAAGACCGTTTATGAAATGTCCGGTGTGGAATTTAACATTAATTCGCCGAAAATGGTCGGCGAAGTTTTGTTTGACAAACTAAAAATTATCGAAAAATCCAAAAAGACCAAATCGGGTCAATATACAACCAGCGAAGATGTGTTGGAAAACCTGAAATCAAAACATCCGGTAGTGGGAAAAATCCTGGAATACCGGAAAGTAAAAAAATTGCTGTCTACCTATGTCGATGCGCTTCCCGGTCTGATTAGTCCGTTGGATGGGAAAGTTCACACAACTTACAACCAGACGACGACTGCGACCGGCCGCTTGAGTTCGACGAATCCCAATCTTCAAAACATACCCATTCGCGACGAAGAAGGAAAAGAAATACGCAAAGCGTTTATTCCCGACGACGGATGCCTGTTTTTCTCTGCCGATTATTCCCAAATCGAATTGCGGATTATGGCGCATCTGAGCGAAGACCGGAACATGATTGAGGCTTTCCTGAGCGGACAGGATATTCATGCGGCTACGGCGGCAAAGATTTTCGGTTTGCCGATTGACCAAGTTTCGCGCGATATGCGCCGCAAAGCCAAAACGGCGAATTTCGGGATTATCTACGGCATCTCCGTTTTCGGGTTAAGCGAACAGTTGCACGTTCCCCGCGCTGAAGCGAAAGAATTGATAGACGGATATTTTGCCACCTATCCCGGCGTAAAAACTTATATGGATAAGAGCATTGAAATAGCCCGTCAAAACGGTTATGTAGAAACCCTCTTTCACCGGAAACGGTTTTTGCCCGATATTAATTCGCGGAATGCGGTGGTGAGGGGTTATGCCGAACGAAATGCGATAAACGCTCCTATTCAAGGCTCGGCGGCAGATATTATCAAAGTGGCGATGAACAGGATTCACCGGCGTTTCGGGGAAGAAAACCTGCGTTCGCGGATGATTATGCAAGTGCATGACGAACTGAATTTTAATGTCGTCGCCGACGAAGCGGAGGTCGCACGTAAAATTGTCGTGGAAGAAATGCAGAATGCCGCCCGTTTGAAAGTTCCGTTAATTGCCGATTGCGGAATTGGGCGGAATTGGTTGGAGGCGCATTGATAATTTGAAAATCCGCCATTTTTCACCTAACTTTGCCATCATTCATAAAAATCTCAAAAATATGCTTCAACAACAATTACGACAACATCAATGGAAGGCTTTCCGGCGAAACCCGATGTTTGAACGGAATCTGGCCGTGAGGATATTCATGTACTTCGTATTCGGACTCGTGGCAATAGAATTTCTGAGTTTCGGATTTATCCTCGACACATTTTTATTGAAAGTAGGCCCGTATGAACGAGCGATTGATACTTTCAATTCGATTTTGCCCTATCTTTTTGTGTTGGATTTCATCATTAAATTTTTCTTTAAGACGAATGAATCCATGCAAATTGCACCTTATTTGAGTTTGCCGGTCAAACGGAACAAATTATTCAACTTCCTGTTGCGGAAAGAATTTACCAATTTCTGGAATTTCTATTTCCTGTTTTTGGTAGTTCCTTTTGCATTGAAAGCGGTTACGCCTTACTTCGGCTTTACGGCTTCGGTATTGTATATTTTGCTTTTTTATTTTTTATGTATTGCAAACAGCCTTTTGGTAAGCATTATCAATAATTTGATCAGCAAAAGCGCTTGGTTTTATATTTTAGCCGGGATTAGGGTTGTTTATCCCTTTTTCCTGATTCTGGCCTGTAAAATTGATTTGGGCGATTATATTTCCCGGTTAGGGGAATTGTTTCTGAATTACAATGTATGGATTTACGCCGCTTTCATTGCATTTTTTTCGGCTTTATGGTTTATAAACCGGTTGCAGATGCGGGACAGATTATATTATGAGTTGCAAGGCGATAAAGTAGATAAGATTTCTTCTTTTTCGAGCCTGTCGTTTTTGGATAGATTCGGCGTAATCGGCGATTTTATCAATTTGGAGTTGCGGATGATTTTGCGTTCGCCTCGATTGAAACAGCAGGTTGTTTTTTCGGGAGTCTTAATCATCGGCTTGTTTTTCTACATGTTGTATGCTCCGAATAATGCTTTTTCAAAAAGCGGACCGTTTATTCTCTTTTTTTATGGAACATTTGCCATCGGATTGATGGGATTGATTATGGGACAATATCTTTTTACGTCGGAATCATCGTTTTTCGACGGATTGGCAGCACGCAAAATATCCCTATTCGAACTGCTGAAAAGCAAATACATTTTATATTGTTCCTATTCGCTGCTGGTAACGCTTTTGTTGCTGATTCCCGCATTTCAAGGGAAAATAAGCGGTTTTCTGCTGCTATCGTTATTTTTCTATACGATAGGACCGATTTATTTTTTGATTTTTCAAAACGCCGTTTACAATAAAACCTATTTTGATCTTTTCGACAAAGGGATGTGGAACTGGAAAGGGCAATCGGGAAATATGCTGACGATTACACTGATTACCATGTTCATACCTGTTATATTGGCGCTGATACTCAACAGCATATTTGGGGAAATGACGGCCAATAGTTTTATGCTGATTTCCGGATTAGCGTTTACGCTGGGTTCCAAATATTGGCTTAAGTGGACTTACAACCGTTTTCTGAAACGGAGATACATAAATATGGAAGGATTTAGAAGTAATTGATTATGGAATTAGAATTAAAAAAATTAGTAAAACGCTTCGGCGACAAAACCGCGTTGGATGTTTCCGAATTGACTATTGAGAAAGGAACCCTTTTGGGATTAGTAGGTAACAACGGTGCAGGTAAAACCACCCTTTTCCGTTTGGTTTTGGACTTGCTGAAAGCGGATGAAGGATATGTGTTAAGCAAAGGCGTCGATGTGAGCAAATCGGAAGACTGGAAAACCTACACCGGTTCATTCATCGACACCCGTTTTCTGATCGAATTTCTGACGCCCGAAGAATATTTTCATTTTGTCGGCGAAACCTACGGATTGAACAAAGAAGCGGTTCTCGAACGCTTGCAACCGTTTACCCGCTTTATGAACAACGAAATTCTGGAACAGAAAAAATACATCCGGAATTTTTCGGCAGGAAACAAACAAAAAATCGGTATTATGGCGGCGATGATGATTCGTCCCGAAATTCTGATTCTGGACGAGCCGTTCAATTTCTTAGACCCTTCGTCGCAAATCGAAATCCGAGATATGATTTTGAAGTTGAATCAAGAACTGAATACGACTGTTTTAATATCAAGTCATAACTTAAATTACACTACCGATATTTCTTCTCGCGTGGTTTTGTTGGAAAAAGGTATCGTTAAGAAGGATTTGAGTAATTCGGAGGAGGCAAGGGAGGAATTGAACGAGTATTTTATCCGGCAAGCGAGTGATATAACGGAGAAATAATATTTGCGCTCCCGGAAATATTTTATAATTTTGCATGTGAAATTAAAGAATGAGCGGCCTTGAAAATAAACAATTTATTTCCCTTTTACGATTCGCTTAATCTCGTTTAATTTATTTAACGCTTCCAGAGGAGTTAAATTGTTTATGTCCAAATGATTTATTTCATCCCGAACCTGAGAAAGTACGGGATCGTCCAATTGGAAGAAACTCAGTTGATAACCCTCCCTTTCCGACGACAATTTCCGCATCGGTTTGGCAATGCCCGATTTGCGATTGTCCGTTTCCAACTGGGCTAAAATTTCATTGGCGCGTTTTACGATACTTTGGGGCATTCCCGCCATTTTTGCCACGTGAATACCAAAGCTATGTTCGCTCCCACCCCGCGCCAATTTCCGCAGGAAAATAACGCGGTTGTTTTCTTCTTTGACGGAAACATTGTAATTTTTAATTCGTTTAAACGATTTTTCCATCTCATTCAACTCATGGTAATGAGTGGCAAAAAGCGTTTTAGCCGCTCCCCTCGAATGTTCGTGAATATGTTCGACAATCGCCCAGGCAATAGAAATCCCGTCGTAAGTAGACGTGCCTCGCCCCAATTCGTCGAAAAGGATCAAACTTTTTGCGGAAAGATTATTCAAGATGTCCGACGCTTCATTCATTTCCACCATAAAAGTGGATTCTCCGAGCGAAATATTGTCGCTTGCGCCGACGCGGGTGAAGATTTTATCTACAAGTCCGATGGCTGCCGATTCCGCCGGGACAAAAGAACCGATTTGAGCCATGAGGGTAATTAAAGCGGTTTGCCGCAACAAAGCCGATTTCCCTGCCATATTCGGACCGGTGATGATAATGATCTGTTGCTTTTTGTCATCCAGATAAATATCGTTTGGAATATACGGTTCGTCCGAAGGCAATTGCGTTTCAATGACCGGATGACGTCCGGATTTGATATCCAATACATTATCCTCATTGATTTGTGGCCGGATATATTTGTTTCGTTGCGCTATCTTTGCCATAGACAACAGACAATCAACCTTAGCAATCAGATTGGCATTTGCCTTGACCGGAACGATATATTCCATCAATTCCGATACCATTTCGTTGAAAAGTTTCGCTTCCAGTTCAATGATTTTATCCTCGGCGCCCAAGATTTTTTCTTCATAAATTTTCAGTTCTTCCGTGACATACCTCTCGGCTTGCGTCAAAGTCTGTTTTCGTATCCAATTGGAAGGAACTTTATCTTTATGCGTATTACGAACTTCGATGTAATAACCGAAAACGTTGTTGTAACTTACTTTCAAAGAAGGGATTCCTGTTTCTTCGCTTTCCCGTTGCTGAATTTGTAACAAATAATCTTTCCCCGAATAAGCGATTTCGCGCAATTGGTCAAGTTCTTCATTGACGCCTTTGGCAATCACATTTCCCCTATTCACCAGCGCCGGAGGATCGGGCGCTATTTCCCGGTCTAATTTGTTTCGGATTATTTCACAGAGATTCAGCTGTTCGCCGATTTTTTGAAGATTGAAATTATCCGACTGTAGACAAATCTGCTTAATCGGTTCAATGGCTTTCAAGGCGACTTTCAATTGCACAACTTCCCTTGGATTAACACGCCCAACGGCGACTTTGGAAATAACCCGTTCCAAATCCCCGATTAAGGCAAATTGTTTTTCCAAAAATTCCTTCAGCTCGGGTTCCCTGAAAAAATATTCGACAACCGAAAGCCGATTTTCGATTTGTTTTACTTCTTTCAGCGGGAAAACAATCCATCGTTTTAACAAACGCGAACCCATAGGCGTAATGGTTCGATCAAGGATGTCGAGAAGCGACTTTCCGCCTTCGTTCATTGGTTCCAGCAACTCAAGGCTGCGAACCGTAAACCGGTCCAAACGAACGTAACGGTCTTCTTCGATTCGGGAAATGGAAGTGATATGTCCGATTTGCGTATGTTGCGTCAAATCAAGATAATACAAGATTGCGCCGGCGGCGACAATTCCGTTTCTCAGTTGTTGAATACCGAAGCCTTTCAGGTTTTGAGTTTCAAACTGTTTCAGCAAACGGGCATTGGCCGTGTCTTCCGTGAAAATCCAATCGTCCATCTCGAAAGTTGTTAATTTACTTTCGAATGTTTCCCTGAATTGCTTGCGTTTATTCCTGTCTATCAAGACTTCCTTCGGTGCAAAGTTGTTAATCAATTTGTCGATATAATCAATCGTACCTTCCGCAATCAAAAATTCACCCGTAGAAATGTCGAAAAAAGCGATTCCACAGATACTTTTATTCAAATGAACGGCAGCAAGAAAGTTATTTTCCTTGTGATTCAACAAGTTATCGTTAATTGAAACTCCGGGAGTAACTAATTCGGTAATTCCTCGTTTGACTAATTTTTTAGTTAATTTCGGATCTTCCAATTGGTCGCAAATGGCGACTCGTTTTCCCGCTCTCACCAATTTGGGCAAATAAGTGTCTAAAGCATGATGGGGAAATCCGGCTAATTCTACAAATTGAGCCGAACCGTTCGCCCTGCGCGTCAGTGTAATTCCAAGTATTTCGGCGCTTGCAATCGCATCATCCGAAAAAGTTTCATAAAAATCTCCTACACGAAATAACAAGATAGCATCGGGATGCTTGGATTTTATCTCAATATATTGTTTCATTAAAGGAGTTTCAACGATTTCTTTATGCATTTCTATCTGGATTTTTGATAATTGATTGACGGATATTTATGCAAAAATAGATGAAAATCTTACAATTTCCAAACGCATGTAATGAAAAAAATTATTTTTAGCGATGCGAAATATGCTTTACGCAGGAATAAACGAGTTGACAAGTTGACAAGTAAACGAGTAAACAAGTTGACGAGTAAACGAGTTACGGCTCTTTATACCCTGTTTACTCGTTTACTTGTCAACTCGTTTACTTGTTTACTCGTTTATTCCCGCATAAAGTATATTTCGCATCGCTTAACAACAACCGGTTTGCGGAATTTTTTTACGTCACCGTCCATATTATAAACTTCTACATAAACAATATAAATTCCGGCAATAAGCTGCTGATTGGAACTTCCTTTCCCGTTCCAAAGCAATTTACCTTCTGTTCCCAACAATTCATTGTTGGCAATGGTGTTCACGATTCTTCCCATAAGGTCGTAAACAAAAGCCCGGCAGCGATATCCCGGCTTATCCAATTGATAATGAACAAAATAATTATCTGCGCTGAATTGGGGATAAACAATGCTTATCGCTTCTGTTCCTGTTTGATTCGTCTTTTGAGAATTTTGATAACCGGGTGTTCCGAAGCCGCTGTCGGCCGAAGCCGAGTGCCAATTATCCGCATCATTTGTAGGCCGGTTAAAATCGGAACGCTCCAAAGAGATACCCTTTTTGTTACTAATTCCTGCCGAATGCATACTCGCATTATAGGCAAATTCGTCGATCACCTCATCGGTTTTGTTATCCAGAATGACGGCGCAACCGGATGTATTTGCCAAAGCAGGCATTATGCTTAACTCGGCGAAAAGGGATTCCTGATGACAATAGAAAAACGGGCATACCAAATCCTTACCTTTTGTAATCACAAGGTATTCCTGGGGATGGAACAAAGTTTCGCTTGCCGCCAAAGCATAAGACTTGTTCAATGAGCCGTCGGAAGGTTTTCGCGTAGTGAAACTCAAAAAACGCAAATCGAATGTTTTGCCGGAAGTGTTGTAGATTTCAACATATTCGGCGCCTCCCGCAGGCGGATCGTACAAGATTTCGTTAATGATTATATCGCTTGGGTCGGGATCGGAATTTGGATCGGGGTCAGGATTGGGATCGGGGTCAGGATCAGGGTTTGGATCGGGGTCAGGGTCAGGATTTGGATCCGGATCAGGGTCGGGATCAGGGTCGGGATCAGGGTCGGGGTCGGGATCCGGGTCAGGATTGCCGCTTTCCAAGTCCTGTACCAGAAAATCATCGAAATAAAACTCTTTGCTGTGTGAGGCAGAAAAATAGCACGCAATCCCGAAAACCGTACTCTCAAATAATTCCGAAATACTGCAACTTCCTTCGAGAACGTAACCGGCTTCATCATCCAATTTCGAATACAAGTTGAAATTTCCGCTGTTATCCAAAGTAGCTTTTAATCGAAGCGCAACCGACGTTCTATCCAAACGTTTTTCTGCTCCTTCAATCAAAATTTCATTGTTTTTCCCTTTAGCCCGGACTAAACAAACATTTTTTTTGGTATAACCGATCCGGACGAAAAGTCCGTTCAGTTCGCCGGTCAAATTATTTTCGTCGCTACACAAAAATACTTTGACATAGTTGTACACAGTAGGGCTAAAATCCATTTTCATCCACCACTCCCATTGCATATTCCTCGAAAAAACCAAAGCGGTTTTCAACTGCACCGGAGAGTCGGCGCCCGAAGCGTCTAACTGCAACTGAAGGGAGCTGTTTACAATGAATTTGTTTGCGTCGCCCGTCCATTCAACCGAACGGTTGCTGCCATGAAGCAGGCCGTCATTAAAATTCTCCGATAAATTTGAATTGGGATCAGGGTTTGGGTCGGGATCAGGATCGGGGTTTGGATCGGGATCCGGGTCGGGGTCGGGGTCAGGGTCGGGGTCGGGGTCGGGGTCAGGGTCGGGGTCAGGATCGGGGTCAGGATCGGGGTCAGGGTCAGGATCAGGGTCAGGATTTGGATCAGGGTCGGGATTACCGCTTTCCAAGTCCTGTACCAGAAAATCATCGAAATAAAACTCTTTGCTGTGTGAGGCAGAAAAATAGCAAGCAATCCCGAAAACCGTACTCTCAAATAATTCCGAAATACTGCAACTTCCTTCGAGAACGTAACCGGCTTCATCATCCAATTTCGAATACAAGTTGAAATTTCCGTTGTCATCCAAAGTAGCTTTTAATCGAAGCGCAACCGACGTCCTATCCAAACGTTTTTCTGCTCCTTCAATCAAAATTTCATTGTTTTTCCCTTTAGCCCGGACTAAACAAACATTTTTTTTGG